>JAKJGQ010000055.1 GCA_022704305.1 Thermotogae bacterium | reverse complement strand
TTCATAATATGCGTACCCTTGCATATACATCTCATGCTCAGCAGACAAGTAAAGCGCAGGAAACTCTTAAGATTTATGCTCCAATTGCGCATCGTTTAGGAATTCATACCATAAAAGCTGAACTTGAGGATTTATCTTTTTTCTATCTATATCCGGACTCATATAACGAGTTAAAGGTGCGTGTTGATAATAAGCTTTCTGACAGACAGAAGAGTATTGAAGAGTATTCAAACTTATTAAATGCTGAGCTTACCAAGCATAATATTACCGCAAAGGTTTATGGACGTTCTAAACATATTTACAGTATCTGGGATAAGATGGTTCGTAAAGGAAAAAGCTTTGATGAAATTTATGACTTCATAGCCTTGAGAATTATTACTGAAAATCAGAACCAGTGTTATGCATCGTTGGGAATTGTACACTCTCTGTGGCCGCCGATACCTGGCAGAATTAAAGATTATATTGCGACGCCTAAGCTCAATGGATATAAGTCGCTCCATACTACAGTGATTACAAACAAAGGTGAACCTCTTGAAATACAGATACGAGATTGGCAGATGCATCAGGAGGCGGAATACGGTCTTGCTGCGCATTGGGCATATAAGATGGGGGTAGGACATGAAAAAATTAAGTTCCTTCAAAACCTTATGGAGCTGCATAAGGATATTGCCCAATCTGCTTTTGACCTTAATGAAATTGAATCTGAGCTTGATACTGCCGAGACCTTCGTCTTTACTCCCCATGGCGAGATCATACATTTGCCAAAAGATGCTACTCCTATAGATTTTGCTTATGCAATACATACCGATGTCGGCAATCATTTTGCCGGATCAAAAATTAACGGTAAGATTGTTCCTATTTCTCATAAGCTTCAAAATGGTGATGTCGTCGAGATAATAATCAATAGAAACTTTCAGGGACCAAGCATGGACTGGCTTAAGTATGCTAGGTCTGCAAGAACAAAGAGTAAAATCAAGAAGTATTACAGACAGAAAAATGAACAGCTTTTAATAGAGCAGGGAAAGGATAAGTTTAGGGAAATAGCAAAAAAATTAGGATTCTCAATAGAAGATGTACTCTTAAAGCTTAAGGAGAGCGCTTTTTATCTTAAGTTTAACATTAAAAACGATGAGGATCTATATGCCAAGCTTTCGTTGGATGATGTCAACTATGTCACTATAAAGAATTATGTGATAGGTACAGAAGATAAAAAACAGTCTTCTATAAAAAGTAAAAGTTCTTCTTCCAAACCAACTGTATTGATTCAGGGAATGGATGGGGTAGAAAGTTATTATGCCAAATGCTGTATGCCTGTTCCGGGTGATGAGATTATAGGTGTTCTAAGCAGGCGTGGAATAGGAATACACAGAAAAAATTGTAAGATAATAAGGGATGTATCTGATGAAAAAGTTGTAAAGGTATCGTGGAACTCCTACGATAGCTATATCTTTACGGCAACATTGAATATTGAGATGAAAAGCAAGGAAGTTATGAATTCCATAAGAAGCGTTATAACCGCTGAAAGAGCTTCGATAGAGATGTATGAGATGGAAAGACAGCTTAACAGTCTTATGACGAAGATGAGAGTAAAGGTAAATAATGTAGAGCATCTTACAAGAGTCATACAAAAGATTTCCGAGGTTAACGGAGTAAGCGGGGTAAGACGTTCATAAGGAGTGGTATATTTTGAGGTGTGTAGTACAAAGAGTCAGTCATGCGCAGGTTGATGTAGATAATATAACTAAAGGTTCAATAAATAAGGGTTTAATGATTTTGGCAGCCTTCAGGGATGCCGATAAAAGGGAGGACTTTGAATGGATGGCGGACAAGCTTCTTAATCTTAGAATATTTGAAGATGATCAAGAGAAGATGAATTTGTCTGTTACAGATATTTCGGGTGAACTTCTGGTAATATCGCAGTTTACTTTATATGGTGACTGCAGGAAAGGGCGCAGGCCATCTTTTTCTGAGAGTGCAGGACTGGAAAAGGCAAAAAAAGATTATGAAGAATTTCTACAAATTTTAACTTCCAAAACCAATCTTAAGGTTGCTACAGGGGTTTTTCAGGCTGTAATGAAGGTGAGTCTTGTAAATGAGGGTCCGGTCACATTTATCATGGATTCTTCAAAGGTTATATAATATGAATCCGTAAAACGGATTAAAAGGAGGTTTTCCTTATGCAGGAGACAGAAGTCACAGTATTTATATATTCGCAGGAGCCTTTTGAGGCGCATATCTCTGCAGAAGCTTTGGAGAATGGGATAAATCAAACCAATGTTTTAAAAATTTTCAATGGTCAAGAAAAACCACAAAAAGGTATAGTTGTTAAGTTTAAATTTCAGGATGGAAGCAAAAAATTTGTCAGAGCATAAAAATTAGTTGACTATAAAAAACTGGTACCATAGAAAAATAAACTTACCCCAAAAAGTTAGACACATATGGTAGGACATTAAGCTATTAAAAAGGACTGAGTTCTGTATTGAACAGGGCTCAGTCCTTTTAACTTGCCCTTGATCCTATGATGATTGTAGTAATATATGTGTTTTTCAAGTTCCTCGCGGAACTCTTCAAAACTTTCAAACTCGCGAAGATACAGTAGCTCAGATTTAAGTAAGCCAAAAACCTGTTTCAGATGCGGACGTTCACTGATAGTATAGCTGATGATCTTACCATTATACATATCTAGGATTGGAGATAAATAAAGCTTTCTGCAACTAGCATAAGTCTAGACTCATCTGAATACTTTCTTTTTCTTGATATAATAAAACCCCTTTCGTCAGATTCTGTCTAACTAAAGGGGTTCAATTCAAATAACCTAGATCAAAAAAATGTAAGATATTCAATTTCATCAAGTATATCGGATATGTCAGTTACTGAATATTTTTTCAATTCTTTTTTAGATGAAAAAAATGCTTTTCTGAAGATCTCGTTCTGATTTCCGGTTTTTATCTCTACGGCACACTCTGTCATTGCAGCAAGAATATCGGAATTCTTAACTATTCTTCCGTAGTCAGACGCAAATGGATTTATCATAAAATCCTGTAGACAGTCCATTTTTTCTTTTATTAATGAGTTAGACCCTTTCCATTCATCTATAAAATCATTTTCAATTTCGGAAATTATTTCTTCCAAGCCTTCAACCTTCTTTTTTGTGGGTGTGATAACATCGCCTGTGAATGCTTCAGGCAGGTCGTGGAGTATTGCTGCGGCAAGGGCTTTGTAAGCAGTGTTTTCATCACAACCGTATATAATGGTAAGAAAAAGTGTTGAAGCTGTAACGAAAAATGAATGCGAGGCAACTGAACTTATGACATTTCGATGATTGTTGTTCCAGCGTATTATGGTATTTAAACGAAGAGTGGTATGAAAAAGTGATTCAGAAAGTTCTATAAGTTCATCTTTTCCTATGTAGTCCATGAGCTGAAGTTTTTCTTTCAGTTCTTCGTATGACTGTGAATAGTACTGAGGAAAAACTTTTCTGTTTAATTGAACTTCGCCTAAAGCCACTAGTAATGAGATAAGGGCACTCTTTTTAGAATCTTCCTGTGAAAGAGAATCTTCTATGAAAATGGCAGAGTTTATAGTTTCATCGTCAATTATAAGTTTAAGGTCACAATATGTACTCTGTAATACTTTATCCCATACTGATGAATTCTTGAGTATAATCCTATTCTTAGTATCTAGGGATATATCTGAAAGCACAATCTTGGGAAATTCCTTTACAATTCTTTTTTTCAGAAATGTCATTGCCGTTGAGCTTTCCTGAGAGCAGATGGAAAAAAGCGATAGAACGAGACCATGATAAGCATTATCGGCTTCAGTGAACTTTATTAGACTTGGCCTTGTATTCCAGCGGTACATACTGAACATCTTAGTGAGTTCAAGTAAAAACTTTCCCATTCCCATCTTATATCACCTTCATATTTTTGATAAAAATAACTCTAGAGCATCGATTACTTTTTTTGAATGCTTTATATCTTGATCCTTTCGAAGGAAAGCAATGGCATCTTCTTTATTCCATGCTTTTTTATATGGTCTTTCGGTAGTCAGGGCATCGTATATATCGGCAACTGAAAGAATTTTTCCAATATCCGAAATCTGGTCATCTTTTTTTCCATAAGGATAGCCACTTCCATCAAGTTTTTCGTGATGTTCAAGAGGACCGTTAAGTATCTGATTGTTTATAAGATCAACATCCGAAAGTATCTCGGCTCCAAGAGTAGTATGAGATTTTATTATATTAAACTCCTCTTCTGTCAGCTTATCTTTTTTATTAAGTATTTCATCAGGTATCCCAATCTTTCCTATGTCGTGTATGAGAGAAGCTATTTCTATTGTATCAGTGAAGTTATCGTCATACCCCATCTCTTTTGCAATACTAACTGAATAAGCTGTAACGTTTTGTGAATGCATGTGCGTGTATTTGTCCCTTAAGTCTATTGCACTTGCAAAAGACAGTATCACATCTTTGGAAAGACGGGACATATCTTCATAGAGTTTTGAGTTTAGAAGTTTGTTTGACATTATTATAGCAAATGTTTCAAGTATTTCAAGATCAATATCTGAAAACCCACTTTTTTTATTTACTGCTTCAACTACTCCGACCGGAATATTATGATAGCGTAAGGTTGTTCCAATGATATTATAAGTGTGAAACCCACTTTTCTTGTCAGTTTGCTTAAAATGAAAGGGAGTGGATTCTATATCGTTGAAGATGTAGGAGCGGTCGTTTTTAAATATATATCCGGCAATTGATCCTTCGATTGGAACATCAATTGTTTCAATTTTTCCGCTGGCTTTTCCTGAGATAACAAAAAAATTAAGAACATTCTTTGAAGCGTTATAAAGGAGTGTAGATGTCCCATCACACTTTAAAAGAGCGGCAAGTTCTTTTTCAATAGACATTAATAGTTTATTGAGCTTATACTCTTTATTCAGGTTTTTAATTGCTTCGACAAACTTGGTATAATCAATTTCATCTTGTAATTTTGAAAAATTATCAGTATCTTTTTCCAGGAGATAGTTTATTGATTTTATATCAAGAGGAGAAACCATATAAAAATCATTGAAGTAGATAAGCATCTCTGTATCTTTTGTTCTGAAAGTATAAAAATTATTTGTTACTTCGCCGTTAATTCCTTCTGGGGTAAGCATGCCGACAAAATCAGGAGATATTAATTTTAGTTTATCAAAGATTTTCATGATTGCACCTCAACAAAGGCGGCACATGGCCGCCTGTTTTTACTTGGATTCAAAAATAACCGAATTGACAAATTTTGCAGTTTCTGGATCATAGTAGAACTTGTACTTAAGACCGTTTGTTCCTATAACAGGATAAAACACATAGACTTCAAAGAATGTATCTGAATCCCATATATTGAAAGTTCCGTTTGTAAATAACCCTTTATTCAGATATGCTCCGCCAACAGTAAAGTCAGGCATCGAGCCAACGATATTTTTAAGGCTTACGGCAAGAGTTCCTGAAAGAACATCAAGACCTTCTCCCAAAAAGTAATTCTTGTAGCCTATATCAATAGATGCAAAATTGAAAATATTCAAAGAAAGGTTCCCAACTGCTCCAAGTCCGTAAGGTTTTTCCGGCAATTTTATAGTTTGAAGTTCTCTTTTTCTTTCATATAAAGGTCCTAAAAGTTGGGGTTCAAAATAATCTCCTGAATAGCTTAATCCAAGACTGAACTGTGCAAAAGGAGGAATATCAAAGAATGATCCAAGAAAACCTCCATATGCTAATTTTTCTTTCAGTGAACCACCGAAAAGCAGATCTGCTTCTGCACCAAATTTAATTCCCAAAAGGGTTTTATATAAAGAAAGTATTGCAGCATGCTCGAAAGGCTTTGATGTAAGTACCGATGATTCATATATGTATGTTCCGTCAATTATGGTGTCAAAAGCATTAAGCTTTATTCCTGCTGAGAATAATGGGGATGACTGATTGAATGAAAATGGAACAAATGAAGCTAACTCATAAGGAATATGTGCCCAAACACTTATGTTGTAGAGATTAAAAGCTGTATCAAAAACAAGAGCATTAGGTACAAAATAACGGTTTGCAAGCATTCCAAGAGCGTATGTATAGTATGGCGAACGTCCGTAATCAAGATTCAGAAAGCCAAGGTCAATGCCCAGTCTGTTAAGCGTAACTGCGCTTAATGGATCTGTGCTGTCTGTGGCTGAAGGTATTCCGTAGTACATAGTACCGTTGAGTTCTTTCTGATATGCATTTAATCCTATACCAAGTTTTAAGAATCCAAATTTAAATTCAGGGGCAAAAGAATAGATAAAGTAGTCTGTTCCGTTCTTTTTAACGTTTCCGATGTTAAGATTGGTTAAGTCACTCGTTACAGCTTCTTCTGCTGGTTTGTTATCTGATGTTGATCCTGATTTTTCGGTTTTATCTTCTTCCTTTTCATCCGGCTGTTTTTCAGGTTCTATCTCTTCTTCTTTAGGTTCAAGTTCTTTTATAAGCTCATCTTCTTTTATATCCAGTTCTTTTAGATCGGCAATTTTGTTGAAAACATCAAAAACAACCATCTTATTCATATCTGCGAACAAGGCTTTATCGTCAAGACTTAACGAAACAATTCCTTCGAATACTCTGATTATAGATTTTTCACCAGATTCAAAAGCAAAACGTGTACCTCGTACTCCGGCAACTACTGACTGATTATCAGAAACTATAAATTTTGAACCAGGAAGTAATTTTTTATCTATTGTATTATAAGTTAGTCCTTTTTTTACCTTGTACCGAAAATCTATTTCGTCTCCAGATTTTTGAAGAGTTTCAAAAATTATTTGTGAGTTTTCTGTAAGCTCTATGTTTATTTCCTGAGGACCGTTAAGTTTTACATACGCTCCTTTGGGATTTAATATTTCGTAGCCTTCAGAAATAAGCATATCTTTTTTTAACGGATTCCATATATCTGATGAGGCATCTTTATAAACAGAGGGTCCTTTAATGTTAGTTACTTTAAGTGCCACTGCCTCTCCGGCAAGTTTGGTATCTGATATGGTAATATGTACTTCCGTGCTTTCTTTTTTAGAATTGGTAAATTTTACATAAGCAACGTTTTCTTTATACGGAGCAAGGAATATGAGAGAAACCTTACCGTTTTTTACGGCTATACCGTCAAAAAGAACGTCTGGGTTGTCAAACCCTCCTATCTTTGTGTCTGCAAAAACTCTTTCGCCATCAGTTTCTATAGTTATTACTGTTTCCTTTCCTATTTGAAGCTGTGTTGAATCAGCAGTTGCTTTTATATATCCAAAACAACCTATGGCAGAGAGAATAAAAACCGTAATTAGCAGTAACTTCCTGATCATTTTAAGCCACCTCCAGAATAATAATAGTAATTATATAACTTAATGAAAGCGAGAAAAGTTTCTCATGGTTCTGTTTACTCTTTTGCGTATCCATGAATCTTAAAATAAAGTATACATAGACCGGAACAGATAAAAGTAAGAACCATAGATTAGGTAGAAATGGAATTGAAAATCTTATTAAATACCCAAAATAATCTTTTTTATACTTTGTCATATCGTTAAAAATATAGCCTGACAGTATTCCTATAGTAAAAGCATTGAAAAGTCCTACAGATGATTTTAAGACCAAATCGTAGCTCAGATACATTTCCTGCCCGACAAAAAAATGAGAAACAATTAATAAAGTTAACAAATGAATCAGTTGGTCAAAAAGATAGTAATCAGCACCCTTGAAAAAATCGTTTTTCCCATATTTGAACTTGATGATATCAATAAAAAAATGCATCACAGATAATAAGATAAGCAAGCAATTATTTGTTAAACCCTTTGGAAGTATTACAATGTACATGCAAGCATATATAATCAGAATATGAAGAATAAGCACATAGATATTTTTATTCTTGTTTCTGGCTATAAAGGAAGTTTGAAAAACGTAATCACCAAGCATGTGTGAAAGGAAAAAATAGAAGAATACTGTCATTCTAGCACCTCGCACAAAGTCTTTACAAGTAAAGGATTAAAAAATATACCCGAATAATTTCTAATGATCTCTAGAGCTTTTTCCTTTGGTAAAGCCGAACGGTAAGGTCTTTCCTGAGTCATAGCAATATATGAGTCACACAATCCTATTATCTGAGCAAAAAAATCTATCTCATCTCCCTTAAGCCCTGTTGGATATCCTTCGCCGTTCCATCTTTCATGATGCTGATGAATAATCGTCTTAAGTTTATCTGGAAGAGACGGTATATTTTTTACAAGCTGATATCCGAGTTCAACGTGTGAGCGTATTATTTTCTTTTCCTCTTCGGTGAGTACCTCTTTTTTTGAAAGAATTGAGTTAGGTATCCCTATCTCTCCAATATCGTATATATATGTAGCCATACTAAGTATCCATTTATCTTCGGAAGATACCTTTTCTTTTTCGGCTATTTTCAATGCTAGCTCCTGAACTTTGTTCTCGTGAACATAATCATTCTTGACCCGTACATTCTGAGCTTTTAAAAGAGCATTCAAAGTACTCATAAGCATTGATTTTATTTTTTCTTCTTTAATAGTCACCTCCATAACAGAGGACACAATTTGAGAGATTAGAAAAAAACTATAGTAATCGATAAGATCAAAATAGCGCTTTGTGGTTATAAAAACCAATGTACCAAATGATTTATTTTCAAAGGTAAAAGGTATACATGAAAAATTCATTATGTTTTTGGAATCTGGGTCAAAACCTTCAATAGTAATATATCCAGGATGTAAAGAAGGATCATTAACGCATATCGGAAGGTTTACCAAAACGCTTTCTCCTGCAAGGGTACCTTTTACCGGGATTCCGGTCTCGTTATTCTCGGTACTTAGCTTATTTATATATCTAGTTTCAAGATTTTTCTCATCATCATTCAGAAAAAGTATTGAAGAAGAAGAAAAACTAAAAATTTTCGATATATGTTCCAATATTGATGAAGAAGTTTCATATATGTCAGAGTTAACAGAAATAGAGGTGGTAATTTTCATTACCTGAAAGAGTATATCCTCAAGCGCAATATCTCCTATTTTCAGATAGTCGCGTATCATTTTGTCCAGAACCAAGATATACTGAAGTTTATCTTTGTTTACCGAAAAAAATTTCAATTTCACTTTTTCAGAATAATATAAAGATGCAACACACTTTTCAAAGTGTATTTCAAAAGCATTTTGATAATTATTTATATTATCTATTTCATATATTATGGTATAACCGTTTTTATTCAGTTCTTTGATATAATCAATTATTCTGTTTATCATTTTTTCTCCCTTTAAGTGAGTAAAGCTTCAAAGGCTTGCTTTTGCCTTTTACAGAAAAATCTCCCATAGCTTCAAAAATGAAGGTATCTCCGGCCATTTCATAAACAGTTTCAGTTACAAGTATTTCTTGGTTAAGATCGCGTGTCAAGTGTTCCACTCTGGAAGATGTGTTAACAGTATCGCCTATTGCTGTATAATCCATTCTGAAAGGAGCTCCTACATTGCCAATTACTACCTCTCCAAAATGTATTCCTATACCGTTTTTTAATTCGAATGGGAGGTTGAGCTTTTGATTTAGTTTCTTAAGCTCTTCCTTCATATCAAGCGCACAGTTAAGTGCCCTTGATACTTCGTCACCATACGTTACAGGAGCGCCAAAAATACTCATAATAGCATCACCTATAAATTTATCGATGGTTCCGTTATATCTGTTCCTTATTACATCAGCCATAGCAGTAAGATACTCATTAAGAAAACTTATTACACCTTCAGCATTCATTTTTTCAGATTTCTCTGT
Source organism: Thermotogae bacterium (assembly GCA_022704305.1). Lineage (GTDB taxonomy): Bacteria > Thermotogota > Thermotogae > Petrotogales > Petrotogaceae > UBA5851. The sequence continues at coordinate 1,747 of JAKJGQ010000055.1, read as the reverse complement.
AAATCCCTGGATATCAGAAAAAAGAATCACAGCGTTATATACTTTTCCACCCAAATTAAGATTGCTGCTTTTTATTATTTCTTTTGCAACAGTATCCGGAACATATTTGTAGAAAAACCCTTTTATTTTTTTCTTTTCACGATACTCCGAAAGGAAAGCAAAAACAGTGTCTGTAGATATTATAATTACAGTTGACAACAATGGAAAAAACATATCCAGCCAGATTCTTGAGGTAAAGGTAATATAGGAAAAAATTATAACAAAGAGTGGAACAACGAATGCAATAAGTTTTCTATAAGGATTAGTAAATGCCAGCAATAAAAGCGAGATAACCATACATATAACAAGATAGAGAATACGCCAAATAAACCCAGGTCTCTCAAGAACCTCATTACGTATAAAATTTTGTACAGCATTAGCGTGTATATATACACCCGCTTCTTCGGTCGAAAAAGGAGTGACTCTCAGATCATAAAGACCTTTTGCAGTATCCGTATACCCAACAATAACAACTTTGTTGTTTATATCCTTGGAATCGAAGTTATCGTTCATTATATCGTAGAAAGATATCTGTTTAAAGACCTCGCGGCCTTTGCCATAATAATAAATCTGGAATCTGCCGTAGTTATCAAAAGGGATTTTTTTGTCAAAAATATTCAATGAACTATCTTTAAAATCAACAACGATATCCTGTGCATCAATAAACTGGGCATAGAGCATAACATCCATATGAGGTATTAAAGTTAATCCGAATCCGTTTTCTTCTGCCCATACTTCATTAAAAAACAATGGCATATTACGTACAATACCATCTACATCAAGTGCCCCTATTTCGTAGGAAGTAACAGGAACAAGTTCCGAAAACTCTTTGATAGCAGGAACAATCTTGTATACTCTGAAAAGAGATGTGTTATTTACATTTTCAATATTCATTATTTTTAACGAATGATCAAGATAACGCGTATTTTGTAAAAGATATCTACTGTACTCTTCAGGGTATTTTGTAAATATAGAGCTATCAACTATTATATAGCTGCCGAGTATTACTTTTGGATAGCGGCGTAAAACGGAAGCAAAGTATGTATCGTTTCTCTCATCTTTTTCATCAGGTGATGTAAAAGAAATATCAAATCCTATTGTTTTTGCACCATTTTCAAAAAGTTTTTTTACCAGCTGTCCAAAGTGTCTTCGTTCCCAAGGCCAACTATCATTATTTTCTCCTGCTTCCATATTTATTATGGATTCTTCGTCAATTGCAACAACCACAACATCACTTTCTATCTTGTCTGTGCCTCTTATTTTATAACGTAAATCCAGTGTTTTTAACTCAAAAATCTCTATCCATACATTTTTTATGTACGGAGAGATTATAAAAAGCAGTATAAGAAGGACGCTAAGCAGTATTTTGACTTTTTTAATCATATCTATCACTTCTCATTCAGAGAGTATTTAACAGCAATTTAATTATACTAAAAAAAAAAATAAATTACAAATTAAATCGGTAACAAAAAATGGTGCATAGCACCATTTTTTTAACTAAACATTGATTTTCTTTTTATCTTTATCCGGAAGTATTAGATTAAGTGTAATTCCAGCAATTGCTGAAAGTGCAACCCCTTTTAATTCTACGTTTCCTAATGTAAGTGAGGCTCCACCTATGCCCAAAGTCAACATTACGGCACCTATAAGAAGATTTTTGGAGTTTGCAAAATCGACTTTTTCATTCACTAAGGTTCGTATACCTACT
>JAKJGQ010000054.1 GCA_022704305.1 Thermotogae bacterium | reverse complement strand
TGGCTTGATTTTGATGTTTCAAAAGACTGTTATATTGAACTTAATCTTTCCGTTGAAAAATAAAAAGGGGCTTTAAGCCCCTTTTTCCATGGTTATAACTAATTTTCTGGCAGTATCTTCATCTTTAATCATCTGTGATATCAAGTCCTTTTCTGAACCAAACATCATCTCTTCCCTGAGATATTTTATAACTTCCACTTTGAGGTGTTTTCCGTAAAGATCTCCGAAAAAGTCCATGAAATAGACCTCAACCTTGGGACCGTTTAGATTTTCTCTGTAAGTGGGGCGCAAGCCTACATTCATAAGCCCCCAAAATGTTCTTGAATAACCGGGAAGACTGCTTTTCACAAGATACACTCCGTACTTTGGGGATATCACAAACTCTTTTTCTCTGAAGTCAATATTGGCGGTTGGAAATCCCAATTTAAAGCCTACGTGCCTGTCTTCATAAACTCTTCCTTCGACCGACCAGCTTCGTGTAAGCATTTCATTGGCTAAATCAATATCTCCGTCGGTTAAAGCCTTTCTTATAAGAGTTGAACTGACTCTGCTTCCGTACTCTTTAAGATCCTGCAGGACGGTGAGTCCTAAACCCTTTGGTGTCGCTTGATTCAATATATAATCAACATTTCCCAGTTTTCCTTTTCCAAAGGTGAAATCCCTTCCACAAACAATATGTCTTACTCCCTTGTCCAGGAGTATGTCTATATAATCTATATGGGTGATATCCCACAGATCCTGCATGTCAAAAATTTCCACTTCAAACCCCATATCTTCAACAAGTTCCTTCCTTCTCCATGAAGGCAATATTAGTCCCGAAAAGTTCCCGCGATACTTATCTATGGGATAACGTATCATATATGCAAGTGGTTTCAGATTATTCTCCTGTGCAACTTTTTGTGTCTGGTGCAGAATATACTGGTGGCCTTTATGAATTCCGTCGAATGTTCCTATAGCAAGTGCGTACATTTTTCACCTCATGATTCTGAAGATCTTGACTACTCTGTCGTTTCTGTCAGTGCTGTTTAAGAGAAAAGGCATAAAAGAACTATTTTTTTCAGCTACTCCCAGCCCAAGAAACTCATTATTTTCATCAAACAATCTAAGATAAGAGCCTTTAGTAAATTCATCATAACTCATTATATCGTTTTTAAAGATCTGTATCCCATTTATGACTTTAGTTCCGTCAAAAACACGTATTTGCGGAAAATCAAGTGAGTTTTCAATATTTATAATATCGGAAAAAGAAATATCTTCCATTTTTTTTGATTGTGAAATATCAAATGATCCGCTCTTAAGTCTTCGCAGCTTTGTGGCAACAGCTCCGCAGCCGAGTTTATAACCGATATCCATAATCAGAGAGCGTATATATGTTCCGCTGGAAACAGATACCGTAAAGGAAAACTCTTTTCCATTTTGCATCAACTCTTCTATAGAAAAGATTTCTACTTCTTTTATGGGGAGTGAAATTATTTTTCCCTGTCTTGCATACTCATAAAGTCTTTTTCCCTGATATCTTCTGGCGGAGTAAGCAGGGGTAGTCTGCTCATATTTGCCTATAAAAGACATAACAGTGCTTTCTAAATTGAGCAGGTTCTCATTAGTAACCTCATTTACTTCTTTTACCTGTCCTGAAATATCAAACGTATCGGTTATTTTTCCAAGTTCTGCGGTTACATGGTAATTTTTACGTTGTGCAGATAGAAAATGAAGAATTTTGGTTCCTCTATTGATACCAACTACCATAACTCCAGTTGCAAAAGGATCAAGTGTTCCCGAATGTCCTACTTTAGGAGTATCAAATTTCTTTCTAAAATAACTGACTATTTCGTGTGAAGTTATTCCTTCCTTTTTATCTACTATAACAATTCCATCGTTCATCATTTTTTACCCTTTTTCTCATCCATCTGCTTTATATCATCCAAAAGTTTGTGAATTTTAACGCTCTGCTCTATGCCCCTATTCTGATGAAATGCAACATCTGGTGCCTTGAAAATATTTATATTCTGAGCAATCATACTACGGAAAAACCCTTTGGCTCTGTTCAGAACATCAACAGTTTCCTTCAGGTCAGAGTTGTCAAGACATGAAATATAGATATCGACAAGGGACTTATCTTTTTTCATATCAACTCTGTTTATAGTCAGTATCTTCCCGCAAACTCTCGGGTCTTTTATATCTCTCAAAGATACTGTTATTATTTTTTCTATTTCAGATTCCAACATCTGCTTTTTAAACTGTGCCATCTAGTTCACCTTCCTGTAGATCATCAAGAACATTTGATAAGTTCATGAAGTCTTCTGATTCTTTTATTTTTATTTTTAAATTTTCAAAGTAGTTCAGATATTTTCTGGGTGTCAGACCCAGATTGTTCCACGCTTCATCTGAAACAGCAGGAATATCAAAACACCCCGAATAGCCATATAATAATATGTTTACCGTAGTGTTTGCGACGCTGACCAGATTTACTATAGTTCTTGAGTCCTCAGACTTGCAAAGTGACGGAGAATCATGAAAAGTGGCTGAAGCTATCATTATTTCAGACATCTGCCAGTTTTCAAAAAGCATTCTTCCTATCTGCTGATGTGAATAGGTCTCCAATAGTTCTTCCGCCTTACTGAAGGAAATTTTTTTATGCTTGGCTACGGTAACTATCATTTCAAAAACATCCGGCATTACAATAGACATTGCCATCTTGCCCAGATCGTGAAGCATACCACACAAAAAAGCTTCTTCTCGGTCAGGAAAGTTTATAAACTTCGAAAGAAGTTCACAGGAAATTGCAGTGGCCATAAAATGACTCCAAACTTTTTTAGTGTTGAAGTATTCAAACTCACGTGAAAAGAATGATTTTGCGGTAAATACACTTAAAGCTAGGTTACGGACAGATCTGAAGCCAAGAATATTAATTGCTTGTGAAAGCTTTGTTATCCTTCTGGGCATAGCATAATATGCAGAGTTAGCCATTTTCAATATTTTAGCCGCCATTGATGGTGATTCAAGTATTGCCATATTAAGTTCTTTAGTACTTGCGTTCGGGCTTGAGGCTATGGATACTATCCTTTGCACTATAAAGTCAGGAGTGGGAAGCTCCTCAATTTTCCTGGTAATTTCTTTTATTGATATATCCGCCACTATAACACACCCTTGGGAAGATTAATTTTAAAAGTTGTACCTATTCCTTCTGTACTCTTTTCTATACATATACTTCCTCCGTGCATCTCAACAAATTCCTTAGCCATGGAAAGACCTATTCCTGTACCCTGTACCTGATAAGTGAGAGACGAATCAACTTTAAAAAACTTCTCAAAGACTTTGGAATAATACTTTTCATTGATTCCGATACCGTTGTCTTCCACCTTTATTTCCACAGATGAAGGAGTATCGTCAAGAGAAATCTTGGCAAAAGAACTTTCTTTTTCCCTGTCACAAAATTTTATAGCATTTTGGAGGATATTGTTTACTGCCTGTCGTACTCTGCTTTTATCAAGGTTCACCTTTATGTGTTCCTTTGATTTTTCAAAAGAAACGGTAACTTTAGATGCAGTGGCAGCCTGCTCTGAAGAATTTACAATGTCGTTAATTAGTTCTACAATATCAAAGACAGAAGGTTCAAGTTTAAGCGTTTTCAATTCAAGTTTTGAAAAATCAAGAAGGTCATTTAAGAGTTTTTCAAGATGATTGGCTTCTGTAAGAATTGTAGTAAGGAAAGCCAGAGTTGTATCTCTGTCCATATCTTCAAAAGCAGTGATGATTGTTTCAGAATAAGCCTTTACAGCCGATAATGGTGTCCTAAGTTCATGAGACATCATAGAAAGGAACTCCATTTTCATTTTATCGAGTTGTTTGAGTTTTTCAAGTTCCTTTGTTCCTGAGATATCCCTTATAAAACATAAAGCAAAGGATTCCTGTTCAAAATATATAGGAAGGGATTCTATGGAATAGAACTTTCCATCCTGCTCAAGCTCAACTATCTGACGTTTATTACTGTCGATGGTGGCAATATTTATATCATGAAGCTTCTCCAAAAGCAAAGAGTTGTCACTTATGGAATCATAAGAGGAATTTTTAAAGTAGATATTCATGGATTTATCATAAACAATTATAGAATCAATACTCCCATTGATAAGAGTATCAAGAAAATTTTTGTTTTTTTCAATGATGGCATTCTTGTCCAGAATTTCGTTATAAAGTAACAAATTTTCATATAAACTTCCCATCAAAAATGCTATAATTCTAAGGAACATCATGAATTCGTTGGAAAATTCTTGTAGCTTAACGTATGCAGCATAAACGAAAAGTACTTTTGGTCCCTTGCTTATCGGAAGGATTATCATAGATCCTTCACCCTCAGGGAACATTGAAATATCCCCCTGGGAGTATCCCCATTTTATGAGATCGTATATATCTCTACTGTAGTTGTGATTAAAGATCTCTGAAAGGGTACTCTCTTTTTCTGCGAAAAAATACTCTTCTTCCGTCTTTACCATAGAGTTTATAAGGGAAGAAAGAGTTGAGTATGAACTTTCAATATCTCCTATTTTACTAAGTTCCATAATAATGTTTGATATCCGGCCGAATATATTGGTTTCATTTTGTGATTGCATTACTAAGCCCCTTTCAAAATGCAATGCTTTGTTTGTGCAACTGTACAATTGAAATTATAACATAATTTCTTAAAGGGATAACACTTAATTCATTAAGAATAGGGAGGTGATCTTATGGATAGTAGCAGTAGTAGCAAGGATGTTGTTTCATTACCGCCATAGAAGATAATCCAGGAGGAAAAAAAGATGATAAGAATCTATGAAAAAGTAAACGGTAAGCTGGTTGAGTCACAAGGTTTTTCTCAGGACTGCTTAATATATCTTGTAAGTCCTACATCTGCAGAGATAGATGATATTTCCCAGAAGCTGAGTATTGATTCCGACCTTATATACGATTCGCTTGATCCTGATGAAAGAGCACGTATAGATATCTCCGGAAAAAGTACACTGCTCATTTTAAAAGTTCCTTACAGAGACGAAGACGACAAAAAGATTCCTTATAAAACAGCTTCGTTGGGTATACTTATCGGTTCAGACTATACACTGCTCATATCCAAATTTAATCTTGAATTTCTTGATATCATGATAAAACGTTCCGAGTTCAATCCTCATAAAAAGAGTCGTATGATATTTCAAATTTTTTATAGGAATGCCCTTTTGTTTCTTGCATATCTCAAGGAGATAAACAAGATAACGGATCGTACGGAGGAACGGCTTCATGAATCTATGAGAAATAATGAGTTAGAAACTCTGATGTATCTTGAGAAAAGTCTGGTGTACTTTACCACATCACTCAGATCCAACGAAATAATGATGGAAAAAATTCTTAGAGGAACCACGATAGAAATATTCGATGCTGACAAAGAACTGCTTGAAGATACAATAATAGAGTATAAACAGGCTTTGGAAATGGCAAATATATACAGTGACATACTTTCAGGCATGATGGATGCTTTTGCCTCAGTGATATCCAATAATCTGAATGTTGTTATGAAGGTTCTTACAATACTTACATTGGTTATTCAGATACCGGCCATAATCACTGGTTTTTTTGGAATGAACGTTAAAGTTCCTTTTTCTGACAATCCGTATGCTTTCATTTACATAATATCAGTATGTGTTGTCGTGTGTGTCTTGGTATACTTTATATTCAGAAACAAAAAGTGGATGTAATAAAATATCCTGCTTTGGATTAAACCAAAGCAGGATATTATTTAATATTCTATAGCCATATATACAAGGGCTTTAGAGAATTTACTGTCAAAATCGATTCCTAATTTAACATAACCCCCCAATGCTCCGGCTAAAACACCAGTCTTTATTAAGACAGGATTTCCCAGGAGTATGATGTCTGGATTCATAAGAGTACCAAGAAACATCTTAAACTTACCCACAAGGAACTGAGCTTCGAAATAAGGACCTATAACCGGTCTTGCAGAAGTGAAAGAAAAACCGTACAATCCGAGAATTGAAAAACTATCAAACAGTTCTGTTCGTATAAGCGGGAATTCTATACCGGCAGAAACATTATAATCGGTAAGGAACGATACTCCGATATGTGCCACGGCAGTATCAAGATTCGGAGATATGGTGGTTATCTTCAGAAGTTCACCGGAAAACACCACGGTAGAAAAAATTAGCAGGACTAAAAAAATAAAAACAGTCTTTTTCATAAACTCCTCCTTTTCAAATGAATATAGCTTATTATACCATATAAAGTACCTTTGTTAGGCGCGAAAATTCTTTCAAATATGGTTCAGCTGATTTCATAAACTTTTCTTTTCTATCGGATGAATAGGTTACATGATCACCGGAATATTCCCAATCGCTGTACAAAACGGGAGAAAATTGAGTTTTGCTTTTAAACTCCCTGAAGTAGGTCGTGGGCATTCTGAAAAAACCGATATTAAGATCAAACAAAAAATCTACAGGTATTTCAGATAATATTTGATTAAAAAAACTGGTATAAATTTTTTCTGCATCATCAATCAGAAGTATCGGATCAAATGAAAGTCTTACTTTCCATCCGGCTTCAAGAGCTTGGTTAACGGCTTTTATCCTTTTTTGGAGAGGGGGACTTTTTTTTTCATAAGAACTTATAATAAGATCCGGAGAAAGAGTCCAGCTCAACAAAATGTTTTTAACAGGCCTGTATTTTTTTATTACGTTAATACATGAACTCTTGGTTCTGACTTCTATATTGACATTGCTGTTTTCAACACAGAAACTGTACCATCTTGCGAATATTCGGAAAATACTTTCCATTACAAGTAGATCCGACTCATAACTTATGGGGATAAAAACATCTTTCCCAAGTGCTTCTTCAGCAACAGCGTCAAAAAAATCATTTGTATTTACAAAATAAACAATATTAGCCGACGTATACATTCCCCGAATGAAACAATAATCACAGTCGTAAAGACAGTTTATCATATTGGTAAGATAATAAAAGTCCATATTTTCATAACCGTGACATAGATCCGATCCTTTATAGAGAAAATTATCTTTTTTTACTGCCAGAATAAGATCTGGCGTTTTTTTCTGAAGATTAAAATTTTGATTATGGGAGTTAAAGACATTCCGATAATCAGATACTTCGATCAATTGAGAATTTTTAAAAAAATTTGTTATACGGTATGTTTCATCATATTTAAATGCTTGATTTTCAACATAAATGTGAGAAAACGGTTTCTTAAGATAGATATTCGATAAGCTTGTCAAACTCTTTCTTCCTTTCATCTTTGTTAGTTACTGGAAATATAATATTTTGCATATCAGGTAAAGTTTTTTTTCCATAAACGTACCGCTTCTTAAGAAGAAGTATAACCTTATCCTTCATAGATTTTGTAAGCTTCATTTTTTCAAATAGTTCTGAAAGTTTTCTCTCGTCTTCCTGTGAAAAATTGAATTCAAACGAAGTATTTTGAGAAAGAAGATCAGCACTTTCAGCGAAGTTCAAAATTGAATTAACGTTTTCACTCATCACCGAAAGGATACTTTCTTCTTTTATTCCTTCAGGACTGAGATTATCCAAGGCTACCTTAAGAAAATAAATGTTGTTCAGGTACAAAAATCTTGAAGCTGCTATATAAACACCAGAGCTTTCCATATCCACGAACTCTTTTTTTTCCGGTGACGATAGGCTTACTGCTTTGGAGAAAGTGTGTATCTCGTGTTCTTTATAAGAATGCGATATTATTATATTAGGGAAAAACTCTTTAAAAGTATCCTGATCAGTGATCTTGTTTATCAAAACCGTTTCTCCTTTTGAGATCAACGGTGTATTGTATCCTGCTACTCCGCAGTTTATGAGAATATCTCCGGCGTTTTTTGAAAAAGCCGTAAGAACATAAGCTGTTGCGGCAGCAGCTTTCACTTTTCCAATACCGCTTATGCAAAGAAAAAAATTATTGCGTTTATATACATCAAATGCTCTCTGATCAAGAAGCTTTTTTAAATTTAAAGCCTCTATGAACGGTTTTGCTTCTGCTCTCAAAGCACATATAAAAAAAATATTCATTTGAGTGTCCTTATCGCAATATCTTTAAGAATACTTGTAATAACTTCATGATTATAGTATACCTGTGCATGATCCAATCCGATAAACCTCAACTTGGTTCTTTCATCATTTTTGACTGTCTGACCCCAAACAGTTACCATTCCATCACTTAAAGAGTGCTCTGGCATGTTGATCTCTGCTGCTACATCAGCAAGCACATCATTAAAAAGCCTCATTCCAAGATGAACATATTCGGAGTAGTGAGTTGGATCTATAGGTTTGTTATCTGTAAGGGGATAAGCTATATTTGAGATTACTTCACAGTACTTTTCAGTAAACCTTTCATCAGTGATAAGAGAGTTTAGAGCTTTGTTTGGGACAAACAGAACTTCCTCAATACCTGGATAAAAATAGTTTTGGAACTTTCTTAGATACTCACCATCGGAATATTCAAAAGATAATGGACCATTGAAGATACCCAAAAGGTTCTGTGAAACGAAAACAGCAAAGAAGTTCGGATAATATTTAAGAGCCTGTGTCAAAAGGAACGAAACTCTCTGAACAAAAACATCATCATAAAAAAGATTTGCATAGTTAAAATCCATAGACATGCTTGGAAAAGATTTTACAAGTTCGGCAAGATAATCATAAACCATAGGATAGTTTATAAGTCCCTGACGCAAAAGCCTGTCATCGAAAGATCTTACGACGCTTTGTAATGGTGATCCCCTGTTTACTGCGTCTAGGGTATAAACTTTTGTCACATAAGCACCAAGATACTCTTCTTCTCCTGATACAACAGTATTCATGGCATACCTGCTGACAAGTCCGCCCATGCTATGTGCGATTATAAAGATATCCTTATAATTTCCGGATTTTTTAAGCTGAGTAATGTATGATGCAAGCATTTCACCGTATTGCTTTGCGGATAAAGCATGTGTGTCGTAGATAAATTCATAAAAATCAAAGGTATTTTTAAAGTCTTCAGAAGCTCTGATCTCTTTGAAAAAATCACGCCATACGTCGATTCTGTCATTGTTTATCCATGGATTACTTCTGGAGGATATATTAAAAGATTTATCAAGAGTTTCAATCTGATGACCATGAACAAATATTAAAGCACAATCCTTATATTTGTCTGATGAAGAAAGCTTTGAAATGGTTCTGTTTGTATCAATAAAGCTAAGTCCTTCCCTTCGGATGTTTTCCTGAACAGATGAGCGAAATAGCTCGGCGTATCCTTCAATGCTTTTATATGCTGAATTTGAAATAACCAGTTCTATTCTGTTTAGAATATCAAAATCAAAGAGCAGAGGAAAGATATAAGAGTATTCTTTATTGGTTAACTGCGGCGGAATTACAGCAGTAAGTTCTTCTGTCCTGTAAGCCAAAGAATTTTCATAAGTATCGCCTGTTCTTTTTATAAATATATTCTTTGATATATTAATTACTTCTCCTTTAGGATGAAACAGCATGATGGGTATACTAAACTTTGGAAACGGTTTCTGATGGGAAAGAACTTCATTATCAAGTTGTATTTTTATATCTGGAGTATCTGTTTTACGATACTCTGAAAATAAAAAGATTTTAGTTGTCAAATCAAAAAATTCCTTTGGTATTCCGATTTTATTATCGCAGCATTCAAAAATTACATCCTCTTCAGGCAGGTCTGCATAATAAAACCTGTGCTCCTGACTTTTATAGCTGTTGAAATCATTTGAGAGAATCTGAAAAGAGTAGAGGTTATTTTTCTGTATTTCAAATCTGAAAGAGGAACTGTCAGTTGGAAGATTATAAGTTTTGATCTGATTATTAGAAAGGTTTTTAAGTAAAAACTGATAACCAAATTCATGAGGGTTGTTATCCTTCCACTTTACTGTAACCTCGTTATCAGCAGAATGAAGAATCTCTATTCCGGAAGGAATATTTCGTATATCATATGCAGCAACACCGGACAACAAAACAAAAAACGAAAAAACCATAAATGCCGGTACCCCCAGATACTTGATTATAAAATACATGATCTGCATGCAGTCACCTCGAAAGACTAATTTATATAATTATATAATAAACAAATCAAAATAACAAAATAATCACATTTTGAATTCACCCAGTTGTTACCAATTCAAAGCATCGTCTCAATTTTTAATAATATATAATATCACCATAAAGCATATTCAGGAGGTTATAATGTCAGACAAAATATACAGAGTCTATGTTGAAAGAAAAAAAGGATTTGATCTTCAGGCCAAGGGAGTACTAAATGACCTAAAAAACTATCTTGGAATAACAAGTCTTAAAACGCTCAGAATTCTTAACCGCTACGATATTCTGGGCATAGATGAAGGAACAGCAGAAAGAGCTCTTAAAGAGGTTTTCTGTGAACCTCAGACCGATGATTTATACCTTGAAGACTTTCCCATGTCATCTTTTGAAAAGTCTTTCGGAATAGAATATCTTCCTGGCCAGTATGATCAGCGGGCCGACTCTACTCAACAGTGTCTGCAATTGATAAACCCCCTTCTAAAACCTAAAGTAAAGACAGCGGTTATCTATGTTGTCAACAACGATATCCTTCCTTCAGAGTTAGAGAAAATCACATCATATCTTGTCAACCCTGTAGACTCAAGATTGGCTAACCTCGGAAAACCAGATAAATTTGATGAACAAATCCAGCACGACATAAATATTGAGTATCTGCATGGATTTTCAAACTTTTCAAGACTACAGATGGAGGAACTGTATAATAAGCTCTCTCTGGCTATGAGTTTTGAAGATTTTTTATTCTGTCAGGAGTATTTTCAAAAAGAAAAAAGAGATCCATCAATGACGGAAATAAAAGTAATAGATACTTACTGGTCCGATCACTGCAGACATACTACATTTAATACCATAATAGAGAAGATAGATTGGGACGACAGAACTCCCGGATATATAAAAAAAGCATACGAACAGTATTTAAAAATCAGGGAAGAAGTGTATAAAGATAGCGAAAAACCTATAACTTTGATGGATCTGGCTACTGTTTTTCCCAAGAAAATGAGAAAAGATGGGAAACTTAATGATCTTGAGGTTTCCGAAGAGATCAATGCCTGTTCGGTTGAAGTGGACGTTAGCTGTAAGAATGGAACCGAAAAGTATCTTTTAATGTTCAAAAACGAAACTCATAATCACCCTACGGAAATTGAACCCTTTGGAGGTGCCGCCACTTGTCTAGGAGGAGCAATAAGAGATCCTCTTTCAGGGAGGGCCTATGTTTATCAGGCTATGAGAGTTACTGGAGCTGCTGACCCGAGAACTCCGGTTGAAAAAAGTATAAAAGGAAAACTTCCGCAGAGAAAAATAACCACTCTAGCTGCCAGTGGATATAGTTCCTATGGAAATCAGATAGGACTGGCCACAGGTATTGTAAGTGAACATTATGATGATGATTTCGTTGCAAAAAGAATGGAAGTTGGAGCTGTCATAGGGGCTGTAAAAAAGTCTGATGTAACAAGAAAAACTCTCGGAGTTGGCGATATAATCGTACTTCTCGGAGG
>JAKJGQ010000053.1 GCA_022704305.1 Thermotogae bacterium | reverse complement strand
GGAAAGTCGGTAACAATTGTTACGGAGGTGACAGCAGATGCATCCGGATATTCTCCAGATATCGAAATTAAGTCTCTTCAATGGTATTGACACGGGTGAGCTAATCGATATTTTTGAGGAAAGCAGGTTTATCTACAGTTCTTATGAACCTGGAAGGGTTATAAAGTTCAGGGGTGAAAAAATAGAAGATCTGATGATACTCCTCTATGGTGATGTCAAGACAGAAATGGGAGATTTTAACGGCAAAGCCGTTCAGGTGGAGAAACTCCAGGCGCCTTTCATACTTGCTTCAGGCTTTCTGTTTGCCCAAAACAATTCATTGCCTGTTGATATAACAGCAGTTTCCAAAGCAACACTGATAAGCATGAAAAAGCAAAGAGTCACGGAAATGTGCATTAAACATAAAAAAATTCTGGATAACCTGCTCACTGACATAGGAAATAGAATGGAGTTTTTGTCTGAGAAGTTATGGCTGAGCACATTGAAGTCATTGAAAGAAAAGTTTTGTTTTTATATTCTCAGGCTTTATAATCAGCAGAAAACTAATCCGGTAATACTTACGGATACACTTGAAGAAATTTCAGCTGTAATGGGAGTGGCACGCCCCTCTCTTTCCAGAGTCATAATAGAAATGGAAGAAGAGGGTCTGCTTAAAAAGTCTAGCAACAGTATATTTATTGCTGATAAAGACAGAATGAACGCATATTTTCAGTAAATAGTTATAAGAACGCTTATAGCAATAAATGTAAAAAGGAAAAATGTATCTGAAAGTTTCCATGAAAACACTTTGAATCTTGTACGTCCCTCCCAGCCATGATAGCCTCGGGCTTCCATCGCTATGCTCAGATCGTCGGCTCTTCTCATGGCCGATATAAGTAAAGGTATTATTATCGATACTATGCCTTTTATCTTGCCGCTTATTTTTCTGTCATCAAAGTTTGCACCTCTGCTCATCTGTGCTTTTATAATCCTGTCTGCCTCGTTTGCCATTACAGGAATAAACCTTATAGCTATGGTCATTACCATAGACAGTTCATGTGCAAAGGACTTAGGAACAAAGAACCACTTAAGTATATCTTCCATGGCATGTGCGAGAGATGTCGGAGATGTTGTAAGTGTAAGTACTGTGGATATAAGTATTGCAAAAAGCAGTCTGAAAGTAACTACCATTGAATTGAAAAGAGCTTTATCGGTAATAGTAATAAACCAAAAAGAAAAAACCGGAGTACCTTCATATGAAAAAAGCTGCATTACAAAGGCAAAAAGCACTAGAAACCATATGGATTTCATGGATTTAAGATAGTATTTCAGGCTTAGACCAGAGAGCATCATAAGAATTACAGTGTATACCGACATGGAAATTATATCAAAAACACTATTGATGGAAAAAGCAAAACCAGCAAGTACAAAAAGCCCCAGAAGCTTTACCCGTGGGTCGAGATTATGCATGAAAGATCTTTTTTCTACGTATCTTCCTAAAGCAACATTGTCAAGGAACACTTTATCTACCGCCTTTCTAAAGTATATAAGCAATTATAATATAATTATATGAAAAATCAGATAGTTTTTTTTACAAAAAAAATGACTTTTTTTGTTGCGTGAAATGTAATTATATGGTAAAATAATATTAAAGGGGGTGAGTATATGAATAACTTTGACAAGCAGGAACTTCTTAAAAGAAAAAGAGTTCTGGAGATAGAAAAAAACGCTATTGCCAAGTATATGGGACCCTATGAACATGATGATTTTCTTGAAGAAGAATGGAAAAAAATTAATGATGAACTTTTGGAATTAGATGAGAAGCTTAAAACATTATAGTATACTATTGACGGGACCGCAATGCGGTCCTTTTTTTTTTGAATCATTTGATGTTATAATATTAATAAACCAAGTCTATGTTTCGACCGGAGGAAAGACATGTATATAAAAAATTATATTAATACGAACTTTCAGAAAGCGATGCTTACAGAGAAGGTAAGTGCTCTTGTTGAAAGATTCAGTTCTTATGTTGATGTTATGATTGTTCTCAGGGAGGATGAAACCCTGTATAACTGCATTTCTGTTGCAGAGATGGATTATATAAAATCTTTCGATAAAGAACTCAAGCTTATGGATATTTTAGATCCGGTAGAGAGCTTTTTGTTTGAAAACGATATGGTTGAAGATGCTCTTAACTTAATACAGCAAAACAGGATAACAGTTTTACCGGTTGTTGATTACGATCTCTATCCGGTAGGTACAGTAGGAATATTTGAAATAATAAAGGCTTTTAAAAGTGTTTCGGGTATGGATGAACCCGGAACCAAGATAACCGTTTCTCTAAACGAAAAACCCGGTCAGCTCAGAACCCTTCTTGATATTTTTACCAGCAAGGATATAAATATACTTTCTCTTTTAACTTCGGAGGTAAATAACGGAAAAAGGTCTGTTACACTTAAAGTAGGCATGAAAGATGTTAATGCTGTGTCTGATCTTCTCGAAGCTAACTCAATTGAATATGATGGCATTTTTGAAGAGGACGGGGGAAATTATTAGCAGGAGGTGGAAAGCGGATGAAGATTGCTTATGTTTCTTTTGAAGTGGCTCCTCTGGTAAAGGTAGGGGGTTTAGCTGACGTAGCCGGTGCCCTGCCAAAGTACATAAAAAAACTAGGTGAGGAAATATATGTAATTATGCCTTTTCATAAAGCAATAGAAAAGAACTGCGAAACATGGAAGATAGAAAAAATAAAGTCTGGCATGAAAACCCAGTCCCATACTTTTTCTGGAACCTTTGATGTATATGAAACAGCTATGCCTGATACAGACCTTAAGATATATCTCATAAAAAACGATTCCCTCTTCGGAACGGAAGAAATCTACGGATACAAAGATCTTGCCTATCAGAGTTCTTTTTTCTGCGATGCCTCCATAACTCTCATAAAAGAAATAGAACCTCAGACCGGAGTGGTCAATGTAAACGACTG
The DNA here is from genome assembly GCA_022704305.1 of Thermotogae bacterium. Taxonomy (GTDB): domain Bacteria; phylum Thermotogota; class Thermotogae; order Petrotogales; family Petrotogaceae; genus UBA5851. The sequence goes on along the minus strand of JAKJGQ010000053.1, from coordinate 8,679 downwards.
GCAGACGTCGCTTATATCTGTTTATCTTAAGACCAAGTACCGTGATGATCCCGTGCTTAATAAAATCGCCACTGTTTTGACTATTCACAATCTTGGGTTCAAAGGAGAGTTTACAAGTCAGAGCATAACTGATGCCGGACTTCCGTCGTATCTTTTCAACATAGATGCCTTGGAGTTTTATGGCAGTGTCAACTTTCTCAAGGGTGGAATAATATTTTCGGATATAATAAACACTGTGAGTAAAACCTATGCCGAGGAGATTCAGACCGAGGAGTACGGGCTTGGCATGGATGGCGTTTTAAGAATACGCTCAGATAAACTTTTTGGGATAACAAACGGGATTGATTATGAGATATACGATCCTAAGCAGAACAGAAATATTTACAAACCGATAACGGACTATAAAAGTAAAATGGAGAATAAAGCAAGACTTCAAAAAGATTTGGGACTAAACATCAATCCGAACGTTCCGGTGATATCTTTTGTGGGAAGGCTCTATGAGCAGAAAGGATTGGATATTATAAATGAGATAATGGACTATCTGATGCTTTTCGATGTTCAGTTTGTCATACTTGGACGGGGAGATCCCAATTACGAGAGTATTTTCAAAAATTATGAAGAAAAATATAAAGGGCGGTTTTCTGCCAACATAAAGTTTGATGGTCTTTTAGCCCAGCAGATATATGCAGGGTCGGATATATTTCTTATGCCTTCAAGATATGAGCCGTGCGGTCTTGGACAGATGTATGCCATGAGGTACGGTACTGTTCCGGTGGTTCGCTATACCGGAGGATTGGCTGATACTGTGAGGGAGTATTATCCTACGACCAAGCTGGGAACAGGTTTTGGGTTTTACGATTATGAAGCATGTAGGCTTCTTATGTCGGTGGCTAAAGCTCTTTATACATACAGCAACAGCCGCGATGATTGGGAAAGAATATTTGAAAACTGTATGAGCCAGGACTTTTCTTATGAAAATACTGCACGTCAGTATAAAGAGCTTTACAAAATTGCCGTTTCGGCGAAAAAGAAGTGGTAATATTGCAGCAGATGAGGAAAGATCCCGTTTCTGACAGATGGGTGATAATTGCCCAGGACAGAGCCTTGAGGCCGGGAGCGGGCAAAAAAGTAGTTGCACAGAAAAGTAATGATGACCACTGTCCCTTTGAGCCGGGAATGGAACAAGAAACGCCCGGGAGCAGGCTTGTATATGAAAAAGACGGCAGATGGACATTAAGAGTTGTTGATAACAAGTATCCGGCATTGACTGTCCAGGAACCGTTCGTTGAGAAAACAAGAGGAGTTTATGTAAGCTCTCAGGGCTATGGATATCATGAAGTGGTTATAGAAAGTCCGGATCATGAAGAAAAAATATGGAGCATGAAACCGCAAAAGCTTGATGAAATAATAACGGCATATATTCAAAGAAGCATAGAAATAAGTTGTGACAAGAATATCAAGTATATACAGATATTTAAAAATTACGGCAGACAGGCGGGAGCCACCATCGATCATCCTCATTCGCAGATTGTTGCAACGCCTACAGTTCCTGTTTCAACCAGTTATGAGTTAAAAGGAGCAGAGAGGTACTATAAAGATAATAAAAAATGTGTCTTCTGCGACATCCTTGCACAGGAAGAGTCGGAAGAAGAGAGAATAATATTTCAGAATCCGGGATTTATTGCTTTTGAACCTTTTGCATCGCGGTTTCCTTATGAAACATGGATAATGCCGAGGAACCATTCTGATTCCTTTCTTTGCCTAAGGGATGATGGCCAGAGTGTAAGAAATCTTTCATATGCTTTAAAAGGTTCGTTTGAACTTCTCTATAGACTGCTGGGAGATTTCCCGTTTAATCTGGTTCTTCACACGTCACCTTTTTGTTCTGAAACTCAAAGATATTACCACTGGTACTTTGAAATAATTCCAAGGCTCTATAATCTTGCAGGGTTTGAGTGGGGTACCGGATATAATATAAACTCCATTCCTCCGGAGAAAGCTGCATATGAGCTTAAATCGCATAGATAATTTCTTTTTATAAGGGTTTTTAAATTTAAAAACAGAAGAAGAAAGAGTGAAATGTATTTTTTCATAGATATTACGTATTAAGAAGGGTTTGAAAATATATGATTAACATACCGTGTGTGCTATAATTGAGTTGAAGCATACGCACTGACAGGCTAAAAGAGTTGTAATATTTACTGCGGCTGCGATTAATTTTTGCATCAATATATCAGGTATAAGCCTTTCAAGGAGGTAATAAAATGAAGAAGATACTTTTAAGCGTTACTGCTCTTATCGTTATCGCAGTAAGTGTTTTGGGAGCCGGATTATCGATTAACCCATATTTTTCAACGTTTAAAGATGCATCTGGAAACAAATATCTTGTGTATAGTATAACTCCTATAGTTGATCTGGATTTTATGAAACTCGGGATCGGGTTCAATGCTTATCAGACTGAGATAGGCGGCAAGTTTTTCTATGGATATCCCGGGATATCTCCTGAGGCAAGCAACAGTGTTTTAAATGCATTAAACCTCAATTTTCTTGAACTTGATTTTGGACTTGTTGCCGGAAGATACGGTCTTATGTCGAATCAGACATTCGGTTTGGGTACGGTCATGTACAGGTATAATGTTCCTCTTGCCAAGGCTTTTGATGCAAGGCTCGGTGAAAAGAACGGACTTAATATAAAAGCACATGCTCCGTTTGAAATAGGCTCATGGATTCCTTTCAAACTGGTTCAGTCTGCAAGTTTAGCATATGCAGATGCTCAGATACCGCTTGGTCTTATTAAGGTTTCAGCACTTGGAGCCACCAACTATCTTGGAAGTTCAAACAATAAAGATATGGTTGCTTCAGCCAATGCATACTTTGATCTTTTCGGGCTTGCTTTGGGAGTAGAAGGCGGATACATAATGACCTCAAACAGCAATACATCTGTAAATACAACCGGTTATGGAGTTGCTGCCGGAGCAGGGCTTGATTTAAACTTCTTTGAAATGAGACTTTTCCCGGTTGCATATATGAGCAAAAATTATGTTATGGGCTATATTGACGGCAATTATGAAAAGGGAAGCACCAACTACAACGCCCTTATCGCTGCAGATAAAGAAAGACTGGGTGGAATATACGATGTGGCGTTCACAATTCCAGAAGTTATAACAGCAAACGTAAGATACTCGTATGATCTGGCAATAGGTGAAAACTTTGACATATCCAAGGTTCAGATTTCCAATGAAAAGATTTACGGAACACTTGCAGCAGTAAGCCCATTCGAGGGATATCCTTTTACAGCTTACGGTAAGTACTCCAGATCTTTCAAGGGAAATGAGCACATTGTTGATATGATTCAGAATATTTTCAGCGCCAATACAGAGTTTGAATACGGAATTTCGTACAGCGTGGTTCAGGGTCTTAATGTAAGTTATGTTACATTTCTTGACAAGCTTGATGGAAACAACCCGGTATTTGGCAGTAGAATTGATCTTGGTGCAGAGTTAAGCTTCTGATAATAAAATCACCGTGCCTTAAAGTAAAACTTTAAGGCACGGTTTTTTTATTTCCATATTTCCGGTTCTGTTTCAAGGTCTACATTATAAGCTTCTTTTATTTTAGTTTTTACTACTTCCGAAAGTTTCATCACATCGTCAAAAGTAGCGTTGGCTGCATTAACTATAAATCCCGCATGTTTTTTAGATATTTCTGCTCCTCCGACTCTCAATCCTTTCATACCGAGGTTCTCGATGGCTGTTCCTACAAAAAAATCATTTCTTGGTCTTTTAAAAAAACTTCCGGCAGAAGGCAGGTCAAGCGGCTGTTTTTTCCATCTTTTTTCAAGAAGTAACCGGGTTTTTTCAATAACTTCTTCCCTTGGAGCTTGTGAAAGTTCCAGATTAGTTTCAAGACATATGTATCTGCCCTGCTGAAAGATGCTCTTTCTGTATCCAAACTCCATCTGATCAGTGCTAAGAGAAAGTACCTCCATATTTTTTTTATCAAAGACGGAAGAACTTCTTACTATATTTTTAAACTCTCCCTCATATGCACCTGCATTCATAAATACAGCCCCGCCCACAGAGCCAGGAATACCGCTTGCAAACTCCAGTCCCGAAAGACCGTTTTGTGCTGCCATATATGAAAGTCTTGCCGTCGGAGCTCCGCACTGGACAGTAACGGCCGTTCCGCAGAAGGTTATATCTGAAAGATACTTTGTACAGATAACAAAAAAGTCCAGTTCTCTGTCTGATACGATTAGATTGGCGCCGTAGCCCATAATCCTGAAGCTTTTTCCCTCCAACAAAAGTTTTTTACATGTATAAACCATAGCTTCCGTGGTTTTGGGAAGGAGCATAGCCTGCGTTATGCCGCCAATTCTGAAGTAGGTGTGATTTTTCATAGGCTCATTTTTTTTAATTTCGCAGCCGTTGAGATAAAGATCCTCAAAAAAATTTTCCATAGGTGTCTCCTAGAAGTTAGTATTTTTTAGTGCCCATTTCAGTTTTTCCGATATCTCCGGGCTTCTCTGGTTTACATAAGAAACCAGTTCAATATCCGAGAATAATATCTTTAATGTACTTTCAAGAATAAGAGATTTAATCGATTTATCGCTGGAAAGTTCGTAAAGCTCCATAAGCTTATCTAAAGAGTCTTTAGATGGAAAATCTCCCAGTGCCATTATGATTATCTCTTCAAACTCTATATCCTGTGAGTATGCGTAAAGCATATCAAGGTACTTCTTATCCCCGGTGACTTTCAATAAACATTCAATAAGCAGGGGAGCTGCCCGTTCATCAGAAAACATATCAAACATCTTCTGGATGTAAGGAACAATTTCAGTTGACTTTATATGTGCAAGAATTTGTGCCAGGTAAAGCAGAGTCACATCATCTCTCTTTTTAAGAGAAAATCTTTCCTTAAAATGATTCATAATTATATCCTTGCCTTCATAAGCAAGAAGCATAAGCGCTTCATCTGCAATATCGCTTACCTGAGGGTCAGGGCTTTCAAGCTGCTCAATAAGAATGGGAATTGCATCAGTTCCCTTTTCCTGTACTATTCTGTTTATGACATCTTCTCTGTCCACATCATACCTCCGAAAAAATAGCTCTTTTTTCATTTCTAATATATAATGATACTATACTATCTTTAAAAAATGATTTAAAATATAAGTTTTTATAATTCCTGACTGAAGGCGGTGTTTATAAATGAAGATGGCTGTTCTTGTAAAACAGGTTCCGGCAACGGAAAATATAAAAATAGATCCTGTTACCGGGGTTATGCAGAGAGATAATCTGCAGTCAGAGTTGAATCCTTTGGATACTTATGCTGTTGAGCAGGCGGTAAGAATGAAGAAAAATTTTCAGCAAAGCACAGTGACAGCTGTCAGCATGGGAATACCTGCTGCCCAGAGTATTTTGCGGCAGGCCATTGCAATGGGCTGTGATGAGGGTGTTCTGCTTTCTGACAGAGCTTTTGCCGGCTCGGATACATGGGCTACGGCGCATGTTTTGGCCAAAGGACTGCAAAAACTGGGAGGCTTTGACATTATTTTTGCAGGTGAAAGAGCTACCGACGGTGAAACAGGACAGGTAGGGCCGTGTGTGGCTGTTCAGCTGAATATTCCGGTTCTGACTTTCGTATCGGAAGTAAAAATTGAAGAAGACGGAAAAATACTCGCAACAAGATCTGTGGAAGGCGGCTATGAACTTGTCAGAGTATCATCCCCGGTTCTCATAAGTGTGGTCAAAGAAATAAATGAGCCGTGGATTCCGGATTATAATGGAATGATGAAATCAAGATCTGCATCCATAAAGATAATGACAGCACAGGATATAGGCGTAGATAAAGCTGATTGCGGGCTGGAAGGATCTCCGACAAGGGTAAGCAAAGTCTTTTACCCAAAGCTGACTAGGAACGGAGAAGTATTTTCTGATTCTGATCCCGAAAAAGCAGCACAGAAGATAGTAGACTTTTTAAAAGAAAAGAATATTTTATAGGAGGAATAATATGAGTAAAGATATATGGACCTTCGCCAGAGTAATTAACGGCAGGCTGACCGAAACTTCTTTCGAGCTGCTTACATGGGGAAGAGCTCTGGCAGATTCTCTGGGCTCATCACTCTGTTCGGTATTTATAAGTTCAAAAATTCAAAATGATGAAGTAGATAAGCTATTTTTATACGGAGCGGATAAAGTTTATGCAATACAGGATGAACGGCTAAAAAACTTCCTTCCTGACATATATATGAAGGCTGCATGCCATATGATAAAAAAGTACTCTCCGCATGTGGTTATAGCCCCTGCGGACACTTTCGGCAAGACCCTCATGCCTATGGTTGCCTCTAGGCTTAGGACGGGTCTTACGGCAGACTGTACAGAGCTTTCCATAGAAGATGAGACAGGTCTTCTTCTTCAGACAAGACCTGCAATTGGCGGGAATGTAATGGCTACGATAAAAACGCCTTATACCGTTCCTCAGATGGCTACAGTGAGACCTATGGCAAAAAAACCGCTTAAGCATAAAGGATCAGCCAGGGAAATGGTTGAGGAGAAGGTAGAAGAAGAATTTTTTACGAGCAGCTATGAGTATGTCGGATTCAGGCAGGATGAAAGTTCAGAGATTGCTTTGAACCAGGCTGAAGTAATTGTCGGTGGTGGAAGGGGAATGAAGGACGAAAAGAATTTTTCGAGATTGTATGAGCTGGCATCTCTTCTTGGAGGCGGGGTAGGTGCGTCAAGAGCGGCAGTCGACATGGGATGGGTAGCTTATCCCCATCAGATAGGGCTTTCTGGAAAAACAGTGAGCCCAAAAGTATACTTTGCATTTGGTATCTCCGGAGCGGTTCAGCACATTGCAGGAATTTCCGGTGCAGGGCATGTTATTTCTGTAAACAAAGATCCGGACAGTAATATTTTCAATATTTCTGATCTTTCTATAATAGGTGACTGTAATGAAGTTCTGGAAAAGCTTGTTAAAAAACTTCAGGAAACAGGAGCGGTGATAAAAAATGAAAGAGTATAGTAAAATCACATCAGAAAACATAAAAAAACTCCGGGATATATGTACGGACAACGCAGTTATATATGAAGATGATTCAGCACTTCAGGCATATAGTCACGATGAGGCTGGCGGAAGCTTTTATGCGCATATGCCACAGGCGGTAGTAAAGCCTTGTTCATCCGAACAGGTTTCACAGATCGTAAGATTTGCGGCAGCACAAAATATCCCGCTAACTCCCAGGGGAGCTGGAAGCGGACTTGCAGGCGCATGTGTTCCGCTGTACGGGGGGATTGTTCTGAGCCTTGAAAGAATGAACAGAATTTTGGAGATCGATACTCAAAATATGGTAGCTGTGGTAGAACCCGGAGTAGTGACTAACGATCTATGTAAAAAAGCACAGGAAAAAGGGCTTTATTATGCTGGATATCCTATGAGTGTCCATTCAAGCTTTATAGGTGGGAATGTTGCAACCAACGCCGGAGGAAGCAAAGTAATAAAATATGGAAATACTTCCCATCATGTTCTGGGTCTGGAAGTAGTTCTGCCAGACGGTAGCATAGTTCAGTACGGTGGGAAAAGACGGAAAGACTCAAGCGGTTATGATATGGTTCATCTTTTTATCGGATCAGAGGGAACCTTAGGAGTTATAACAAAAATTTTTCTTAATCTTGTTCCGCTTGCGGGTATGACAGTTGACCTTATGGTTCCTTTTGAAAGTGTAGCAAAGGCCATAGCCTCAATAGAACCTGTGATAAGGAGTTCGTCCGTGCTGCCCAGTGCCGTTGAGTTTCTTGACGGCACTTCTGTGAAGTATAGCTGTTCATATAATAATATGGAGCTTCCGTTTATGCAGGAGGCACAGGCATATATGATAGTACAGTTTGAAGCTGAAAATTCAGAGCAGATCCAAACGCTTTATGAAAAAGCTGGAAAACTTTTTCTTGATATGGGAGCGTTGAATGTTTATATTGCCGATAACAGAAATAACTCTGAAAAAATATGGCGTATACGAAGAAATTGGCTTGAGAGCCTTAAAGCTATTGATCCTAATGTTCCGACGGGTGATGTGGTAGTTCCTATATCTGAAATTCCTGCTATGGTTGAGTATATAAAAGCCGTAGGAAAAAAGTACGAAGTCGATATACCTGTTGCTGGTCATGCGGCAGATGGCAATCTTCACCCTGCTCCCCTTAATAACGGCAGTAGTTGTGAGCAATGGAGGGAAGTATCAGAAAAAATTCTTTCAGAGATAGCCCTTAAGGCATGTGAACTTGGAGGTGCCGTAAGCGGCGAGCACGGTATCGGATTTATAAAAAAGAATCTTCTTTCAATAACTAAAAAGAATCAGATAGAGAGTATGCTGAAAATTAAAAAATCATTTGATCCGAATAATATAATGAATCCTGGAAAACTTTACGAATATTAAACGTATAAAAATTTTTATTAACATAATAAACATTTTAGTGACAAACAAACCTTTTTGAGTTAAAATTATTATAGGGCGTATTCTATCTTGGAGGTGTAGCTTTATGAGAAGATCTTTTAGGACGAAACTTCTACTTTGGGTAATAACAACTGTTGTGATTCTTTTTGCAGCCAATACGTTAATTGTTTCTTTTACTGCAAGAGCCATTATTATGGATTAAGCTCTTGCCAAAAGCCACGAAATGTCAAAAA
>JAKJGQ010000052.1 GCA_022704305.1 Thermotogae bacterium | reverse complement strand
GTCATTATTTTTTGGAGGAAACAATGCTTTTAACTGTTGGAATAATAATGGTTTTAGGTCTTGCAACAAACTTTTTTTTCGAAAAAATTGGGCTTCCAGGACTTTTAGGCATGCTTGTGCTTGGAATAGTCATCGGTCCTTACGGCATAGACTTGATAAATCATGAACTGCTTAATTTTTCAGCTGATTTCAGAATGTTTGCTCTTATTGTCATACTTCTAAGGGCTGGACTGGGCATCAGCAGAAAAGAACTTAAAAAAATCGGCTCCCCCGCATTGCGTTTAAGCTTTATCCCAGGTCTTTTAGAAGGTTTTACCATAGCCTTAACTTCTGTTTTATTGTTTGGCTTTTCTTTTGTTCAAGGCGGAATGCTTGGTTTTATTCTTGCAGCTGTTTCTCCTGCAGTTGTTGTACCGTTGATGCTTAAATTCTCAGAACAGAAAAGAGGCACTGACAAGTCTATACCCACCATGATAATGGCCGGAGCTTCTATTGATGATGTTTTTGCAATAACTATATTTTCGGCTTTTTTAGCATCTTATACTAATGCTGGGATCAATGTTTTTAAAGTACTTCTCAACATTCCTATTTCAATATTTTTAGGAATAGCAATCGGCGCTGTGGCAGGATTAATACTTGTAAAAGTTTTTTCAAAGTATCACATGCGTGATACCAGAAAAGTTATCTACATATTAGGTCTTTCGATACTGATTAACGGCGTAGAGAGTTCTCTAAAAAGTAGAGTTGAGATCGCCAGTCTTCTTGGTGTAATGACTATCGGTTATGTTATTCTTGATAAACTTCCAGCTGTTGCAGTCAGACTTTCCCAAAAATTCAATAAAATATGGGTTTTTGCTGAAATACTATTGTTCGTTCTCGTCGGGGCACAGGTTAACATTAGTCTTGCATTCAACTCCGGGTTAAATGGTCTGGTCATAATCCTTGCAGGTCTGCTGGCAAGGAGTCTTGGGGTTTATTTTTCTGTTGTGGGAACCAATCTTAATTTAAAAGAAAAGCTATTCTGTATACTTTCCTATACTCCCAAAGCAACCGTTCAGGCAGCCATAGGTGCCATTCCTCTTTCAGCAGGAGTAGAAAACGGTGATCTGATACTGGCTGTTGCCGTACTGGCTATAATGATTACTGCTCCACTGGGGGCAATAGCAATTAAAATAGGCGGAGAAAAACTGCTTTCACATAAGCAACTTTAAAACTACTAAAAGTTACATTCTGTAATGTATAATATGAATAAGTAACCTATCTCATAAATGAGTAACCTCACTCATTTATGAGTAAGACTATACTTATTTATTTTGGAGTTGTTTTATGCTAAAGGATCTATTTAAGAAAACTGTGTTTCCCGATGACACAAAAAAAGAGTTTACTGTTCAGCTGCTTAAAGAAAATTTTCATAGAAGCGTAATTCTAGGATATGCTGTAATGTTCTTTGAAAGTATTCTGATAACTATAAATCTTATATCTTATTTTAGACATGTTGATACATCATACGATTTTATTACCTATCTGTTAATGTATATAAGTATGTTCACAGTTAATATGTTTTTTGTGTTTATGACCAAAAAAAAATTTTTAAAAATCAAGTGGACAGAATCATCTATGAAGATTATGAGCGGTTTTCAACTTGGTTATGTATTTTTCATGATAGGCTGGGGACTGGCAATAACCATGCTTGACCAGAGGCTTTATGGACAGATAACCACATTTGTGGTAAACGTGGCGGTCTGCGCTATAACTTTTTATATGTCAGGCTTAAAATCTTTTTTTGTTTATATAGGTGCACTTATTGTTCTTTTAACAGGTCTTCCCTTCTTTCAGCCCAATACCGACATTCTCATAGGTCATTATGTTAACATAAGTGTTTTTTGTTTTCTCGCATGGATTGTTTGCAGAATGCTGTACGTAAACTTCTATAGGAATTTTACAGTAAACAGAGAACTCGAAAAAACCAATATTGTTCTTCAGACCCAGTATGAGCTTAACGCTATGATAAACAAGAAACTTTATGAGCTCAATAAAAAGCTTGCAGATCTTTCTATAAAGGATGAGCTCACAGGTCTTGATAACAGACGTGGCTTAAATGAATTTTTGGATAATTTATTAAAAACCAACACTGGGAAAAGCATTGATCTTTCAGCCATAATGATTGATATAGACTTTTTTAAACTATACAACGACAACTACGGACACCTTAAAGGTGATGAGGTATTAAAAAAGATTGCCGGAGTTATCAAAAATATAGTCGAAAATAATTCCGATTTTACTGTCAGATTCGGCGGAGAGGAGTTCCTGATCATTTCTTACAATAATGACAGACAGAATTTTATTAAAACCGCAGATAGAATCAAACAGGCAGTGTATGATCTTGGTATTGTTCATCAATACTCTCCGATAGGCAAATATGTTACCGTCTCTCTCGGAGTAGCTTTTTCAAGGATCACAGCTCTGCAAGACATAAACCATCTTATTGAAAAGGCCGATAATGCTTTATATGTATCAAAAAATGAGGGAAGGAATAAAGTTACCGTAGTTGGTTGATAATCCTTCCAGCTAAAAGGGATAGCCTTATGACGCAAAAAAAAGTTAAGAAGCCTCTCCAAGGAGATACTAAAGATACCAAACTAAAAAACAAAATAATCCTTTCGAAAAGTTTTCTTGAACTTTTTAACAACGTTCAGGAAGCTATGATTATACACGATCTTCATGGAAAAATACTTGCAGTCAATAAGCAGTTCCTTTCAATGTTTAAAACAGATGAAGAAAGGGCATTTGCACTTTCGATAAAAGACGATCTTTCTTCTTATACCAACAGCTTAGATCTGTTGGACGGAATATGGGCTGATGTCATCCTCGGTAAACCAAAAACTTTTGAGTGGACTGCCAAAAGGCCGGAAGACGGCTTTACATTACCGGTTGAAGTATTTCTGACCAAACTAAGTTTTTCAAAAAGAGACGTTATTCTAGCTTCAATAAAAGATATTACCCATTATAAAAGTATTCAGAAAGAGGTAGAAGAAAAAGCTATGGAGGTAGAAAATTTCTTTAATCTATCCCCAGACCTTTTTTGTATAACAGACAAGAACGGCGTTTTCGTAAAAAACAACATCCAATGGAAAGTTGTTTTGGGATATGAACCAAAAGATCTTAAAAATATGCATTTATGGGATTTTGCTTATGAGAAAGATGTACCTGTCATTAAAGAAAAAATTAATGAAGCAGTAGCTTCTGATAAAGTAATCACCTTTGAGACCGGCTACCGTTGTAAAGATCAAAGCTTAAAATGTCTGGAGTTTAGATGTACAAGGAATAACAGCAATATATTCACTGTTGCCCTTGACATAACCGAGCGAAAAGAATCAGAACGCATAATACTGGACAGTAAACAAAGGCTTGAAATGGTTCTTTACGGTTCAGAAATGGCAATATGGGACTGGGATATTCCTTCCGGAAGGATAATAGTAAATGAAAGATGGCATAGGCTAGTAGGAACACAAGAACATCAGCAAGCTAAAAGTACTATAACCGAATGGGAAAAGTCAATTCATTTTGATGATATAAAAAATTTCAACGAACGGCTTAACTCCCATGTTCAGGGACAGTCTGATTTTTTTGAGTGCGAGTACAGAGTTCTTAACAGATCAGGAAAATGGACATGGATTCAGAGCAAAGGAAAGATAGTAGAAAGAGATCATTCAGAAAAACCTCTGAGAATGTGCGGAACTCACATTAATATAACCAAAAGAAAAGAGCTTGAGGAAAAAATGTTTAAAATGGCACATTACGATAAACTTACCGGGCTTCCAAACAGGGAGCTATTCTTCGAAAGGTTTTCACAGAGCATTATACAACACCGCCGTGACAAAAAGAGCTTTGCGCTCTTCTTTATAGACCTTGATAACTTTAAATACTATAATGATTCTTACGGTCATGAAGCCGGAGACAGAATTCTCGTCATTACTGCGCAACGTCTTCTCAGCAGTGTCCGAAAGTCTGATATAGTTGCCCGAATGGGAGGAGATGAATTCACTATTATACTCAGAAACATATCGAGCATAGAAGGTGCTTCTAATGTTGCGGCTAAAATCATTGATATTTTCTCAAAGCCTTTCTATATAGGCGATATTGAAAGTACTATAGGTATCTCTTTAGGAATATCTGTTTTCCCAAAAGATGGTAATAACAGCGAAGAACTTATACGAAAAGCCGATACTGCCATGTACTCTGTTAAAAAAACAGGCAAGAGAGGTTATAGATTTTATGAAGAAAATAAATAATCCTCCTAAAAAAATTTGGGATAGCTTTATGGAAGTCGAGTTCTTTAATACTGTATATCCTAAGATGATAGAAAGTCTAAATGGATGTATTGAAAAAAAAGTAGCTGTTAATAATATTGTACTTTTAGGATTTTTTTCAATTGTTGCAGCTACCGTGGTTATTTTTTTTATCAATTTAAGTTTTCTTGTACTGTTGGTGCCGATTTTTTGGATCTGGACAAAAATCAGCAAAAATATTGTTATTCGTAAGAAAAGCACGGAAGATATGAACAAAGCACTTGAAGAGATTAAACTCAAAAGGACAAAGTATATTAAGAAGCTTTACGAGTATGAGGATATGTCTTATATAGAGTTTATAGAAAGTATAAGAAAAGAATTACAAAGTTTTCCTCAGGAAATGCACAACTTGACTTTTTGAATCATTGTATGATAGAATATAATGCCCTTGAAAAGGGGGGCGTACCGGATTCGACGGGGTTTGGCTATTACAAGTAGCGAGCCGGGGAAGTCATTAGCCCGTTAACAAAATGACAAAGAAGAAACGCAGAAGAAAATTACGCATTTGCTGCTTAGTTTAATCTAACAGCCGTCCTGCAGATTAACCTTGGGCTTGATTAACTGCTAGGGCGTGTCTAAAAAGGCCCTTACCTGTCAGTTTTTTCTTTCGGACTGATTGGGACATCAAAGAAAGATAGGATGAGAGATCCTGCCTGCAGGAGTTCGTAATCCAAAATCAAAATACAGGCTGTGCTCGGAGAAGCTTGTCTTAATCACTCTTCGGACGCGGGTTCAACTCCCGCCGCCTCCACCATTAGGACGCAGTTGCATATACATTGCCTGCGTCTTTATTATTTACGGCAGAGTCATATCCATAAATTATTCTTTCGGGGTGAATATGAATCAATATGATATCAAAATGCGCCTTTATCGGTCAATTTTATTTGTTGGTGCACTTTTATCTGTTATATGTATTATAGGCAACTATCTTTCATCTTTTCCTTTTTGGCCAAATCTTAAATGGATTGCACTATTTCTTACTACCGTAACTTCTTATTTGTTTTCAAAAAACAAAAACTATACTAAAGTATTCATGTTCGGATTTTTTTTCTTTCTCATATGGATTTTTTTTCCATTTGCTTTCTTGGACTCTGGCGGAAGCAACAATAACGCTATCGGCTACGCTTTTCTTCTTCTTATAACAGTTACTTACCTTTTCAGCGGATGGAAACGTTTTTTTCTGATATTTTCTCTCATAGGTATTTTCATGATCTTACATGCCGTTGAATTTTATTTTCCTCATTTGATTACAGCTTATTCTGCCAATGCGCAGTTCACAGACAGAATGATTCAGATACCGTTATTGTTGTTTGCTTCATTTATGATAATTTTGAGATTCGCACGCGAGTATGAAGCCGTTAACATAAAACTCGATGACTACGCGAAATTTGACGAGCTTACGGGACTATATAACAGAAGAATGTTCAACGGAGAGATGGAAGAAGCTATGAGAAACAGAAAAGAAGAAATATTTCTTGTTCTTCTGGATCTTGATAATTTCAAGAAAGTAAATGACAGATGCGGACATATCATCGGTGATGAGGTATTAAAAAAACTGTCAGATTTTTTAAGGAAATTTCTAGGTCAGGGTAGAAATATTGTGAGCAGATGGGGCGGCGACGAGTTTGCTGTAATATACTATGGGACCAGGACAGCATTGGTTGAAAAGCTTGAATGTCTTAAAAAAGAGTTTAAAGAGTATGTATCTTTCTATGAGAAAACAACCGGAATAAGCGCAAGCATTATAGAGCTGGCTTTATACGAAAATGTTTCTCAAATACTTATCGCTGCTGACCAGGAACTTTATAAAGAAAAAGCCAGGAACGGTAAGTAATTCGAAAAATCTATTTGAGCCATAGATAGGGGAGATATGAATGAAAATCAGTATTATAAAGTCAGATGGAATCAATATAGCAATGGTTGAAAACGAAGATATCTTAATAAAAGATGTTCAGTCTGCTCTGGATCTTGCAGTAAATATTTTGTATGAATATGACTGCAGCAGAATAATTATCAGAAAAGAGTCGGTCATCCGTGATTTTTTTATTTTGAGTTCGCGCCTTGCAGGAGATATTCTTCAAAAATACAGCAATTATAAGATAAAAATCGCAATAGTGGGAGATTATTCTAAATATACCAGTAAGCCACTCAAAGACTTCATTTACGAAAGCAACAAAGGAAAGGATTTCTTTTTTGTATCAACTGTTGAGGAAGCAATTGATAAACTTAGACAAAAATAAGTATACACTATCTTCAAGAAAGAACAGCATTTTCATATAATCCTGAATTTTTTCAGGATTTTTTTTATTGTTGATAATATTTAATGATCAATATTTTTTGTAAATAAAAAATTGCATTTGCCTTTTATTATAGTTACGTTGTATAATTTATAGTAAAAAGGAGGATACGAGTATGAATGCCGACCAAGTACTTAGAACACTCCTTGAAAGCGAAAAAAACGCGAAAGAAGATCTTAAGGCTGTTACTCAAAAGTTTGAAGAACAGTATAATAACCTTTGGAAAAAACTTCAATCTGAAAAAGATGAGAAGTTGGCTTTGGTCAGTATTCAGGCAAAGGAAATGGAGAAAGCTGCACAAGCCAAAGCTGCAGAAGAAATGGCTTCGGCGGTTAATAAAATAAATATTCTTAAAAGTAAGCTTGAAAAGATGTGGGATGAAAGGGAAGAGTTTATTAATACGATATTGAATAAATTTTTAGATGATAGAAAATGAAGTATCCTTTTCTGATGACTAAATCAAGAGCTTTAATGTCAAATCTTCTTTCAAGAAAAGATTATGAGAATATGATGCAACTTTCATCAATAGATGACCTTTTCACCTATTTAAAGCATAAGACCCATTATGGAAAATTTCTTAGCAAAACAACTTTTAACTCTATACACAGAAAAGATCTGGAACTGTTGCTCAAAAAATCTCTTTGTTCTGATCTTGAGAACCTTTATTTTTATGTTCCTGAGAAAGCAAAAGAATTTATAAGCTTCGTAATAGACAGATATGAACTTGAAAACATAAAAATTATTTTTGGATGGCTTCACTCAAACCGTTTTCCGTTAGAAAAAGAATCAATTTTATTCCCGGTTTTTCATAAAAATTATGAACTTTCTTCTTTAGTAAAAAATGAGACTTTTGATGAATTTATGGAATTTTTGAAAAAAACTCCATACTACACTATTATCAAAGCTGTTTATGATAATTATTTGAAGACAAAAAAACTTTTTATACTGACTAATGCTCTTGATATTTGGTATTATACAAAACTTTTCAAGCTTATAAAAAATCTTGGTAAGTATGCAGATTTTTTAAAAAAAATTTTTTTTATGCAATGTAAATTTCTTGATATATCCAGTATATATAGATGCAGATTTCTCTTTGGACTTTCTGTGAATGAAACTAAAAACTTTCTTCTTCCTATAAAAGAAATATCAGAGATACCCGATATTCACATTCTACTCAATATGACTAATGAAAAGGAGTTTTTTGATTTTTTAACAGAACACGATGGTTCACAGTATTTTATGAATATCAAAAATGATCTTTTTGCTCAAAACATTGACAGATCAGATGAAAGAATTCTTCTTGCATATGCAAAAAAAACACTTAAAAAACTAGACAACGGCTTTGATATATTCACTGCTTATATCTATCTTAGAGAGTATGAGTACAGAGATCTTGTTACGGTAATCGAAAGTGTGCGATATGGTATACAACCACAAAAGGCCGTAAGATATTTAATCAATGGAGTTTGAAATGCACGAAAAAATTTATCCTGTTACACTGATTTCGGATAAGAACAATATTGAGAGTATCTTAAAACAGTTGCTCGATAGCGGAGAATTTCAAAGTGCATCTGCAGAGTTTTTTCTAACTGAAAAAGTTATCAGAGAGCTTTATCAAATGGATGAAAATCCATATGAGGAAATATATCAAACATTCACATATATATTCAATGAAGCAGAAAAACACCCCGAACCAAAGATAGAAAAGATTGTCTTTCCGACTGTTCTTGATACGCAGGAGATATCAGAGTTCACACAGGAACTTTCCGTCAGTATATCGACTATTAAAAAAGAAATACAGTACAAACAAGAACTTGAGACCGATATCAAAAAGAATCTGGACCTTATGCATAGCCTAGATAAACTAAGCATTGATCTGGCTGAACTGGAAAACTTTCATTACCTTTCCTATACTATAGGCAAAATATCAAAAATCTATTATCAAAGATTTGTGGATAGCCTTGAAAAAGAAAATGTAATAGTTTTAGATCTGCTTGAAGAAAAAGAATTTATGTGGCTTTTCATAGTATACGAATGTGAACAAAATATAGAAAAAATTATTTCAATAGGAAATTTTTTGCAGATAACTCTTGAACTGTCTATTAACGGCACTGCTTCACAGATATCCTG
Source organism: Thermotogae bacterium (assembly GCA_022704305.1). GTDB lineage: Bacteria > Thermotogota > Thermotogae > Petrotogales > Petrotogaceae > UBA5851. The sequence goes on along the minus strand of JAKJGQ010000052.1, from coordinate 2,872 downwards.
GGAATACTGGGATAAATTACGAACCATCGAGTACGAAATAAAAATTTTACAGCTTGAAATTAAAAAAATTTTTTACGAAAAAAGACGATTTATATACAGTTATTTTGACTATATCTTTGTACTAAAAAATATTCATAATGTTCTACATGAAAAATGCTTCCTTAACAACAATTTTTTTGTTATCTCAGGCTGGACTACACAGAAAACATATGAAAAGCTTTTAGAAAAACAAAAGCAGGAAGACTTGTTTATAGTTCTTAGATCTTCATGCACTGAAGAATGCCCGACCAAACTTAATAATCCTTGGTTTTTCAAACATTTTGAAACTCTTGTGACGATGTTCGGAATACCTAAGAGTAATGAGATAGACCCTACAATTTTTACTTCCGTTCTTTTCCTTGTTTTTTACGGAATGATGTTCGGAGATATAGGACACGGAATTGTTTTGGCATTCTGTGGATTTATACTTTACTTGTTGAAAAAAAATAGTATTTTTTTTGTTATAGGGAGTGCAGGTTTATCTTCTGTGTTTTTTGGGTTTTTGTATGGAAGTTTTTTTGGATTTGAAGATATCATACCCGCTTTATGGAAAAGGCCGATGGATAACATCAATTACTTCTTGGTTACATCTATCGTAATAGGTTTTGTAATTATAATTACAGCCATGCTTACTCACACAGTTAACATGTTTATTATAGGAAAAGCAAAAGAAGCTGTGTTTGATCCTAACGGCATAAGCGGATTTGGACTTTACATTATCATTTTATGGGCTGCCGTATATTTTTTTATGACAGGAAAGTTTTTGTATTTTCTTATCTATCCTGCCGGAGTATTTGTATTTATGATTTTACTTAAAGAAATTATTTTTGGAGAAGGGTCATTTTTGATGCGCTTCATTCAAGGATTTTTTGAACTTTTCGAGGTGCTGATATCGTATCTTACAAATACACTTTCATTTATACGCCTTGGAGCTTTTGCCATCAATCATGCAGGGCTTTTTATGGCGTTTTATATGATGTCTCAAATGACTCAAAATAAAGAACTCTCTTTTTTAGTTCTTGTATTAGGCAATATCCTTATAATCGTCCTTGAAGGCGTTATTGTTTTTATTCAGGCTCTACGGCTTCAGATGTATGAATACTTTTCGAGATTCTATAACGGAAATGGAAGATTTTTTAATCCTGACAGATACAAACTATAACTCTCATCGGAGGTGGGGTATGGTTAGTCTGATAACGGTTTTATGCGTTTTTCTTTTTACGGTAGGAACTGGTATCTTCTTTGGAAAAAAACCGCATATTGCAAAAAAGATCGGCAGATTAATGCTTAAAATCAACATTACAGCTTTCTTTTTCGCTGTTTTTATGTCGGCTTTTCTTCTTTTTCCTGCAACAGGATTCTCACAGGAACAAACGGTTCAGACGGCTTCGTTATCTTCTGGTTCCTCTATGGCGTTTTTGGCTGCAGCAGTAGCCGTATCGGCATCTTCGATAGGTGCTGCAATTGCAGTAGCTGCTGTTGGCTCTGCAGCAATGGGAGCCATAAGTGAAAAACCGGAACTTTTTGGCAGATCAATCCTATACGTTGGTTTGGCGGAAGGAATAGCTATATATGGACTAATAATAGCAATAATGATTCTGGGAAAGGTATAGTATGAAGTACTTTTTACTAAGCGATAACATCGATACTCATGTTGGAATGAATCTTGCAGGAGTTGAAGGAGTTATTGTACACAGCGCACCGGAGGCTTTAAAAGCTTTCTCGGATATTGTAAAGGACAAAGATATTGGGGTACTCCTTATCACAGAGCTAGTACAATCTTTTATTAAGGAAGAAATCAAAATCCATAAACTTTCAGGAAAAATACCTCTTATATTTATTATTCCAGACAGACATGGATGGCGTGGAGATAAAAATTTCATTACATCCCATGTAGAGAATGCTATTGGAGTGAAAATAAATGATACAGACGGATGAGAAAGTTCAGAAACTTCTTAATCTTATACAAACAAAGTTTCGCACAGACGAAGAAGCTTTAAAAAAACAGTACGAAAAAAAGATAGCTGACTTGGAAAAAAAATTTGAAAAAGATGTTCAAAAAGAATCATATGAAATATATTTAAATGAACAAGAAACTGTAAGTGCTATTGAAAAGAAAGGTTTTTTTGAATCTGAAATGTTCTATAATAAAGAAAAGCTAAAGCTTATTAATAACTTTACAGAAAGACTAATGGCTGAGCTTAAAGAAAAAATCATTAACAGCAGCTTTGAACAGAAAAGGAAAGTATATCTTCTTCTTTATAACCAGGCTCTATTGCTTACAAAAGATGTATACACTATATCTTGCAGCGAAGATGATTATGCGCTTATAAAAAGTTTTTCGGAAGATAAAAAAATACTTATTGACAGTACACTTTCGGGCTCTATAGTACTTGATTGTGGCAAGTACAAGATCAAAAGTACCATAGACATGCTTTTGAGCCAGTATACTCCAATGATATATGATTTTGTTATAAAATGGATGGAGGAATACCGATGACAGTTTATCAGATAAATGGTCCTGTTGTTATTGCTAAAGGAGCAACAGATACTTTTCTTAATGAAATGGTAAAAGTTGGCAACAAAAAACTTACCGGAGAAGTAATCGCTATAAATGGAGATATGGCAACAATACAAGTTTACGAAGAAACATCAATGCTTAGACCGGGAGAAGATGTATTGTCAAGCGGGAAGATGCTTAGTGCTGTTTTAGGACCTGGAATGATCGGAAATATTTACGACGGAATACAACGGCCTTTGAAAGAACTGTACTCTATGTCAGGTGATTTCATTGGAAGAGGTCTTGATGCATGGCCAATTGACATTCAAAGGA
>JAKJGQ010000051.1 GCA_022704305.1 Thermotogae bacterium | reverse complement strand
GTATAATCTATTATTATAGCACCCAGAACTTTAGGCACTGTAGAAAGGATCTCCCTGTGCTCAAGATACGCACTTCCGGCAAGGTCGCCCATCTCTTTAAGATAAATCTCTGATCTTTGAGTTATGCGAACCGTTAAGAGACCTTTGGATATAATCTCGGAAACATCGTAAAGACTTACTGTATTGCTGCTTTCTTCAGAATTAAGAACCTCGATAAGCTCATAAAAATTTTGCTTGTATCTTTGGGCAATGGTTATCTCCTGGTTTAACCTGCTGAAAAGAACCGCCTCGGAAAGCAGTTCATATTTTTCCTTACCATAAAATGCGGAGATGGTACTTCTTCTCTTTGAGACTGCAATGACAAGTTTTTGCGACTGTATTGCAAGTTTATGGGCTGTCCTGTGACGCATTCCGGTTTCAGAACTAGGAATACTGCTGTCTGTATTGAGTTGAACATTGGCATAAAGTATCCTGCTCCCATCCCTGTTGAGCACTATTGCCCCATCCATCTTGGCCAGTTCATAAAGCTTTTCCGATTCAAAATCAACATCTATCTTAAAACCTAACTGAATTACATTTGTATCAATATACTTCTGGGCGTCCTCCACAAAAAACATCAATACTCCCAGATTGGCATCCATTATCCTGTCAAGTCCCTTTCTCAAAGGTTTTCCTGGTGCCATCATAGTAAGAAGCTCGGGAAGCATCTCCTTCATTTCGTCTCCTCCTGATTAAACATCATAAGAATGTCTCTGACATCTCTTATTATCTGTATTTTTTTATTTTTGGATGCACATTTTTGAGGTACAAGAATGCTTTCTATTCCAAGCTTTACTGCAAACTCAGCTCTTTTTTCGTTTAATCCGACAGGTCTAACGACTCCGTCCAATCCTATTTCACCTATTGCCACTGTGCTTTGAGCAGGCTTTATATCAAAAAGAGATGATAAAAGCGATACAGCTATAGCAAGATCCGTAGAGTTGTCAAAAGCTCTGAAACCTCCAGAAGTATTAACAAAAATATCTTTTGATTCCAAAGGAAGCTTCAGCTTCTTTGACAGCACTGCAGTTATCATAAGAACTCTATCCAGTGCCACACCGGATGTAATACGCCTTGGCTGCCCATATACCGGTTTACTTACGAGAGCCTGCACCTCTATGGGTATAAGTTTACTGCCCTGCTGTAAAATAGAAAGGGTATTTCCTGATTGATTAGAATAATCCGAAATAAAAAAATTACCAATGTTTTCAATAGGAATCAACCCAGTCTGAGTCATTTCAAATATCGCAATCTCATCAGTTGGCCCAAATCTGTTTTTAGTTACCCTCAGGCATCTTGTCGCTGTTGTTACTTCAAGCTCAAACTGAAGCACACAGTCAACAATGTGCTCTAGAACTTTTGGTCCGGCTATGTTCCCCTCTTTATTAACATGCCCAATAAGCAGCACGGTTATTCCATGCTTTTTCCCAAATTCGGTAAGAATTCTTGCACATTCACGCACCTGTATCATACTGCCTGCTATCGAATCAAAAGAATCTGTTTTCATGGTCTGTATAGAGTCCACCACTATAAGCTGGGGAGAAAGTTTTTTTGACTCAATGGCCTTCAAAATACTTTCTACATGTGTGTCAAATATTATGGATATATTTTCACCGGATATACCAAGCCTTTTAAATCTTAGAAAAACCTGATCCTTCGATTCTTCACCTGAGATATAAATAGATGGGAAAACTGTATTCCTAAAAATCTGAGTGACAAGAGTGCTCTTTCCTATTCCGGGTTCTCCACTCACAAGATAGATTCCGCCTTTGACAAGACCTCCATTCAGAATGCTCTCCAGTTCATTCATGCCTACATCTATTCTCGTCACGTTCTGAGCTACACTGTTTAAATTTTCAATGCTGACTTCATGAAAATCAGATAATGTTTTTCCATTTTCATAAAGACTATCCGCGGTATACTCTACCGCGGATCCTATTACATTACACTCTGGACATTTGGCGAACCACTTCTGTGATTCATAACCGCATTCATCACATATAAAGTACGTTTTGCCTTCCTTTTTTTTCAAGCGTTAGGCACCTTCTTAACTCTCCTTGCAATTTTCTTAAAAACCAATGCATCAGAAGTCTTGTTCAATTCAATAGAAATTTTGGAATCAGGAGGAAAACGGCCTTTGAGAATCTCTTCAGATAACGGATCTTCCAAAAGCCTTTGTATTGCACGTTTTAATGGCCTAGCTCCGAATATTGGATCGTAACCTTTTTCGAGCAGGAAGCTTAATGCCTGATCCTTGACTTTTATCTCAAAATCTCTCTGTTTAAGCCTTTTGGTGAGCTCTTTCATCTGTATGTCTATTATACCTTTCATATTTTCCTTTGTAAGCGGATGGAATACTATCACATCATCCAGCCTATTCATAAACTCAGGCTTAAATACATTCTTTATCGCCGACATAACCTGAGCCTTAATATCGTTATACTGCTGTTCTGATGTGTTTTCTTCAACAAAGCCCATTACTCTTTTAGATTTATTTATCTGTTCTGAACCAAGATTTGAAGTCATTATCAATATGGAATTTCTGAAATCGACCGTTCTGCCCTGTGAATCAGTAAGCCTGCCTTCATCCATAATCTGAAGAAGAATGTTAAAAACATCGGGATGGGCTTTTTCAATCTCATCCAACAGAACCACCGAATAAGGACGCCTTCTTATGGACTCGGTAAGCTGTCCGCCCTCGTCATAACCGACATAACCAGGAGGTGCACCTACAAGCCTAGAAGTATTAAACTTTTCCATATACTCACTCATATCAATTCTTATAAGAGATTTTTCATCTCCAAACAAGTATTCCGCAAGGGTTTTAGCCAATTCGGTTTTCCCTACTCCGGTAGGACCTAGAAACATAAATACTCCTGTCGGCCTTCGCGGATCCTTTATACCTGATCGGGCACGCCTTATAGCTTTTGAAACCGTTTTTATCGCTTCATCCTGGCCAATAACCCTTTCATGAAGCACAGCCTCAAGATTAAGAAGTTTTTCAATCTCTGTGGATTCAAGCTTTTTAAGCGGAACTCCAGTCCAGCTCGAAACAACATTGGCTATATCCTCGGAAGATATATCAATTACAACATTTTCTGCTTTTTTTCTCCATTCGAGATACTTCTGTTTATACTCTTCTTTAACTTTGTCTAGTTTTGCAGTTAACTTCTCTGCCTGGGCAACATCATTTTTGCTTATCATAATGTTTTTATCGGCTTCCATAGCCTCTATACTCTTAACTACTGCTTTAAGGTTTTCAGGAAGGGTAAGAGCTTTGAGCCTGGCTTTTGCTCCAGCCTCATCTATAAGATCTATCGCTTTGTCTGGTAAAAATCTGTCAGTTATATACCTTACAGAAAGATTTACAGCCGAATCCAGTGAAGAAAGAGAGTACGATACCTTATGATGCTCCTCATACTTTTTAGCTATACCCTGAAGAATCTTTACACATTCTTCTGTAGTTGGCTCCGATACATATATCTTTTGAAAACGCCGTTCCAGTGCAGGGTCTTTTTCAATAAACTTACGGTATTCACTGGATGTCGTCGAGCCTATCATGGTTATATCGCCGTTAGCCAAAGCCGGCTTGAGAACGTTGGCAGCATCCATGGACGACCCTTCGGCCGCTCCCGCATCCACAATCATATGAAGTTCGTCGACAAATAAAATGACATCATCAGCTTTTTCAAGAACCTGCATAAGTTTTTTCATACGTTTTTCAAACTCTCCGCGGTACTTTGTTCCGGCAACCACAGAGGTTATATCCAGTGAAAATATAGTTTTGTTTTTTAAAACCTCCGGTACATCACCATCAACTATTTTCTGAGCAAGACCTTCAACTATAGCACTTTTACCAACCCCGGCCTCGCCTATAAGAACAGGATTATTTTTCTTTCTTCTAGCCAAAACTTCCATAACTCTTGTAATCTCAGTCTGCCTTCCTATTACAGGATCAAGAAGCTTATCCCTGCACTTAGCTGTCAGATCGGTTCCGAAATCTTCAAGCTGCTTAAGCACACTTTGCTTCTGCTTTTTTCTTTCTTCATCTTCAATATTCGATTCACTGGCACTTTCAGGCACAACTTCTTCTTTCATCATGGCTTCGGCCAGCTTTTTCCTCATATCCGTAAGATTAACGCCTGTACGCTTAAGAATATGCGAGGCAATTCCTTCTGCTTCACGACATATGCCAAGAAGAATATGTTCTGCATCTATTCTTGAAGAACCCATAAGCTCAGATTCATCATACGCCAGTTCAATTATGCGTTTAGAACGCGGAGTAGGCTGAGGTGAACCTATGATTCCCTGAGAAGCGTTAGTTCCTACGACCTGGGTTATTTCGTTTTTAATTTTGTTATAGTTTAAGTCGAACTGTTTGAAAACAAGATCAAGATATCTTCCGCCCACTTTGAGAAGTCCGAGAAGAAGATGTTCTGTTCCGACATACGGATGACCCATGTCTCTTGCTTCATTCTGCGCTTCTATAAATACTTTGGCAGCGCGCTCGGTAAAGTTGTCAAACATATTTTCACCTCCATGTCTAAAAAAATTATTTAACACATATATTTTAACACGATAAAGCTTAAAAATCAAAAAAAATACGTCTAAATGATATATAATAGGGATGAAACACAAAAATTACTTAAAGGAGAAAAGATGGAACTGACAAAGTACTCTCACAAAGAAGAAAAATTTACGGACGAACTTGTAAAAATGATATACTTTACAGACAAGGATATCTCAAGATATCTCTTTTCTGATGATTATGCAAAGGCTGCTTACGCTATAAAAATGATGCTTATAAAAAACGAGTATATATTTTTAAATGACTGTATAAATATTCTGTATGATAAAAGTGATCTTCTTGGGTTTTCTCTCGCTTACTCAGGAGAAGATAAAAAAAAGTTTATTCTTGACACAGAAATGGAAAAAAAGATAAAGGCTCTCGAAGAGATACTGACATCAAATATCTCTGATCGCCAGATGTATCTGCATTATATCTATACTGACAAAGCCGTGAGAGGCAAAGGCGCAGGTTCAATGCTCATGCAAAAGGTTTTCTCCGAAGCAAAGGATAAAGAATGTACCGAGCTACTGCTGGATGTAGCTGCAGATAACAGCAATGCGATAAGCTTTTATAAACATAAGGGATTTTCTGTTTATGAGGAGAAAAAAAATGTAAGTATAAATATAATTGGAAGCTTATGTATGAAAATGAAAATTTAAGGCTTAATTAAAAAGCAAACTCTTTTATATAAAAAAGTTACAGAGAAACTCATTATGTTATAAAAAAAATATAAGCTAAAATTAAAAATCCGGAGGTGAGCGTATGAGAAAATATATAATGTTCATAATAATAGTGATTACACTACTTATACCTTTTAGTGCCGCTGCCAGAGACAACAAAGGGATAATAACCGATCCTGCCAAAGAACTGAAATGGAATTATTTTGTTGATAATCTTCTCTACGCAAGATTTTTAAATCTTCAGGAATATTCGGCTCTCAGAGGCTTGGGACTTAATGATTACGTACTCATAGATAAGCCCGGAGAGATCAACGATAAACTCATAGGTTCCTTGAGCATAGGAAACAGGATGTTTCCCATATTAAATTCTCTTACCGGCATAACAGATTTTTATGACGTGTACTTTATGAATGCCAGTTACATTAAAGACGAACCTGTTTTGACATTTTTGGTAAAAAGTTTTTTTGAGGATGATCTCCCCCCCGGTTATGCATGGGGACTTATAGCAAGATATGTGAAAGCTCTTTTTCATCTTTCTTTTGTGGATGTAGAGATAAAGGTAAACGAAACATACACTCTAGAAGGAAAAAATAACATAGGCGAACTGGTTACACGTCTATATGCAAAAAACTCAAGCTTGTACCCGTTTGGAAACTGGGACAGGAGCTATGCTCCGGTCAGAATAAACAATAATCCTTACTACACTATGATAGAACATCTTGGTAGTATTCAAAAATCCTATAACTCCAACCAAAAAACTCTTTACTTGAGGAATCTTTTCCCGATAGCCGGATGGAGTACAAACTGGAACAGCAATTTCTCAAATCCAGAAGATATTATTTATCTTTTCCCAGAACTTGAACTCTATGCTGATTTCTCAATCCCTTTCAATCAGTCGCCGGGAGATTATGTGTTGGTGCTTGATATGCAGATTTCTCCTTCTCCGTATTTTTAAGTTCAGCATTCCGTAATACAAAAGTAATTGACAAAGACATGAAGCTTTGGTATAATCTTTTTCGGTATTTCAAGAGCTGTAGCCATTGCCGACGTAGCTCAATCGGCAGAGCGGCTGATTTGTAATCAGCAGGTTGGGGGTTCAAGTCCCTTCGTCGGCTCCAGTAATAAAATAAGATGGTAAGGTGCCCGAGCGGCCAAAGGGGGCGGACTGTAAATCCGCTGGCAGATTGCCTTCGAAGGTTCAAATCCTTCCCTTACCACCATTTTGATATGATAAAAAAGAATTGAGGGGTGACAAAAATGGCAACCAAAAATCAGGTAGTTCAGTTTTCGCTAAAGTGTTCCGAATGTGGCACAAGGAATTATTATAAGCAGAAGAGCAGACTTTTTAAGAATAAGATAGAACTGAGCAAGTACTGTCCAAAGTGCAACAAACATACCAAACACAACGAATCCAAGATATAATTCCTAAAAAGCCCTTGCCAAAAGCAGGGGCTTATTTGATAACGGAGGTGCCACAATATGTCTAAGTTCTGGGTATTTTTGTCACAAGTATGGCAGGAAGCTAAAAAGGTATCCTGGCCATCAAAGAAAGAGCTTCTGAATTCAACGGTAATAGTTCTTGCCATTCTTCTCTTTTTTGCAGTCTACCTTTTTGCGGTTGATTTAGGTTTGATGACTTTCTTCAAGAACCTTATCTATCCTATAACCTTCGGAGGATAATTCTATAAATATAAAAAGGTGATCTGAATGCGAAAAGAGTGGTACATAGCGCAGGCCTATTCGGGAATGGAAAATAAAGTTAAAGAGGTAATTGAAGAAAAAGCCAAAATGCTTGGCTTGAGTTCTTTGTTTGGAAGAGTTATTGTTCCTGAAATAGAAGAGATCGACTATGCCAACCGAAAGGTAGACAGAGTTTTCATATCCAACGAAGCGGAACTCTATACTAAAGCTTCCAAGTACGTAAAAAAAGGTGACATTCTAGCCAAAGAACCTTCGATATACTGTAAAAAAACCGGCGCAGTAACCGAGGTAAAAAATTACAGAAGAATCATTGTTGAAACTGTAGATAAAAAGTACTCCAAAACTTTTGTCATACCTGAAAGCGCAGGAATAATAGCAGGTCTGAGGACGGGCAGGGATATTAAGTCTGGAATGCCTTTTGCAAAGTCTGCTGCTTATGAGTGTGATGTCGACGGTGAGATAGGAAGCATTGAAAAAGTTAAAAGAGTAGTTATTCAAAGTAGCTTGAACGATGAAGAGGTTTACGTCATTCCCGTAAAACTATTTGATTCTAAGACGTTACGAATAGGTGCAAAAATTGATTCCGGAAAGAAGCTTGCAAACGGAAGCGAGTATGCTGCAAAGTCTTCAGGACGGGTTGATATAAAAGAACATCTCATGAGAAAAGAAATAAAAATAATCAAAACCAACAAATCAAAACTTTTCCCAGGATATGTTTTCATAGAAATGATATACACACAGGAGTCAGAAAATCTTATAAAAACTGTTCCGTATATTTCAACTCTTTTGAACGTAGGAGGCAAACCGATAAAGCTCACCTTGAAAGAGGCTAAGGCTCTTCTTAAGCTTGTCGGTCAGGAGCTCGTCGAACAGAAAAAGCTTCCTAAAGTTCGTATGGACTATACCATAGGTGAACAGATCAAGATCATAAACGGTCCTTTTGAACTTTTCACTGGGAAAATAACCAGAATAAATCTTGAAAAGCAGGAAGTAAAAGTTACCATAACTCTTTTCGGAAGAGAAACCACAGTGGAACTTTCTCTTGCCGAAATCGAAAAGATAGAGTAAAATAATTAATGTAGCATTTTTGATTGTAAGTGGGAGGGTAATCCCGCTAAAACCACAAGGAGGTCATTAAAATGGCTAAAAAGTTAGTCAGAGTTGTAAAATTACAGCTTGAAGCAGGAAAAGCAACACCAGCACAGCCAGTCGGTCCTGCACTCGGTCAGCACGGTGTAAACCTTATGGAGTTCTGTAAAAAGTTTAACGCTGCCACAGCTGACAAAGCCGGAAACGTTATCCCCGTAGAAATATCCATATTTGAAGACAGGTCATTCACGTTTGTTCTCAAGACCCCGCCAGCATCGTTTCTCATAAAAAAAGCAGCCGGAGTCAAGACAGCCGCTAAAACACCCAGCAAGGAAATTGTCGGCAAGATTACATCTAAGCAGGTAAGAGATATAGCTGAGCTTAAGATGAAAGATTTAAATGCTATGACAATTGAAGCTGCTATGAGAATTATTGAAGGAACTGCCAGAAACATGGGCATAGAAGTAGTAGAATAAGCGGGGGTGGATGAAGATGGCAAAGCACGGGAAAAAATATAATGAAGTTAAAAAACTTGTTGACAGAACCAAGTTTTATACTCTGGATGAAGCTATAGAACTTGTAAAAAAGATGTGTTACGCAAAGTTTGATGAATCAGTCGAAGTTCACGTTCAGCTTGGAATTGACGCAACCAAGAGCGACCAGAATGTAAGAAGCACAGTATCCCTGCCGCACGGAATTGGTAAGACAGTAAGGATAGCTGTTTTTGCTACCGGTGACAAAGCAAAAGAAGCCAAGGATATGGGCGCTGATTTCGTCGGAGCCGGCGATCTGGTTGAAAAAGTTATGAAAGAAGGCTGGACAGACTTTGATGTGGCCATAGCTGCTCCTGATATGATGAAAGATGTCGGTAAGCTCGGTAAGGTTTTGGGTCCTAAAGGACTTATGCCCTCACCTAAAGCTGGAACCGTCACTGCAGATATCGGCAATGCAGTAAAAGAGTTTAAAGCCGGAAGAATTGAAGTAAGAAACGATAAAACCGGTAACGTCCATTTCCCTGTAGGAAAAAAATCCTTTGACGACATAAAGATAAAAGAGAACATCGTAGCCGGACTTGAACAGCTTAACAAACTTAAGCCTACAACTTCCAAAGGCAAGTTTATAAAAAAGGTCACCTTAGCTTCAACAATGAGTCCTGGTGTAAAGCTTGACAATTCCGTTTCGTTATAGTATAATAACCACTGGTTGAACAAGGACAGAAAGAAAAAGTGCCAGAGACAGCAGGTATTTGTATATTTAAAGGATTATTCCGCCTGCCTAGGTGCGTGAAAAAGAAGAAATCGTATCTTTTCGCGACACCTGTATGGTGTCGCGATTTTTATTCAGGAGGTGGACGTTTTGTTGACAAAAGAGAAAAAGTCAGCTCTGATTGATGAAATATCTTCAGCATTAAAAACATCCCCCATAGTTGTATTTACCGATTTTTCAGGTATGCCTGTAGCTGCTTCGAACAAGATGAGAATGGAAATGTACAAGCAGTTCGGCGATAATGCAACCTATAGGGTAGGAAGAAACACGCTCATAAGAACAGCAGTAAAAAAAGCAGAACTCAGTGTCCAAGAATATTCGGCGCTTATAGACGGAAGCACAGGAGTCTTTTATATAAATGATTCCGTGGATCCTATAGAAGCACTCAAGTTTCTTACGGAGTTTGCAAAGAAAAACAGCAACAGGCCAGTTGTAAAAGGCGGAATGCTTGAAGGTGTCATATTTGATGCCAAACAGGCAGCAGAGTACGCAAAGCTTCCTTCAAAGCAGCAGCTTATTGCTATGGTACTGGGCAGTTTGAATGCTCCTATATCCGGTTTGGTCAACGTTATGGCTGGAACCCTGAAAAAGGTTCTTTATGCGTTGAATGCAGTAAAAGAACAGAAAGAAAAAGCAGAATAAAAATATTATTTATTACGGAGGTGTTTTAAATGACAAAAGAAGAACTTATCCAGGCTATAAAGTCTATGACAGTAGCAGATTTAGCAGAATTGGTAAAGGCATTGGAAGAAGAATTTGGTGTTAGCGCATCGGCACCAGTAGCAGTAGCAGCAGCTCCCGCAGCAGCCGCAGCAGCTCCTGTTGAAGAAAAAACAGATTTCACAGTTGTTATAAAGAGCTTTGGCGCAAATAAAGTCGGAGTTATAAAAGTTGTCAGAGAAATTACCGGTCTCGGACTCAAAGAAGCAAAGGACTTAGTTGAAAAAGCCGGAACTCCTGATGCAAAGGTAAAGGAAAATGCTCCTAAGGCAGAAGCAGAAGATATAAAGAAAAAGTTAGTTGAAGCAGGAGCAGAAGTAGAACTTAAATAGTTTTTTAAAAAGAACCTTTTTGTTAAAGAAAAGTTTATAATCTGATGGTACAATTTACCCCGCATCGAACTTTTTCGTTCGGTGCGGTTTTGTTATGTAAAATTAAAAATACGATCTCTAAATTATAAAGTCGAGGTGATTCATAGTGGTGAACACCCGCTCGGTCAGTGTGGGAAGAAGGAGCAGGGAATTTTTCGGTAAAGTTCATGAAGATCATTCCATGTACGATGATCTCATAAAAATACAGAAAGATTCTTTCAAGAACTTTGTAGAACGCGGGATGATTGAATCAGTAAGAAAGTACATGCCTATATCTGTGCCTATAAAAACCACAGGCAAAAAAACTAAGGACATCATTGTTGATTTTATCGACATCAAGTTTGAAGAACCCGGTGTTGATGAACAGGAATGCAAGTACAAGGATCTTACTTTTTCAGGAAAGGCTTATCTGAAAATTCAGATTACCGACTCTTCCACGGGTGAAGTACTTGAAAGAGATGATGTTTTTCTTTGCAATGTCCCCTTCATGAACGACAGGGGTATTTTCATCATCAACGGTGCTGAAAGAGTTGTTGTAAACCAGCTCGTAAGGTCACCCGGTATTTATTTTGTAAAGGAAGAAGAAAAAGATTCCAGCAAAGAACTGTTTATCGCACATTTTCTGCCTGTAAAGGGTGCCTGGTTTGAGATTATCTATAATCCCAACGAAGGCAAGGAAGTTCTTCAGGTTAGGATTGACAGAAAAAGAAAGTTCAATTTTTTCCTTTTTCTAAGAGCCATTGGCTATGAAACAGATCTTTCAATACTGGATCTTTTCCCAAAGGAAATAGACCTGGATGATGAAATTGAACTTGAAAAGCATCTTGATAGTGTGGTACTTACCGATCTCTCATACCCCGAACTTCAGGACAGAGAACCTGCGCTTACCACCATAAGAGGTCTTCGACTTAAGGAAGCACTCGATCTTCTTCAGAAATACGAAGTAAAAAAGGTTACGTTAGCCAACAATATAGCTCAGATAACCCTTGACAAGATGAAGAGAAGATATGAAAAAGATGGTGCTCTGACATCTCTTGAAGCTTATAAGGAAATGTACATAAAACTCAAACCTACTGAAATACCAAAACCGCAGAAAGCTAAAGAAGAGATAGACGACATGTATTTTTCACATCCGAATGAGCCTGAAAAAGACAAGTTTGACTTTTCCGAAATAGGTCGGAAAAAAGCACAGGTAAGGCTTAAGCATGTTTACAAACGCTATCTTGAAGAAGTTGAAGGCAGAACCTTCTCTTTAGAGGATGGAGACAAAGTTGAGTATAC
>JAKJGQ010000050.1 GCA_022704305.1 Thermotogae bacterium | reverse complement strand
GCCCAATATAAGAACTTCTAAAGACTATTTTATCATCTTTTTGTTATCTTAAGACTGATCAAAAGTAATTGTATGTAAAAATATGCTTGCTGAGGATCAGAGCGCTTAAATAATAGGGAACTAAACGGACAAAGATAAAAAAGATAAGCATAATTGAGATTCAAAAAAAAAATTCCCGATTTATAAGCTTTTTTCTTCGGGCAAACAGAAATAAAAAGGATTAATTACCAGTAATTAGGTTTGTATACCAAGAATTGATTCTTTATAATATGATGATACAATATATTGTATAACAATCTTTATCAGAGTATAAGACTTAGGAGTACTTTCGATATTATTATAAAATCTTTTTGGAGGGCGGTTATGAAATCAATAATCAACAGGTACAGTAGTGATAAGCTTTCACAGAATGCCTACAAGATTCTTAGGGACAGGTATTTTTTAAAAGATGGTGAATCCAATTATCTTGAAAAAGACTGGAGCCAGATAGCCCTAAGGGTTGCACGTCATGTGGCAAGTGCGGAAATACTATATACTCAGGATATTTTGAAAATAAGAGAAGCAGAAGCAACTTTTTACGATCTTATACAGGCTAGAATATTTCTTCCAAATAGTCCCACACTTTTCAACTGTGGTAAAACAATGAAAAGGGAACTATTTGAAAAACCTTTATCAGAGATGACCATAGATGATTATAAAGAGATATTTTCATCGCGAACTCACCATAACATGCTTTCAGCATGCTTTGTAGTTCCAATGGATGACTCGATGAACGGTATATTTGATGCTGTAAAAAATGCTGCACTTATTATGAAGTATGGCGGAGGAGTTGGATATGACTTCAGTGCACTTAGACCCAAAGGCAGTTCCATTGCAGGTACCGGTGGAAAATCTTCAGGTCCTATAAGTTTTATGCACGTTTTCAACACCTCTGCTTCAACCATAGAACAAGGAGGTGCGAGAAGGGCCGCTCAGATGGCTGTTCTTAATTATAGACATCCGGATGTGCTTGATTTTATAAACGCCAAAAAAGACAATGACGGAAAGTCTGTTCTTAACTACTTTAATATTTCTGTAAACATAGATAATAAAAAGGAATTTCTTCAGTCGCTAGAGAACGATAGTGAGATAGAACTTTTTCACAAGGATTCCAACATAAGAAAGACAGTAAAAGCAGCAGAGCTTCTTGAAAAAATAACTTCAAATGCTTGGAAGTCAGGAGATCCTGGAATTCTTTTTCTTGGGGAACATAATAAGTTTTATGCCATGGCAGACCATACGCCTGTTTGTTCAACCAATCCATGCGGTGAAGAACCATTACCTCCTTATGGTTCATGCAACCTAGGTTCAATAGATATTGCAAAACTGATTAACGACATAGATTTCAACAGCACTTCTTCTGAAAGTATTGAAACTTTCAGAGAGATAGTTTATTGGTGTGTTCGTTTTCTAGATAATGTAATTGATGTAAATGTATATCCGCTTGAACAGATCGATAAGGTATCAAAGGAGCAGAGATTTATCGGACTTGGCTTAATGGGTATGGCTGATGCTCTATATATGAAGGATGTAGCGTACAATTCCGAAGAAGGCAGAAAGCTTATGGCAAGAATAACCGCCGCACTGGCTTATTATTCTCATCTTTCAAGTTCTGAGCTTGCAAAGGAAAGAGGAAATTTCCCTGAGTTTAACAGATCAAGATACAAAAATGGTTTTATTCCATTTCCTATGCTTGACGATGATTACGATGACGTATTGAAATTTTGGAACAATAAGATACGCGAACATTTTTCCAACGAAGCACGTTTCCATAAAAGGAATGTTCAGACCAACACAGTAGCTCCTACAGGTTCAATTTCCAATATTGCTGACACTTCAAGCGGTATAGAACCCAATTTCATGCTTGCATACGTAAGGTATATGACTGATAAGGAAGGAAACAGAGTTCCGTTACCTTATATCAATTCTGTGCTTGTACAGAAGCTTAACTCACACTTTGACGAGACTCTTCAGGCAGAAATAATAGAAAAAGGAAGTATAAAAGATATAAATGAAATTTCTCAGGAAATTAAAGATGTATTTGTTACCTCAATGGATATTTCTCCTATGGACCATCTGCTTGCCCAGCATGTGGTTCAGAGTTATCTTGATGCATCATGTTCAAAAACAATAAATATGCCTAAGAGCACTTCTGTACAGGAAGTGTACTCAATATACAGAAAAGCGCTGGAGCTTAATATAAAAGGCATAACCATATACAGAGATGGAAGTCTTGAAACACAGGTACTTACTTCTCAAGCTGTAAAAGACGGAGAACAGCAGGATAAAAAGATAGCGTTTTTTGTTATTGATGAGAAACATAAATTAAGAGCTAAACCAAGGAAAGAGACACTAAAAAGTGTAACAAGAAGATACAAAACCCAGACTGGTACTGTATACATAACAGTTTCATTTGACGATAACGGCGAAGCTGTAGAAATATTCCTTTCTGACGGTACCGAAACAGCCGAAGTAATTGGAAGATTGTCTTCAATAGCTCTCAGATCAGGTGTTTCAGCTGAAGAAGTAATCGAGCAGCTTACAAAGGTAAAAGGAAGTTACTGTTCAGGTCTTGGAAAGGAAATAAAAAGTGCTATAGATGATTTTTCCGCTCTTTGGAAGACCAATATAAGTTCTTATGAAATTCTTCAGGTAGGAACACCCAAAACCCGTGATGAAATTGAAAAATTTGTAAAAAACAATTCATTGAAGTTTGAGAAAGGCTATTATACTGACAGCGAAGGGAATATATACTGTCCAAGTTGTCTTTCAAAAAATTCACTTGCGATGACCGAAGGATGTACGAGCTGTAAAACATGCGGATGGTCGAAGTGTTCATAGAGTATGTACATACGATAACGGGTTGTAAAACTTGTATTATACCTTAAAGTTACCAAGAAATTATGGTATAATTAGATGTAATTATTATTCGGAGGTGTAAGATGAACTGTAAAGCATATCATGAAGCTTTTTTGCAGAAAGCCACGGAAGAGGGCTTTATACATGAAGACCATATTCATCCTGTTATAATATTCTGGATGGAGTTTACCCAAGATACTAAGAAAGGGTTTGTTGACTTTTTAAATGGAATAGATCCGGAATTTGCCAAGGATACTAGCGAGTACCTTGACAGGATTGACATAACCAAGATGGTTGCTCCCATATACTTCCCATTTGAGTTTGAAAGCGATGAACAGTTCGATGATTTTATGGCTTTTCTTGACCAGGTAAAAACTGTTGCAACCGTTCACGGATATTCCGTTCTTTCTGAAATATTTATAAAAGACGATGACGAATGTGATTGTGAAGAAGAATCAGAGTGCGGATGTGGCTGCGGTCATCATCATGATGATGAAGATAACGAAGAGTGTGAGTGCGACGAAGATGAAGAATGCGGTTGTGGCTGTGGTTGTCATGATGAAAATGAAACAGCTTATCCATCACTCTTTACAGAAGGGAAAGACGGTAAATGCTATATGACTACATTTAACTATGATACTAAAGAAGTTTTAGATGATTTTTCAGGCGAGTTTGAGAAAGACGATGATTTTGTAGCTGGACTCAGACTTCCCATAACACTTTGATAATAATAAAAGACACTGCACGAACTGCAGTGTCTTTTATTTAAATTTATGTAAATCAACGGAAATACTATACTTCTGTTTCTTTAGATAAAGCATTTATCTCGTTCTGAATTTTGATAATTTCTGCCTGATCCATCTGCAATATCTTTCCTTCCCACATGGCAACCTTTCCGCCTACTATAGTTCCGTATATATCTACGTCACAACCGACTTTAAGTGCAATCTCCGTAAAAGGAGTATTAGTCTTGAAAAGATACTTTCCTGTTTTATAGTTCAGTACAGTAAGATCAGCATCGGCGCCGGCAGCAACTTTTCCAAGTTGAGTTCCGAACTCTTCGCCTATAAACTGATAGTTATTCATAAATATTGTACGTTCTATTTCGTTGTAAATTATGGACTGTTTAGCTTTTCCGTTCAGTTTTTCGCTTATAAGCAATGCTTTAGCTTCCTCGAACAAAGAATAATCTATAAGACCTGTTCCTATTGCTATTTTCATACCGCGTCCTAAAAGGTCAAGAATATTCTTTGAAAATCCTATCTCTGTTACTTCTGTACGTATGCTTTTTATAAGCCTTATGCCTTTGGTGGCGAACAGATCCATCAGATCTTGTCCAATATTTACTGAGAAGATAATATCTATCTTTTTTGATAGGATATTCTGATTTTTAAGTATTTCAAGAAGTCCTTTTCCATGCTTTAACATAGAATACCGGTCTTCCTGATTAAAATCAACCATAAGTATTTTGATTCTTTTACCCTTATCCATAAAGGTTCTCAAAAAGTCGTAGTCTTCGTTTTCAAGCCCCCATATACCCAACAAAGTTATTGAAGATATATCGTCGTTTGCCAACAGTTCATCTTTCAGCGCTTTATTTATACCGTTTTCAGAAAGTATTACAGGGGAGTACTTTATCTTTACTCCAAGATCAAGACTTGAACTATTCATGTCCGGAAGGTTCTTCGAAACAGGAATAGCTATTACAGTTGAAGTAAGTCCATTGTATATTGATTTATAAGCAGCCATTCTTACAAGTTTTTCAAAAAAATCATGACTTGAAAAAATCTTTTCTGAGTAACCATAAATTTTTGAAAATTTTTCATATGAAGGGAGGTCTGAATTAAGCAGTCTGTTTAGCAGGCCCAGCTCACTTATATAAAAACTTGAATATGGGTTGGACAAGCCCGGCATCACTATTTTTCCCTGCATATCGTAGGTTTCTTTATCTGAGAGTTTTTCGAATGGTCTGTCTGAAGTAACAAGATCAACGATCTTATCTCCTTTGATTACAATAGAGGCATCCTGTATCACTTCACCGATATTTCCTGTCAATAAGGTACAATTTTTTAAAATCACTTTAAAACACCTCCTCGAGGAAGATAAACTTTTATGTAAAAATTGATTAAATCTGGAAGTTTTTTAAATCTTTTGGGATCTTCAAGCATTCTAAATAGCCATTCCATTCCAAGCTTCTGGAAGAATATCGGAGCACGTTTAACTTGTCCGGCAAAAACATCAATACTTCCTCCCACACCCATTATAGCCTTTACGTTTAAATAATCGAAGTTTCTTAAAATAAACTCTTCCTGTTTTGGTATTCCCATACCTACAAAGACCAGGTCAGTATTTTTCGAGTTTATATCTTTTACAATATCAGCTTCTTCCGAAGAAGAAAAATAGCCATCATGAAATCCCGCAACAGTAATCCCATACTTTCCTATGAGTTTCTGTGCTGCGATGGAAGCAGTATCTCCACGGCTTCCAAGAAGATATACATTATATTTTTTATGAGAGGCAAGTTTGCATAAAAAATCCATAGTTTCTATTCCCGGACAGCGATCGGTTTTGTATCCGTTTTTTTTAAGGTACTTAACCACACCTATTCCATCAGGTACAGAAAAAGAAGCTTTTTTAATAGCCTGGGTGTATATATCGTTTTTAAGATATTCCATAAACATAAGTGCATTAACGGTCATTATCCAAACTTTTTTATCCTGCTGGATACATTCCTTAATATGCTCAAGTATATCCAACTTCTTACCGGTTAAAAAGGTTATATTCTGCAACTGAACTATATTCATTTATGAAAAATCACCTCAGTAATCTAAAAAAAGTATAAGCTAACACAAAGTAATCATAAATTTATTATCACTTAATATTCTAACACTTTTTTATATATCCGAACTCTAAATTAATTTAAAAGTAACTCTTGTTTACAATACGTTGAAAGAATTACTGATAATTCTATTTTCACTTCCGACATCTTATCTAAATATCAAATTGATAAAATTGTTATTAAAGAAAATGTGTGGTGGAGAGTGATTTTATGGAAGAAAAAGGTACTTATATTGAAAAATATATTGATGAGATAACTAAGTCTGCGATTCCTGAAAATATGCCATGTATTCCAACACGTACCAAAGGGCTTTTGTTTCCTAATACAGTTCTGCCAATGTTTATAGGAAGAGATAAATCGCTTCTTGCATTGGAAAAGTCTCTTGAAGCCTTCAACAGCTATATATTTGTGACATCTCAGAAGGTCTTGGAAAATGAGAATCCTTCGATAGAAGAAATATACCATACGGGAACAGTAGGCAGAGTTGTTCAAATTTCTAAAACACCGAACGGTGAGTATAAAATTCTTCTTGAAGGAATTAAGCGTGGTCGTATAAAGAAGGTTATTGATGATAAATCTTTTTTTCTTTTTGATATAGAGATTTTAGAAGACAAGTTCAAAAAAACTAAAAAGCTTGAGGCACTTGTAAGAAAAGTAAAAGCTCTTTTCCAGAAATATATGGAGCTTACAAAAAAATTTCCTCCTGAAGCAATACTTGCAATAGATGAGACCAGTGAACCTGACGTTATAAGCGATCTGGTCGCTTCTGTGCTTCCGATAGAGCTTGAGGAAAAACAGGGACTTATAGAAAGTTATCAGACTCAGAAAAGACTCGAGGATGAGCTTGAAATACTTACTAGAGAAATAGAACTTCTTGAACTTGAGGAAAATTTAGAATCAAAAGTAAAAGAGAAGATAGAGAAGACTCAAAAGGAATTTTATCTTCGGGAAAAATTAAAAACTATACAGCAAGAGCTTGATGGAGGTACAGATGAAGAGATCTCCGAACTTAAGCAAATGCTTTTGAATAAGGAGTATCCAAAGTTTGTCAAAGAAAAGGCAGAAAAAGAAATAGAGAAGCTTTCAAAGATGTCCCCATACTCACCTGAATCAACTGTTGTAAGGAATTATCTTGATTGGATACTTAATATGCCTTGGAATACTGAGACCAAAGATTCAATAGATATAAGGATGGCAAAAAAAATTCTGGATTCGAATCATTATGGTCTTTCTGAACCAAAGGAAAGAATAATAGAATTTCTGGCAGTAAAGAAGCTTTCTGATCTGGCAAGAACTCCAATTCTTTGTTTTGTTGGAGCGCCAGGAGTCGGGAAAACAACTTTGGGAAAGTCCATAGCTGATTCGCTGGGCAGGAAGTTTGGAAGAATATCGCTTGGAGGATGTAGAGATGAAGCAGAGATAAAAGGGCACAGAAAAACTTATGTAGGAGCTATGCCTGGTAGGATAATCCAAACTATAAGGAAGTTGGAAGTTAACAATCCAGTGATAGTATTAGATGAAATAGATAAGATGGGTATTTCTTATCAGGGTGATCCTGCTGCAGCACTTCTGGAAGTTCTTGACCCAGGTCAGAATGCAACCTTTTCTGATAACTATCTTGAGATTCCTTTTGACCTTTCAAAGGTAATCTTTGTAGCTACTGCCAATGTTGTACATACAATTCCACCAGCTTTGCTTGATAGAATGGAACTTCTTGAAATTGCAGGTTATACAGATTTTGAAAAATATAATATTGCAAAGAATCATATAATAAAAAATGTCCTCCCTCAAAACGGGCTTAAAGCAGAGGATGTACAGCTAACCCCTAACGCACTTAAAACTCTAATATCAATGTACACTAGAGAAGCCGGAGTAAGGGATCTGGAAAGAACAATTTCACGGCTGATGAGAAAAGTAGCCGTAAAGTACGTTAAAAATCGAAAAAAAGTAGTAGTCAAGGAAGAAGAACTTAAAGAGTATCTGGGTACTCCTCCATTTTTTGAATCCGAAAAAAACGGAAGATCTGAAAGCGGACTTGTTACAGGCCTTGCGTGGACTGCTTACGGCGGAAGCATTTTAAACGTTGAAGCACTTACTTTTCCTGGTAAAGGAAATCTTATTCTTACAGGTAAACTGGGAGAAGTGATGCAGGAATCAGCTAAAATTTCTCTTAGCCTATGCCGTAGAATTTTAAGTACTACTAATATTGTAGATGAAAAGTACTTTGAAAAGAATGACTTTCATATTCATCTTCCTGAAGGAGCTGTTCCCAAGGACGGTCCTTCGGCCGGAGTTACACTTACAACAGCCTTGGTTTCTGCAATAAGTAATAAAAAAGTCAGAAATGATATAGCAATGACAGGAGAGATAAGTCTTAGAGGAAAAGTGCTTGCAGTTGGAGGTATAAAGGAAAAACTTTTATCTGCATATCGTGCAGGCATATATGAGATTCTTCTTCCGTTTTCAAATCAAAAAGATGTTGAAAAACTGCCTCCAGAAGTTATTAAGAGAATGAAACTGCACTTTGTGCATGATATTGAACAGGTGCTTGAAATAGCTTTGATAGGAGGTATTAAAGATGCAGGCAAGGAAGGTTGAATTCATAAAATCGGTTTTTTCAAAAAATGATTATCCACAACCTCTTAGTGGAGAAATTGCTTTTGCTGGGCGGTCAAACGTTGGCAAATCAAGTCTTCTTAATGCGCTTTTGGGTATTCAGATTGCCAAGGTAAGCCAGGTTCCGGGAAAAACAAGAGCAATAAACTATTTTTTGATAGATCAGAAGTATTATTTTGTGGATCTGCCAGGATACGGTTATGCTAGAGTTTCAAAAGAAGAGAAAGAGAAATGGAATACTTTTCTTACAGAGTATTTTTATGAACGTAAATCTCTTCAGATGGTTTTTTTGCTTATAGACCACAGGCATGAGGTTCAGACAAACGATATTTCTATGGTACAATGGCTTAAAGATATAAGGGTCCCGTTTTCATTGATTCTTACCAAATCTGACAAGCTAAGCAGAAGCCAGCAGTTGAAAATGATTGAAACTATCAAGTCACAGCTTTCGTTTTACGGAGAATATCTGTACTTTCCAACGTCTTCTGAAACCAGAGATGGGATAAAAGAGTTAAACAGCTATATTTCAAATATTTTCGGAGAATAATAAAATCGGACACTTCATTGAAGTGTCCGATTTTATTATCTTAAAGTAATTTCAGCCTCTAAAAGTTCCAGGAAAATGGCAAGCGGAAAAATGTCCGGGCTTGATTTCCATTAACATGGGTTCTTCTTTTGAACAAATATCTTTGGCAATGGGGCATCTGGGATGGAATCTACACCCACTAGGCGGCCTCAGAGGACTAGGAACATCTCCTTTTAAAATTATCCTGGATTTTTTAACCTGAGGATCAGGAATCGGTATTGCAGACATAAGCGAAACAGAGTATGGATGCATAGGATCATCGAAAAGGCTTGATCTGTCAGTGAGTTCTACAATCTTACCCAGATACATTACGGCGATCCTGCTGCTTATGTGTTTTACAACGGCAAGGTCATGTGCGATAAAAACATAAGTAAGCTTAAACTCTTTCTGAAGATCGGCAAGAAGATTAAGAATCTGTGATCTTACAGAAACGTCAAGAGCGGAAACTGCTTCATCAGATACAATAAGTTTGGGTTTAAGAGCCAAAGCTCTTGCAATTCCGATCCTCTGCCGCTGTCCGCCTGAGAACTGATGTGGATAGCGATATATATAGTCTTTTGATAGACCAACTTTTTCAAGAAGATCAGATACTATTCCATTTATCTCACTTGATTTAGCAAGGTTATGAGTGAGCAGACCTTCTCCAACAATCGTATTTACTCTCATGCGTGGATTGAGTGAGGAGTAAGGATCCTGAAAAATAATCTGTGCTTCCTTTCTGAACCATTTTCTTTTAGCATTTATTCCACCCATTATTTCATCGCAAAGCTTTGCATAGCCATCTTTAAAATAAATTTGGGCGTATTTTTTATCAACAGGATTATCAAGATTGTTTATAATAGCTTCTTGGTTAGAATTTTTTGCGACAAGAGCGTCAAATCTATCACAATAAGTAGTTTTAATATACTTTTTTGCCTTCATGGAAGACATAAACCATGATGTTGTATCGTTTCCTTCAAGAAATATTCTTCCGGCTGTTGGATCAATAAGCCGTAATATACTCATCCCAGCGGTGCTTTTACCGCATCCTGACTCTCCAACCAGACCTAAGGTTTCTCCTTCAAAGACTTTAAATGAGATATTATCTACAGCTTTTACCTGTGCAACCACTTTCTTAAACACTCCCGCTCTTACAGGGAAGTACTTCTTAAGATTTTCCACATTTAAAAGTATTTTTTTCTCATCCATTAGTTTTCACCTGCTCTGACCTTTTTGATCTCGGCCACAAGTTTATCAATATGCCAGCATCTGGAAGAATGTTCTCCTTCGATACTTATAAGCTCAGGATTTTCTTTCGAACATTTTTCATCTGCAAGGAAACATCTGTTTGAAAACTTGCAGCCTTTTGGAAAGTTAAGAGGACTAGGAACAACTCCAGGTATGGTCCAAAGGACATCCACATCTTTATCTATTCTTGGAATAGAACTCATAAGTCCCCATGTGTAAGGATTCATTGGGTTTTTAAAAACAGTTGTAATATCTCCTCTTTCAACAACCTCTCCTCCATACATTACAATGGCTCTGTCTGACATCTCAGCAACAACTCCCAGATCATGGGTAATAAAAATTATGGCCATTCCCAGTTCTTTTTGGAGCTCCTTCATGAGCTCAAGAATCTGTGCTTGAATAGTAACGTCCAATGCGGTGGTGGGTTCATCGGCAATAAGAATAGAAGGATTGCATGAAAGCGCCATAGCAATCATTGCCCTTTGCCTCATACCTCCTGAAAGCTCATGAGGATACTGGTCAACTCTTTTTTCCGGTTCTGGGATTCCTACTTTTCGCAGTAGATCCACAGCCCTGTCTTTTGCATCTTTCTCGTTCATTTTAAGATGAAGCTTTATAGCTTCAATTATCTGAAAGCCTATCGTATAAACCGGATTTAAAGCGGTCATAGGTTCCTGAAATATCATAGCAATTTCTTTTCCTCGAACAGTACGCATCTCAGCTTCGGAAATTTTTACAATATCTTTTCCTTTGTAAAGTATTTCGCCTTCACTGATAAAACCGTTTTGATCCAAAAGTCTCATGATGCTGAGAGAGCATACAGACTTTCCGGAACCGGATTCTCCTACTATAGCCAGGGTTTCTCCGGGATAAAGATTAAAGTTAATTCCATTGACAGCTTTTACTAGTCCGTCTTCGGTTTTAAAGTATGTTTTAAGATTTTTAACAGATAATAAAGGTTCTTTATTTTCAATAGCCACAATATTCCTCCTCTCATTACATCCTAAGCTTAGGATCAAAAATATCTCTAAGTGCGTCTCCAACAAGGTTCCATGCGAGTACAAAGAGAACCATTGCCGTTCCTGGGAAGACTATAGTATACCAGTATTGCATAGCGCCTCTTCCGCCTCCCAGCATCCAATCTCTTGCATAGGTAAGTATAGATCCCCAGTCTGCATAACCTGCCGGTGCTCCTACTCCAAGGAAGCTAAGCGCCGAAGCGGTTATTACCATTGAACCTATTCTCATGGATGCCTGCACCAATACAGGGAAAATAGTGTTAGGAAGTATATGGGCAATAATTATTTTCCAATCGGGTACACCTAAAGCTTTAGCAGCAAGAACATACTGTTCGGTTTTTGCCTGAAGAATACTTCCGCGTATAAGTCTTGCTGTTGCCATCCAGCCAAAGACAATCATGGCAATCATGACCTTACTTAATCCGGTACCGAGTATAGTAGTAAGAACCATAGCCGAAAGAGTAAATGGAATAGACATAAACATGTCTGTTACTCTCATCAAGACTTCATCCAGCCATCCACCAAAATATGCTGCAATAGAACCTATAAAAAGACCTATTACAGTGGA
>JAKJGQ010000004.1 GCA_022704305.1 Thermotogae bacterium | reverse complement strand
AGATCTTCGTTCTCATTGACATTTTTCTTTGGCTTAAGTTTTTTCTTCTTTATCATGCTTTTTCGACCTCGTCTTTCCTTCAGAAGGGCTTGTGGTCCTTCTTCATAATATATGTGCTCCCATTTTGCCACTGTAGAGTCACTGGGAATACAGAAATAGTTAGCTGTTTCTTTTAATGACATTTCTTTCATGTGCATATATTCTACAACATAGATTTTAAATTTTCCACTATATCTTCCTAAAGAACTACATAAGCCTTCAGAACCATGAGTTTCATAAAGATGAACCCACCGTTCAACAATGGAGTGATTTATACCATATTTCTTTGCAATAGTTTTAAATCCTCCATTTTTACCGGAGAGATACTCATCAACTAACATTAGTCTAAACTCATCCGAATACTTTCTTTTTCTTGACATAACAAAACCCCTTTCGTCAGATTTTGTCTAACTAAAGGGGTTCACTTCACTTCTTAATCCGGATTATATTATTTCATGGCGCAGTATAAGCTTCAAACTTAATAAAATTCGTGAAATAAAGGCTGAAAGTCTTTTAAGTTCCGACATACCTATTGTTTCACGAGAGGATGTTGTGATCACCTCCACGCCGGATCTGGCATTTATACATTTTACTTCGGGGACTACAGGAATGCCTAAGATGGTTCCGCACTCTGCAAAAGATCTTAATGGTCTGAAAATGTCTATTGAGAAGGTCTTTGATATCAAAGCCGGGACTAACTACCTTTGTACGGCTGATTTTGGATGGGTTACGGGATTTTATTACGGAGTATTCATGCCTCTTATTTCAGACCTGAACTTATTTATTGTTAAGAACATGAACGGGTTCAGGCTTATGAAGGCTCTGAGCAGGTTCAGGGAGTGGAATATTGAGGTGATCTATACTTCTCCGAGTTTTCTTAACATAGCTTACCGGTTTTTCAGAAAATATGAGACCAATATAAAGCAAGTATATACGGTAGGAGAGAAGCTGCCCATAGAGACCAAAAAAAAGTACTTGGAGCTTGGGTATGAAATTACCGACACATGGTGGCAGACAGAGCTTGGCTGTATAAGTATCAGCGGCAGGGTAAAAGCTCAAACTTCATTTCCATTAGGAACCATGATTGTTCAAGATTATATAGGCAAACCGCTTGACTTTGTCGATATAGCACTGCTTAATGACGATAGTATAGTACCGATACAGAGTATTCTGCGGATGCCTCTTGCAGAAATGACAGGGGAGCTGCTGGTAAACCGCAGGACACATCCAAGTATAATGAAAGAATACTATAAAGCCGATGAAAATGCGAGAAAAAAATTTATAGGCGATTACTATAAAACAGGAGACCTTGTGAGAATTATACCCGAGGCTAAAGATTCTCAAGAGTATAATATACAGTATGTTTCGCGGGCAGATGATATCATAGTCATTGCCGGGGAGCTTATATCCCCCGATGAAATTGAATCGCTGGTAATGAAAAAATTTGGAAGTATAAATGAATGCTGCGCCGTATCGGCGGATAGATCATATCCGAAGGATGGAGAACATCCGGCGGATAAAAAGATAGTGCTTTTTATATCTTCGGACGAAAAGTCTTTATCTGATGGGTCTTGTGCATCAGAGAGTTTGGAAGCACAAATAAAAAAAGTTGTTGCAGAAAACCTTATGCCTTCAATGATTCCGTATAAGGTTGTAAAGATAGAGGTTCTTCCCAAGACAGAAAGCGGAAAGATAAAAAGAAATGAGTTAAGGAGGATAGCCCATGGACTTATTCAGGAATGAGTTTAAAAAATTTTTTTCTTTAGAGATCGATGAAACTACTATAAACAAAAAAATTTTAGAGCTTAACATAGACTCTTTAAGCTTCTGGGAGTTTATAGGCCTTCTTGAAGAAAAGTATGAAATTGAATTTGATATGTTGGAGCTTTCGACGTCTATAGACAGTATCGGCGGACTTGAAAAACTTTTTATGCAGAAGGTAAGGAAAGATGGCTGAAACGGTTATCAGAATAAGATCTGCAGGGCATGAACTTGCTGAAAGAAACCTTTTGTATCAAAAAGATAGATTTTTCAACCTTTATTATTATATTCCTGATTCAGGGATAAATGAAAAAACTGGTTTAATGGGAATTCACACCGGATACTGTCTTAATCCGGAAAATGTTTTTTTAAAAAGATGAGAAAGTCATATGCAGAAAGATTTAACGTTGTAACATTTACCGCCGCTTATATGGGGGTTGAGGCCAGTTTGAACCGAAAGCTGATTTTCAATGCTGAAAGATCCAAAATAACTCTGGAAGATGTAAAAAAGTTTACTAAGCCTGACAAGTGCATAGACCTGAGCAACGATCTGTTTTTGGATGAGAAGTTTGATCTCCTTTCTGATTCTCAGGAAAGGGACGATTATGTAGACTACGGGTTCTGCCAGTCGCTGGATATAGCCAACGGACTGTACTATCTCATGCGTACTTACTTAATAAATTCAAAAAGAATATATCTTCTGGGAAGCTCTCTGGGAAGTTATCTGTCCCATATGGTCATGAAGTTTCTGCCTAAATCTGTTAAGGGAATAATAGATATAAGCGCTTTGGTAGGGATAGACGAAGAAAGGATACTTAACGGAAGGTACTGTAAAGCGTTTCTGCCCAATTACTTTATAAGCATGAAGACTGATTCGGTGTATGAAGAGGTCTCACCGCAGCAGATAGAAATAAGAAGCCTGCTCATGCCGGAGCATTTTTTTCTTCACAGGCCAAAGTTGTTATGCTCAGCGGTATTGATGATATAATGGTTCCGGCCGACAAAAAAATGCAGTACAGCAAGCTTCTGTCAGAAAGAGGAATAGATAACCTGCTTAAGATAATCGATGACTCTTCGGTTGACGGTAAGCTTGTAACCCACAGCGGCCACTCATTGGGTTCAAATATTTTGGGAATATTTGACAGCTTGTTTCCCCAGTTTGAAGAACTCTTTTCCCAGAATGACGGTATGGTTGAAAAATCCGGGGATGCTTATCGTTACAAGGTATATGGCGGCTACTATGAAACTGTAATGAATGAGTTTATTGATATAAAATACCATGAATCCTGAACAACTGTAAAAGATAGTAAAAGTCCTCCTTCAGGGAGGACTTTTTGAGTCATAGTAAGAAAACAAGACAAGTTGGCCGAAGTGTATGTATGTTCACTATATTCTGCACAGCAGTTGCAATTTTTGTTGAACTTTTGTATTTTTTGTTGAAAACGATCTTTTCAACCCTCTCAAAGAGAGTTCTTCCCCAGAATATATAAAACTTCTAATGTTACACATGAATTTCTTTTAAGAAACATTTGCGTGTCTACAAAAAATTATCAACAGAGCATTATCAACAGAACATATCTTTCTGCCTGTTTAAAAAGTTTTTCATGAAATTAAATCAGATGTAACATACAAGTGTATAATTAAAGAAGAGTGTAGTAAACGGTTTATCTATAAAACAGAGGTATTTTAATGAAAAAACTATTAGTTCTTATAATGCTTATAATCATTTCATTTTCATCTTTCGCACAGAGTTACGGTCTGACCATCGCAGGCGGTGCCGCTTATGTATTCAAATCTATGGGATTTTTGCAGGCGCTGGTGGAAGAAGGCTTTTTTCCGCAGGAGTATTACACCACATCCATGGGGGGATTTCCCGGATACTTTATGGCCGCAGGGATAGAACCAAAATCTGTTTATGAAGTTTTTAAAATCATAGATTTTGAAGAGATGTTTGATCTTTCCTTTCCTCTTAACGGAGGATTCGTTAACTCTCAGAGGCTTATGGATCTGGTCTATGCGGTCAGCGGGGTGAAGAGTTTTGATCAGTTTAAATATCCGCTTCATCTTGGGGTACTCAACCTTAATACGTGGGAAGACAAGTATATTTCTGAGGGAGATGCTTTAAAAGCACTTGGGGCATCTACAGCCCTTGAAGTTTTTTTTGAGGTGATACGTTATCCTGATGGTTCTTACTCTGATATAGGGCCGAAAGATCTTATGGTTAAGTATCCTAAAGACCGTTTTGGAACTGACAAGACGTTTCTGATGCGTATCACGCCCAATCCCAGAATTGTAACCAGCAGGGATTACAGCAGTATTATAAATATAGCCTACCTTCTTATAGATATTGGGGGTTTTTATGCCAATAATCTTTATTCGGCAGATAAGATAGACTATGACCACATATTCAATATGGATGTCAGTAGTGAGATAGATCCCAAAAATTTTTCAAAAGCCATAGAGCTTTACGACATAGGCTATATTGAAGGAAAGGAATGGGTAAAGAACAACGATATATTTTCTCAGTATTCTATAGAAAAGAACAGTATTGAGCCTAAGGAGATAGATTACAAGAAGATATATACAGATTTCAAAACCGAGTCCATATACAGGCCGCGTGATTTTTATTATACATTTAAAATTTCTCCCGTCCTGAAAGAAAACATGATGATGAGAGCTTTTATCTACTCTGAATTTGGGGATTTCAGGCTTTCTGCCGGGGAAATTGTGAAGTATGATTTCAGCCTTGATACTTTTATCAACGGAAAGCTTTATTACTTTCCGTTCGAAAACAGCAGAATCAGCTTTGACTACATAATAGACGATTCCTTCAGGATTGATTTCAAAAACTATTTTTTGAAGGAATATAAAAATCTTTTTTCCGTTAACTTGGGGCACTACAATAAGTTTAGCAAGCTTTGGTACAACTTTGCAGATTTTCGCTATGATACAACCGTTTCAAACAGGCTTGAAGAAAACGGATGCTTTTTTGACAGCAGGTTTTCAACAGACTTTGAAAAGTTCAATTATGAGTTTCAAGCCGGAAGTATCAATCAGGCTGCAAGCGCTACCTTCTATTCTAGCTTAGGCTATGCCTATGGTGATGAGATGGGAAGAGTCAATCCCGATACGGTATTTGGCAGCTTTGACCAGAAAGTTTATCTGAACGAGAAGATAAAAGTTTCTTTGATGAAAGATATGAACTTTGATATTGCTCAGTTCATATATCTGAATGATGCGTATGTTTTTTTAGATTATTTTCTGACGGTAGATGATTTTAAAAAAGTTAATCATACTATAAAAGCTGGCTTTGAGCTTCCTTTTTCTTTTGGCGGAGTTTTCAGGATTCCGGTTGAAATGAGCGTTAAGTATAAAGATGGTTTTCAGTTTAGCATAACCCTTCAGACAGAATAAAAAACTCCCCTTCATATGGGGAGTTTTCTTTTTTCTTACTTGGATACGGTCTTTTTAATTAGGTTAAGTAAAAATTTTTCGCTATAAGGAGGATACTTTTCTTTTATATCGAACTTTCCCTTGAAAAGCACGCTCTTATAATGGGTAAAGGTATCAAAGGAGCTCTTGCCATGGTAGCTTCCCATCCCGCTGTTTCCTACTCCGCCAAAGGGCAGATACTCTGAAGTAATATGCGATATAGTGTCGTTTATGCAGGCTCCGCCGCTTGAAATAGTATTGACCGATGTTGATACAAACTCAGGATCGTTTGAGAAAATATACAATGCAAGAGGTTTTGGGTACTTCTGTATTATTTCTCTGGCTTTTTCTCTGTTGGCTACTTCTATTATAGGTAGAATAGGTCCAAAGATTTCATTTTGCATTACAGGGGAGTCAAGAGAAGGATTTTCTATGACTGTAGGCGATATAAAAAGTTTTTCGCGTTCACAGATACCGCCATAGATAACCTTCTGATTTTTAATGTATCCTTCTAATCGTGAGAAATGTTTTTCGTTTATGATTCTGGGAAGTTGTGCATAGCCATTTGGATGGTCTTTATCCACAGAAGCATAAAAAAGTTCTATATACTTTACAAGTTCTTTTATAAACTGTTCTTTTATTTCTTCTTCTATCAGAATATAATCAGGAGCCACACAGGTCTGACCGGCATTTATAAACTTTCCCCATGCGATCCGTTTGGCACTCAGGGCAATATCGGCTGTACGGTCTACTATGCAGGGGCTTTTCCCGCCCAGTTCAAGAGTCAGCGGAGTAAGATTCAGAGCTGCTTTTTCCATTACAACTTTTCCTATCTGAGGGCTGCCGGTAAAAAAGATATAATCGTTTGGTTTTTCCAGAAGATATGAGGTTTCCTCAATGCCACCGCAGACTGTGCATACATGCTCTTTGAGAAATACTCCGGAAATAATTTTTTCCAGTGCAGCCGCTGTGTGCGGTGCGTATTCCGAAGGTTTAAGTATAACGCAGTTGCCTGCTGCAACAGCTCCAACAAGAGGAGCAAGCGCAAGCTGCAGTGGATAGTTCCAGGGAGATATAATAAGAACATTACCGTAAGGTTCAGCAAATATTAGGCTTTTGCCGGGAAAAGCCGAGAGAGGAGTTTTTACTTTCTTTGGTGCGCAAAGAGCAGGTATGTTTTTCATAAAATAATTTATTTCTGTCATGAGCATATAGGTTTCTGTAAGAAAGGTTTCTGTCCTGCTTTTTCCAAGATCTTTTTCAAGAGCTGAGCATATAAGATCTTCGGAGTCAGATACTTTCTTTTTTAGCTTAGAAAGCAGTTCTACTCTATTTTTCACATCTTTAGTATAACCGGTTTCAAAAAAACGTTTCTGATCTTCAAAAATTCTGTCAAGCTCACTTTTGGTCATAAAATTCCTCCTGCTGAAGATAAAATAATTATCTTATAAGAATTTTTAATAGTTGCAAAAAGTTTAAAAAGATATATTAAAAAGATAAAGGTCTTTTTTAAACAATGATAATCAGTTAAAAATGATAATTTCCACTCTATTTTTATTAGTTACATTGATGTATAATATAATAAATAATATTATATGTATGTTTAATATTGGGTGAGATTATGAAAAAATATATCATACTCGGAATTACTCTTTTTTTAATAAACTGCAATATTTTTTCAAGTGAACAGTTAAGAGTTCTTGGGGATAAAAACTTTCCACCGTATGAATTTTTAAATGAAGACGGTCAGATTGATGGGTTTTTAGTCGATCTGATGTTTTCTTTATCTAATGAAACCGGCAGAATGTTTGATATACAGCTGAAAGACTGGACTCAGGCACAGGAGGAAGTGCTTTCGGGAAAAGCCGATTTTCTAATGGGAATGAAAGTATCTGAAAACCGCCTAAGAAACTTTGATTTTGGTGATCCGTACCTGAAAATGGATATGGTGGTTTTTACACGGTATGGTTCAGCTATAAGGTCGATCAAAGACAGTACAGAGCTGATAGCTGCCGTTGAAGAGAGTACAGCTTCACATGATTGGCTTGTGAAAAACGGATATAAAAACATTTTGAAGGCTCCTGACTATAAAACGGCCCTTGAGTATCTTCTCAACGAAAGTGCCGATGTCCTTGTAGTAGGAGATTACAATGCGGCACAGTATTTTATAAATGCGCAGGATGCAGGGAAAAAGCTGGTGTTGACAGACCGCCTGGACTCAAATTACTATGCTTTTGCCGTAAAAAAGGGTAATAAAGAACTTCTTAAAGAGCTTAACCAAGCACTTTCAAGAATAAAAAAAGACGGTACCTTTGACAAAATATACAAAAAATGGTTTGGAGAAGATCTGTATAACTACTCCAGAATGAAGGATATATATAACGGCATATTTATGGCTGTATTTGCTGTTCTTTTGGTGATGATTGTGTTTCTGATGATACTTTTTATAAAGCTGCGCAGACGCACAAGAGAGATCCAGACGAAAAATATTGAACTTCAGACGGCGTACAGGCATACCGAGGACCTTACACTTAAGCTTCAGACACTTATAGATATTTCTTCCAAGACCATATTCAAGAAAGGTCTGAGTGAGCAGACTTTTTTTGACGAGCTTCTGAAGGCTTCTTTCAAAATAGTGCCTGAGGCAGATTACGGAAGCATATCCTTGGTAGATGAGGACAGATGGTGCTTTGTTTCTGCTGTGGGGCATGATATTGAAAAGCTCAGGGAACTTGATCTTAAGGCTGAATATATGATAGATGCCCGTGATATAAAAATAGTAAATCATATATTTGAGGAAAACAGAAAAATACTTCCGAAGGAACTTTTCGAAAAGATCAATGAAGCTTCCGTCAGGGTAAAAGAATCTATGATAGTATCTATGGAGATTGAAAACAGAATTGCGGGAAACATATCGCTTGATATAGGAGAAAACAACCCGTATTTTTTTACAGAGGAATCAAAAAAAGCTCTCCGGAGCTTTGCGAATATTGCAGCTTCCTTCATGGCATACAAGAACTTTTTGTCTATGAAGAACAGAGTTCAGGAGGAAGTAATATCAGCTGTGCTTAATATACTTGATATGCATGATCCGTACACTAAAGGCCATTCTAAGAATGTTGCGGTTCTCTCCAGAAGTATTGCCGCAGAAATGGGATATGCCGAAAGTGAATGCGAAAAAATATACTGGGCAGGTCTGGTTCACGATATAGGTAAAATCCTCATATCGGTGGGTATACTTAACAAGCCTGCCAAACTAACTGTTGATGAATACGATGAGATAAAGAAGCATCCTGTTTACGGATATGAATTTTTTAACAGGAATCAAGGTCTTAAAGATATCGCCGAAATAGTCCTTTATCACCATGAGCGTTATGACGGCAGAGGTTATCCAAAAGGACTTCGTGAAGGTGAGATTCCTGTATTTTCAAGAATAATAGCTGTAGCAGATGCTTTTGATGCTATGACAAACAACCGATCCTACCGCAGAGCGGTAAGTATCGATGAAGCGGTTGCAGAGCTGAAAAAAGAATCTGCCAAGCAGTTTGACCCGCATATTGTAGATATAGCTGTCAGAATAATTCATTCTGAAGTCAGTCTCAATACTTTTTCCTGAAGACTCCAGAAAGTATTATTATTCCTATAAAAATAAGAAATGCTCCGAATACAAGCGCTCCTGGTGCTGTTGAACTCATGCTCAGCATGAAAAAAAATGCGGAAATAATACTGAGAATGCTTACCGGTATCATAAGAGCAGGTATTCTCATACCGAACAGATAAAGCTGGAAAAGTCCGACTGCAGGTGCCAGTATAAAAACAGGCCATAAAAAAGCCATATAGGAGTAGTCTGTAAACCCAAGGAAAAGAAAAAGCAAGCCTATAGTGCATAAGATACCTCCAGGGACAAGCAGTCCAGCACGTATCGGGGTAGGTCTCTGGAAAAAGCTCAATTCAAAGGCGATACCTGGTATAAGTATGAACAGAGGCCATATTAAAGCCCATACCTTCATTCCCGGAAAGATAACTCCAAGAAGAATAGTGACTCCAAGGAAAATAAGTACTAAAGAAACCCAAAGAGAACCGTTGCGTGAGTTATACATTTTTCCCTCCCTCTTTTGATAAAAATCAAAAAAATTAGAACTTTACAAAATAAAGGCCAAGAACAAAAAATGTTCCTAAGATCAGTGAAACAAAAAATGTTTTTTTGGAGTAATTCATAAACTGGCTGAACGAAAGGCTTTTTCCGCCGTGTTTTTCTAGCAGTGAAACTCCGACGATATTTTGAACAGCACCTAAGGGTGTGAAGTTGCTTCCGAGATTTGCCCCTACTGCGTATGCATACCATAATTCTGTGGGTGCCCCGTAGCCTATAAGAATTCTTACTACAGGTGCCAAAAGAAGTGTTCCTGGTACGGCGCTTAAAAAAGGTATGACAAAGGCCGATAGCCACATGAAGCAAAGCATCAGAACCACAGGAGCGCCTATAAGCGGTTTAAAAATCCATGCTATCGACTGAGTGACGCCTATTTTATCCAGTGCGTATGAAATACTGAAAAGACCTGCATAGAAGAACATTGTATCCCAGTCTATCCTAGAGGAAAAGGATGCAAAATCGTGATTAAAGACAAACAGAAGGATTAATCCACCAAATACCGCTATAAGAGCAGAATTGATCTTTATGGCAGAGCTGAAAATGAAACCTGTCAGAACCAATGCAAATACTATAATAGATATTATAAGAAGCTTTTTATTTGTTATGGCTTTCTCCGGCTTCATATTTCCCAGCCGTTTGAGTTTTTCTGAAAACTCCGCTGTTTGAGCTTTTGTATATTTTTTTCTGAAAACGGTGAATGTGGAGATAAAAGTAATAAAGGCTATCACCGACATTATCTTCATAAACTGCGTAAAATCAAGTCTGCTTATGCTGCCCAGTACAATATTAAGAGGACTTCCGATAAGCGTTGACATCCCGCCGATATTGTCTATGAATATAGTAAGCATGATAAACGGAGCAGCATCTATCTCCAGCGTGTCGGTAATAAGAAAGATTATAGGAGATATGAAAAGGATGGTTATAAGGTTGTCAAGAAAAGCTGAAAACAGAGCGGTAATGAGCATGAGTGAAAACAAAGCCGCCCAAAACTTTGCTTTACTTGCTTTTATAACCCATACTGCCGAAAAAGTAAAAAAACCGCTTTCCTTAAGGAATTCAACTATTATCATCATCCCAAAAAGTATGCCCAGAGTTTCAAAGCTGATGATCTTTCCGATGTTTTCCAATGTCAGGGTATTTACAGGATTGAAGATATAAAGTATAATAGACAGTAAAAGGGTGGTGACAGATTTTTTCACCTTCTTAGAAAAAATAATAAAATAGTACGCCACTATCGCAATTACTATGACAAGAGCGCCGTTTAACATTTGAATTCCTCCTTATGAGATCTGAGACAATTCTATCACGGAGAACAAAATAATCTTTTTAAAATAGATCAAAATTTTGTGTATTATCACATAAGTCGGAGGATTACCTTGAAAAAAACTGTCAAAGGCTGGATATATCTTTTTGTAACCATATTTTTTTTCAGTACGATTGAAGTAGCCACCAAACCATTCTCTTCTGTTTTTAATCCTTTTCAGATTACCTTCCTCAGATTCTTTTTCGGCGGGCTGATACTTTTAATTTTTCCTTTCGTCACCGGTGAAATAAAAAAGTTTAAACTTACTGCAGGCAGATTTTTTCTGCTGATGGGTGTCGGAGCGCTAAACTCATTGATTGCAATGGCATTTCTGCAGCTTGCGGTAAAGTATTCAAATGCTTCTACGGCCGCCATACTGGTTAGCTCAAACCCTGTTTTTGTGGTTTTGATTGCTTGGCTCGTACTTGGAGAAAAAATTACCGCCCAAAAGATTCTTTCGTTAGTTATAGGTGTTGCAGGACTTATTACTATAATACTTTCCAAGAGTGTGGGAGATTCTGTTAAAGGAATAATTTTCGGATTGCTTTCGGCGTTTTCGTTCGGTTTTTATACAGTTATGAGTAAAAAGTATATAAAAGATATTCCTTCAACTGTATTTGCGCCGCTTTCATTTCTTTTTTCATCGATACCGTATTATTTTATCCTTAAAGCTTGCGGTATCAGTCCTTTTGTCTTTGAAGTGAATCTTCAGGTAATACTTATGCTGGTCTATGTGAGTTTTTTTGTCACAGGTCTGGCGTATATTACCTTTTTCAAGGCGCTTGAGATACTTGATGCCTCGGTCAGTTCTTTTTCATACATGCTCAAGCCTGTTATTTCTAGTATCATGGCTCTGGCTTTTCTTGGAGAAAAACCAAATGCGCTAAAGATATTCGGTATGATTCTTGTCAGCATGAGCGTGCTTGTTATGATTTTGAAAAAAACCAAAAGTAAAATATGAAAATGTGGTTTTTGTAATTACTTTTTAATTAAGAAGCAATAGTTTTAAGTTAAAATAATATAACAAAGTTAATAATTAATTACGGAGGAGCGGCACAGAATAGTACCCTGCACACAAACGAGTCTTAATATGCTGGGGAAAGGCAAGGCCGCCGAAGGGTATAAAAAAGACTCTTTTTATACTTCTGGGTATGCGGGAAATACCCGTATAACTGTCACTTATAGTGGAGAGCCGTCAAATGGATGATTTTATAGTAAATCTATCAAATCACTCACAGAAATCTCTCCCTCGAAAAGAGGGTTTTGATTTTTATATGATAATTCTCCTCACAAGGGAGAATTTTTTAATTTAATGGGAGGTGCATCATGGAGTTTGGATATTGGTCGCTGATTCCACCGGTTTTAGCTATAGGGCTTGCTCTTATAACCAAAAAGGTATATATCTCACTTTTTGCCGGTATAGCAGTGGGGGCGCTTATCTTTACCCACGGGGATATCATTTCAGCAATAGGGAAGATTGTAACCATTTTCTGGGATAATCTTGAGCTGAAAAATTTTTCTTCGTGGGAAAATTTCAACAACAGCTGGAATCTTTTCATTCTGTTCTTCCTTATTTTTCTTGGAATACTGGTGGCACTTGTCAACAGGGCTGGCGGAGCGCTTGCTTACGGAAATTGGGTTATAAAAAAGATAAAAACCCGTGAAGGAGCTAGTTTTGCAACATTTATACTGGGAGTTCTAATCTTTCTGGATGATTACTTTAACTGTCTTACAGTAGGCACAGTCATGAAGCCTCTTACGGACAAGCACAGGATATCGCGTGCCAAGCTTGCATATATAATCGATTCTACCGCAGCACCAGTCTGCATAATAGCTCCTGTATCAAGTTGGGTTGCAAACGTTATATCCCAGCTTACCCAGTCGGGTGTGGGAAAGGATACGCTTGCCGCATTCAATCCGTACAATGTTTTCCTTACATCGGTTGTCTTTAACTCATATGCTCTTCTGACAATGTTTATGGTAGTTCTTATGGCATTTAAGAGTTATGATTTCGGAGTGATGAGAGAACATGAGATAAGGGCAAAAAAATTCGGCGATCTCTATAACGGAGGAAAAGAGGTCAGCAAAATAGTAGATAAGGAAATTACACCTTCAAAAAACGGTAAGGTAATAGATCTTTTAATTCCTATACTCTTTCTTATAGTTATGCTCATAGGTTTTATGCTGTACACAGGCGGTTATAAGCTTTTAGGCGGTGAAAACAGCATGTTTGATGCTTTTCAGAATATGAACTCTGCCAAGGCTTTGTTCTACAGCGGTCTTATATCGGTTATCTTTGCGGTAGTGTACTTTGCTGCAAGAAAACTGATTCCATTGGGCGAGTATCCCAAGCTTTTCTGGGCAGGATTCAGGCTTATGCTTCCGGCTAACTGCATACTCATTCTTGCCTGGGGAATAGGCTCCATAATTAAGAATGATCTTCAGACAGGGCAGTTTATAGGAACCCTTGCTGCGCAGAACTTCCCTATAGAGCTCATGCCGGCAATTCTTTTTCTTATAGCCTGTCTGGTTGCATACTCAACCGGAACTTCCTGGGGAACTTTTGCTATTCTTATTCCGATGGCCATACCTATGGTTGTTTCGACAGGACGGACAGATCTGCTTATGGCTATGATTTCGGCAGTTCTTGGCGGAGCAGTTTATGGAGATCACGTTTCACCGATTTCAGATACAACTATTATGAGTTCGACAGGTGCCGGATGTAACCATCTTGACCATGTAAATACCCAGATGCCTTATGCTACTTTGGTTGCCGGAGTATGCTTTGTGGGCTATATAATAATGGGTTTTACGGCCAGATATGGTCTTGGGGTCAGCGGAACGTTAAATCTTTTATTCTGTGTGCCAGTACTTTATATCCTGGTGAGGGTACTGAGTAAGAAAGCTTCTCAAAAAGACGACAGTATAGAGGATAAGCAGAAAGCATAAATATACTATAGGCTGTTTCGTTTGAAACAGCCTATAGGTTTTCTATAACCTTTTCTATGAAGAAAATGCACAGTTCAGGATCAAATTGTTTTCCGGAGCAGTCAGCAAACTCTTTTATGATTTGTTTCTTAGTCATAGATTTTTTGTATGGCCTGCCTGAAACCATTGAATCATAAGCATCACAGATGCTCAGGACTCTTGAGAAAAAAGGTATCTCTTTTTCTTTAATTCCCTTAGGATAACCCTTTCCATCGTAGCGTTCATGGTGAAAAAGAACACAGTCTGCCAGAAAGGCAAGGTCATGAGTCGAGGATAGTATGTGATATCCCACTTCTGAGTGTTTCTTGACTTCCTTCCATTCAGATTCATCCAATGAGGTTTTCTTGTTTAGGATACTGTCACTTATAGTTATCTTACCTATGTCATGAATATTACCTAGTATTTCAAGTGTTGAGCAGTCTTTTTCAGTCAATCCCAGTTTTTTGCTGAAAATTTTACACAGTTTGCTTACGTTTAAGGAGTGCTGGGCATCCATAGGACTTCTCTCATGTAGAGTGGTTATTATAAGGTTCATGGTTTTACTCTTTATGCTCCTGCTTTCAAGTATTTTAGAGGTGTACATAACTTCTTCGGCTGATTTTAAAAGCTCATCCATGCTTTTTGATTCTTCGGTTTTAGTTGCATATCCTAGGGATATTGAAAGCTCTATCTTTCCTTTTTCCTGGGTTAAGCATTCTTCTTTTATCCGGCTAACAATGGGGTCAAGTGAGCTTAAAGGAGTCTGTGCAAGCAAGACTATAAACTCATCACCGCCCCAGCGGACAATGATATCGGTCTTTCTGCATCCTTTCTGAATAGCCCGTGCAGCATTTACTATTAAACGGTCTCCTTCGAGATGGCCAAAGGCATCGTTAGCAAGCTTCAGACCGTTAATATCTCCTATTATAAGTGAAAGCGGAAGGTTTTGAGCTGTGTCGATCTGATCTATTTTTTCATTGAAAAAAGTGCGGTTGTAAAGACCTGTCAGACTGTCGTGAAAAGAAGCATAAAGCAAATCATCCTGGTACTTCAGATGTTGGGTAACGTCTTTAATTATAATATTCAGACCTATGAACTTTCCGAGGGGATCGGAGATGCTTGATATGCCGAAATTAAGTGAAAAACTTCTGTTGTTAGCTGAGAGTACATCCGTTGTAAACTCGGCGTAAAAGCTTTCTTTTTTTTCATATGCTTTGTCAATAAAAGAAAGAAAAACTTCCTTTTCTTTAATTTGTTCAAATCTGAAAAAATCTGAAATATCTTTTCCGAAAGCATCTTTTGGAAGAATAACCGAAAAAGTACCGGCTGCCATGTTAGTATACAAAATTTTTTTATGGACATCCAACGCTATAATTCCATCATTCAAAGAACATAAAAGCCTTTTGAAAAACTCCTTTTCATTGACCAGTTTATCTGCATCTGTAAAAAAAGTAATAAAAAAATACTTCTCCGGAGAAAAAACCTTTATATCGAACCACTTCTGCCATAAGCTTGAGTAATGTTGTATTTCTTTCTCACCGCCGGTTAATGCCACTTCACCATAAAAGTTTATCCAATCAAACATACTGTCATCTTTTCCATTTAAAAGCTCAGTCCTGTTTTTTCCGATGACATCACAGGCTCTGACTCCCATAATTCTTTCAAAAGCTTTATTGACATCAAGAATTATGTAATCCACAACTTTTCCTTTTTCATTGGTAAGCACCTTATGCAAAGCATATCCGACAGGTATGCGGTGAAGTATTTCTTTGAAGTCGATAGAATTTTCCATCTTTGCCTCCTGAAGAGATATTTTTAAAGTTAATATATATAAAAAGTGATTAATATTATTCTATAACTTTAAAACCTAGTATGCAAACTTATAAACAGACGAAAAAAGGCAAAGGTATTAAAAAAGCTTTTATCTATCTGATATATTAAAGGTTTGTGCACAAAAAATAAACTTAGGTATAGTATAAATTTAACATTATCTGATATAATAAACCTGAAAATAAAAAGCAGAATGAGGTGGAGGATGAAAAAAAAGTTCTTGGTTATTGTAGCTGTTTTATCTGCGATATTGGTTAGTGCATGGAGTGTTCCTGATTATTATAATTATGTCAACGATTTTATAAATGTGATTGCGCCTGCCGAAGAAGCAGAGCTGAATAGTCTTGCCCAAAAAGTTGAGCAAGAGAAGGGAGTTCAGATAGCAATCGTTACCGTAAATGTTTCTCAGGATATAACGCCCAAGGAGATGGCCACTGAGCTCTTCAACAAATGGGGCGTAGGCAGCAAAGGCAAGGATAACGGACTTGTTTTGCTTTTGGCTCTTGATCCTGACGGAACCAAAGGCGGAAATGAGATACAGATTGAGGTAGGCGTTCTTATAGGAGTTTTCTGGTGGTTCGGTACCTATAACTCCTTAGTAAGTTCAGAAGAGTCTGTTACTTCCAGTTGGTCGGAAATTGACAACCAGCTTCTGCGCAGGGCAGATCTCATTCCTAACCTTGTTAATACGGTAAAAGGTTTTGCAGCCCAGGAAAAAACAGTTATACAGAGTGTTTCGGATGCGAGGGCTAAACTTGCCGGGGCTTCAAGCGCAAAAGAAAAGATGGATGCGTCGAATGAACTTGACGGAGCACTTTCCAGACTTCTTGTTGTTGTTGAAAACTATCCGGAGCTTAAATCAGACAAGGTATTCATATCTCTCATGGATGAGCTGTCAGGTACAGAAAACAGATTGTCGGTGGCAAGAAAGAGATATAATGATTCTGTAAAGGCATTCAATATGCAGATTAAGAAGTTTCCTTCAAGTATAGTTGCCGGTGCCTCGGGGTTTGAACAGAAAGATTATTTTGAGGTTCCCGCAGAAAAGAAAGAAACTCCAGAAGTTCAGTTTTAATTTACCGGCCGTCAGGCCGGTTTTGTTTTGCTTATGGATGGTCAATTAACGAATAAAACAACTTTTTATGATATAATAATAACAAAACAGTGCGGAGGGATTATTATGCATGATTGGCTTTACTCTTTCGGCATCTGGGGAATAGTAGCCTCTTTGGGCTTATTTTTGATGTTTTTGTACATAAAAAGTCTGGATAACAAAAGCTCTGTGCGTAAGTTCATCTTCGCATGGCTTTTTTTTACTTTTAAGTGCTCAATTGATATTTTCAGTTTTCATGTAAGCTTTTCTGGCATTCCTTTTATCTCTCTTTTTTTAATTTTCATGTTTTATTTTTTAATTTTCGACGGATTATGCGATTTTTTTGATATAAAGAAGTTTAAGACTGGAATAAGTCCCGTGATATTTGTTTTAATATGGCTTATTTTAAGTTTTATATACCGTATTCCCTACTTTCTGACCTCCGGACTTGTTCATCTTATGTCCTGTATATTCTGTCTGCTGAATTCTTATATACTTGCAAAATACTTAGATAAAGGTAAATTTGAGAAAAAACTTCTTCAGCTTTTTTTTATTTTGCTTTTCTTTTTTAACTTATCCTTTGTTTTTTGGGTTGATGGTTTTTCTTTATGGTCAGGGATTATTGTTCTGTTTTGCGGACTGGTGAACTTTGCAGTAGGGATTGTGATGTTCATAGTATTTATGAACAAGGTGATTTCTGCCAATGCAGGGAGTTCAGAGAACTTTATAAAGCTTTTCACGCAGAGCAGTATTCCTTTTCTTATTGTAAAAGGAAAGAACAATGAGATATATGATGCTAATAATGCTGCTGAAATTTTTTTAGGTGTAGGAAGAGAGATCTTAAAAACAATGACTCTAGGGGATGCTGAAAATGAATACAGGCAGAGAACAAAAAATCAGGATGACCTTTTTGAGGACTGTATAA
Organism: Thermotogae bacterium; assembly: GCA_022704305.1. Classification (GTDB taxonomy): domain Bacteria; phylum Thermotogota; class Thermotogae; order Petrotogales; family Petrotogaceae; genus UBA5851. Next base: position 34,687 of record JAKJGQ010000004.1, on the reverse strand, counting down.
GTGTTTGGTACAACGATCAGAGAATGGAAGTCGTTTCTTTGAAAAATCAAAGTTTTTTTCATCCAGATTATTCTGGTATTTCTTCACAGCAAGATCATCCTGTTGTAAATGAAGATACTATTGAAAAGTCAGTTCAGCTTGAACAAGACAGGCAAGTATCAATGAAAGCGGAGTCCATCCTTACGATGGCGGATCTGCTGGGACGTACACTTAATGATGGTGAACAGTCAGAATATATAGTCCGCATAGAAGAAAGTGCAAGAGAAATACTGGCCTGTAAAAATGAAATGTATAGGCAAGCTTGTGAAAAAACCAAAAATGACCGGCAGATCAAAACCAGATTTAATCTTAAAAATCTTTTAGACGGAGCTTACAGACAGTTTGCTGAAAATGCTGAAAATAAAGACATAAGTACAAGCATTGAATTTCTGGAAGTGGAACAGGACAGTATTTATGAAGGCGACCCAGTAAAATTAAGACTTCTGTTGTCCTGTGTTCTTGAAAAGCTTCTTTTTTACACTGAGAGTAACGAACTTTCCATAAAAGCACAAAAAATCTACCATGACAGAGAAAATTCGTACTTTGTTTTTTCAATAACCGAAGGACGGTATATTCAATCTCCTGCAAATGATGAAGCTGATCATAGGACTAACGTTAGGGACTGCTTTTCCGAATGTTTGGATCTTGCTTCTCAGGCGGGCGGCAAGATATGGACAGAGAAAACCGACGGTTTGAGAAAGTATGAAATAACCTTTGTTTTGGGGAATACTTTTCCAGTATCCCAAGCTGAAAGCTTATCTGTCGAAAGCTTCCAAGACAAGCTTAATATACTTGTGGTTGAGGATAATGAGATAAATCAGAAACTTATCTGTGCAATTTTGAAAAAAAGAGGATGGAACCCATTGGTGGCGGATAATGGTCTGAAAGCTTTGGAGGTTCTCAAAGACAAAAGTTTTGATATCGTTCTTATGGATGTTCAGATGCCTTATATGGATGGATATGAGACCACACGGAGAATAAGGCAGTCTGAAAACCAGACCGTTGCAAAGATTCCCATTGTGGCAATGACGGCCTATGCCATGACGGAGTACAGGCAAAGCTGTATAAAAAGCGGAATGAACGATTATATAACTAAACCTGTCAACATGAGTGATCTGTATACTATAATCGAAAGGAATTTATCAAAAAGATGAGGTATAAAAACTTATTTTTTCTATTCTTTCTTTTATTAACAGTTTCGGTATGTTTCTCTCAGAAAAAAAATATTCTTGTCCTTTTTTCATATCATCCTGAGCTTGGCTGGAATCAGGAAATTTTTTCAGAGCTTGAAAAAGAGCTTAATACTTCGAAGTATCCCGTTGATATTTTTTACGAGTATATGGATACCAAGAATATAATAAGCAAAGAGTATTTTGCCAAGCTTGCCGAAGTATACGCTATGAAATATGCAAAAAAGGTTATAGATGTTATTGTCTGCGTTGATAATGATGCACTTGACTTTCTTCTTGAGTACAGGGACGTTCTTTTTGGCGAAAAGCCGGTTGTTTTTCTTGGAATAAATGAGTTTTATCCTGAAATGCTTAAAGGAAAAAAAGGTTTCACCGGAGTAGTTGAGAGCATTGATTTTAAGAAAACCATTGATATTGCACTTAAACTTACACCGCAGATCAAGAGGTTCCTTGTTTATGGAGACAACAGCTCAATCTACTATATGAATAAAAGTCAGATAGAGAAAGAATCAATTTCTTTTCCTGAAATCAACTTTATTATCCGCAATGATATGAGTATAGAGCAGGTAATACAGGATGTCCGCCAGGCAGGTCCGCAGAGTGCGCTTATTATAATTTCTACTCTGCGCAGCGAAACCGGAGAGCTTGTCAATTACGAGGATATCGCGCCTACAATATCTACATACTCGGATATTCCTATATACGTTCCATGGGAGTTCCTTATAAAGGGAAATGTTGTGGGAGGTTATGTCATATCAGGCTATGACCTTGCATATGAGGCTGCCCAGATGGTTCTTCTGATCCTTCAGGGCAAAGATGTAGGAGAGATACCTGTTTTGACCAATACGCTCAACAGATATATTTTTGATTACAATATGCTTGTAAAATATTCCGTGGATATGGGAAGCATTCCTGAAAATGCTGTTTTGATAAGTAAGCCCAGAAGGTTTATTGATGAGTACAGGGACGTTTTTTTGATCTTTTTGGTTATATTTGCCGCAGCATGTATTTTAATAGTAATAATTCTTTTTTATGGCTTCAAAAAGCGTCAGTTAAGTATTAAGCTTGAAAATGAGAAAAAAATAAAAGAAAGCATAATAGAGAGTGCTTCGATAATGATAATAGCTATAGATGAGCAGCGTAGAATACAGATTTTTAACAAGTATGCCCAAAAGGTAAGTGGATACGATAAAACCGAAGTATTAGGGCAAAAAGTATATAAGTTTCTTGATCCTGATTTTCCCGGATCTGTTATGGAGGGTACACTTTTATGCAAAGATTCGGGTGTGAAGACGATAGTATGGAAAAAATCAGGTGTCTATGACCGAACTACGGGTGAAAAGCTTGAGCTTTTTACCGGAGACGATATTACCCAAAAGAAGAAATCTGAAGCTGCGCTTTACTACAGTGCAAATTTTGATCAGCTTACAGGACTTGCCAACAGAACTCTTTTTTTAAAAGTCCTTTCTGAACAGATAGAAAAAAGTCCGGATGAAAAGGTAAGCATTTTTCTCATGGATATTGACAGGTTCAAGTTTGTAAATGATGTTCACGGACATGTTTTTGGAGATGAGGTTCTTAAAGAAGTTTCAAAAAGGCTGAAAAAGCATTTTGAAAAGGACGGAGCTTTTGCCAGAATGGGAGGCGACGAGTTCATTGGCTATATAAGAAACAGAACTTCGATCCAGGATATTAAAGATATTTCCGAGCAGATACTAAAAAGCTTTTCTGAGCCTCTTAAGCTTAACGATGCAGACTTTTTTATAAGTATAAGCATGGGTGTCACAACATATCCGGATGGCGGAAACGACTGCGGAGAGCTACTGAAAAATGCCGAGATATCTATGTATAAGTCTAAAGAGTCCGGCGGTAATGCTTTTGAAGTCTATGAGACCAGAATGAAAAGAAAGATATCCGAAAAACTTTTCCTGCAGAGTCATCTCCGCAGAGCTATAAATGAGAAACAGTTTTTAGTTTACTATCAACCTATAGTTGATATTTCCGGTTGGAAGATAAAGGAAGCAGAAGCACTTGTAAGGTGGAATCATCCGCAGTGGGGAATAGTACCTCCGTCCAAGTTTATAGATATCGCCGAGGAGTCTGGCTTTATATCTGCCATAGGCGAAGAGGTGCTTCATAATGTCTGCAGAGACATAATAAAGACCAAGCAGGAGCTTTCGATAGAAGTAAAGATAAGTCTTAATCTTTCTATGCAGCAGCTTTGCGATCCTTATCTGATAGAAAAGTTTGATCACATAACCGAAGGCTACGGTATCAACAAAGAGCTTATTTCGGTAGAAGTAACCGAAAGTATGGCTATGCAGAAGCTTCCGGTTGTGCGTAATACCCTTTATGAGTTTAAAAAACGTGGAATGGGAATAATGCTGGATGATTTTGGAACAGGCTACTCTTCCCTCAGTTATCTTACGCTCCTGCCGATAGACTTCATCAAAATAGACAGAAGTTTTGTGAACAAGATAAGTGCTACAGACAGGGACCGTAAGGTTATAAGTACAATAGTAGCTATGGCAAAAGGACTTAATGTCCAGATTATCGCTGAGGGTGTTGAAAATGAAGAACAGCTAGACTTCCTTAAAAAAATAGGCTGTGATACCATCCAGGGCTATTATTTCAGCAAACCGTTAAGTTATATCGAGTTCATAAAAATGTTTCAATAAAGAAGTAATTATTTAATATTTAAAAATATCATTTTTTGTATCTTTATATGGTAGAATTTAAGTAGAATGTAAAACGGGGGAGAAATTATGCTTAAATTTTATTTGCAGCAGGAGATACTGAGTAAGGCTCCGAACTGGGAATACAACTGCCAAACCGGGTATTACGAGTATGCGCGCGGTGGGGAAAATGATTATTCCATAAAGTTTTTAGGCGATTTCAGTATAAAAGTAGTCTGTTGTGATGATCTTTATATACTGATAGCTCCTGATGGCAAGTTCTTACAAATGCCTTCCATTCTTGACTGCGAAGCAGTAGGCGAGATACTCTTGACACTGGAGAATATTAAGAAATATAATTCTATGCTTAGGAAGGAGTACCGTAAAAAGATAAATTTTTACAAAACCAATAACAGGCTCAAAAACACAAGAAAGCTCAGCCGTCTTTACCGTGAAGTAAAGGTATACTCGGATGAAAACTTTGAAAAACAGGACTTTAATGAAAACCTTTATGTGCTGTATGACCGTAACAGCAGTATAAGCTTTGAAGTGGAACGGTCGGAATATCAGTTGTGCCTTAAGATACCCCAAGAAAAATTCAGAGAAAACACGCTTATAAGCGATGAGATCTTTTTTTGTGAGGAGCAGGATCTTCAATACTTTATAAATGCGATGAAGGATCTCAGAAAGTTTCGCAGGCAGAACTTTTTTTTTCAAAAAATAATAGCCTTGTCAGCCGAATATGAGGAAGGATCATGTAAATTTTAAAATAATTAGAAACGGAGACGGGTATGTCAAAAATAAATGTGGTGAAAATCACTGTAAATAAACTGAAAACTGTTTTTGTGCTTAAAAACGAAAATAGTTCCATTCTTATAGACACATGCCATAGAAATCAGAGACTCCAATTTTATAGCATCTTGGAGAATCTTGAGATAGAAATAGCCAAAATCAAACTTATAGTTATTACTCATGCCCATACCGACAACTATGGTGTAGCTTCCGAAATAAAAGAGCTGTACGGTATTCCTGTGTTGGTTCAGAGACAGGATGCCAACAGGATGATAAGAGGAGTGTCCGCCGATTATAAACCCGTAGGGATAAGAGGAAGGATATTTTCCAAGTATTTCTATAGGGAGTCCTGTTGTCCCAAAGCGATTAAAGTTGAACCGGATATTATAGTTGATGATTCATATGATCTCAGCGATTTTGGTATTTCTGCCACAGTATTTCATACTCCAGGTCATACTTGCGGATCTTTAAGCGTCCTTACCAAGGATGGCGATCTTATTCTTTCCGATCAATTTCAGGTGAAAAAAGGCATTCCGTCCAGGATTACAGCGCCTTTGATATGTTATGACCTCAAACAGTCCATCTTTTCCCTGAAAAAAATGTCCGATTACGCTCCCAGAAAAATATATACAGCAAGCGGATATGAGCTTTCCTATAGTGAATTGCAGCGGTTTATTATAAAACATGAGGGTACTTTATGAGGAAAAAGAAGTTTATTCTGATATCTTTAATTGTAGTATTGGTATTTATGATCTCAGGATGTGTTATTTTCCCGTCTGAGCTTTCATCGGTATATCTTCCAAAAGGCAGTTATGACAAAGCTCTTTTTTTTCGTGCCGATGTAAGCAATGTAGAGTTTAATGGTTTACAGCTTGAGAAAAAAGATAAATTTTATCTACTTCCATACGAAAAAGCCGCTGGGTTGGACTACGGAACTGTCAGATATGAAAGTTCAAACGGGCAGGTGCATACAGAGAAGGTTTTTTTTCGTGATACATCTTTTCAGATGGTCATATACTCAGGAGGCGATAACAGCCTTACATCATCGGCAGATCATATCTGGCAGGATCTTACCGAAATATGCGATGCTGTTGCAAACAGTTCCCTAAATATGACGGTTAACTTCATTGCCGATTATAAGAGCAAACCAGACAGACTGTGGACTGTTTATAAGTTTGAAGGAAGTTATGCATGCATTGAAAGACTGATTGAGACATATAACAGTGGAGAAGCGGAAATTGATTCTGGTAGCTGTGCGGCTGCTGAGAGCATAATTTTAGAAGTGGCCTCTGAAAATAAAAACACAGATCTGTTCTTAGACTTTTGGAATCATGGAAGCGGCTGGCTGGATGAAAGCTATGTAAAGAGTATGAAATCAATAGTTCAGGACAGTACTTCCGGAACTTTTCTTAAAATAGGCGATGTAAGAAGCATTTTATCATCACTTAAGCAAAAACGTGGAAGAAATACAGATATAGTTGGATTTGATGCCTGTAATATGTCATGTCTTGAAATAATTTATGAAGTATCTGAGTTGGCCGATTATTTTGTAGGCTCTGCCTTTCTTGAAGATGTCCAGGGATGGCACTATGAATTTCTAAAAGAGTACATAGGAAATAATGAAGAACTTTTAAAAGCTCTTGTTTCTTCGTATGCCAAATATTATAAAGGCTATAAAAATATTTCGATGAGCGCTGTAAGACTTCGCGGGTTTAAGTCATTCATAAAAGAATCGCTTTGTTCAATCAAGTCCAGGCAGGAGCTTTTGCCAGTATACTATCTGGGCTCTTTTGAAGCAGTCATGACCGATGTGATTCAAAGTATACCGCAGATAAAGGAATTTCTGGTTTCAGGGTATGTATATACTGATAAGACAGAGAATTACAGCGGTATAGGTTTTGCATACAGTATAGGTTCTTTGATCGCAAAGCAGGATTATAAGCAGCTTCTTTTTTATAAAGATAATTCATCATGGATAGAAAGTGTATGGGGATCCTTAAAATAGGAGGAAAAAATGGAAAACCTGGTAAAGAGATTTCTTGAATATGTTAAGATTTATACTACTTCTGACGAAGATTCTACAACTTTTCCCAGTACCCAAAGGCAGAAGGATCTGGCCGTTTTTCTCAAAAAAGAGCTTGAACAGTTAGGGCTCGCTGAAATTTCTCTTGACCACAATGGATATCTTATGGCTACACTTCCCGCCAATACTGAAGAAAAGATACCTGTGATTGGATTAATTGCCCATATGGATACTTCACCTGAGGTAAGCGGAGAGAATGTCAAGCCGATGATAATAAAGTACGGCGGCGGAGATATTGTTTTGAATGTAGAGCAAAATATTGTCCTTAAGACACTCAATTTTCCTGAGATAGAAAAGTATAAAGGACAGACATTAATAACCACGGACGGAACCACTTTGCTTGGAGCAGATGACAAAGCCGGGATTGCCGAAATAATAACGGCTGTTGAGTATCTAATAAATAATCCTCATATAAAGCACGGTAAGGTCAGAATAGGTTTTACTCCCGATGAAGAAGTCGGAAGAGGAACAGAGAAGTTTGATATAAAAGCATTTGGAGCGGATTTTGCATATACTGTAGACGGCGGTCCGTTGGGCGAGCTGGAGTATGAAAATTTCAACGGTGCGAGTGCGGAGTATATCCTTAAAGGCAAAAGCGTTCATCCTGGAACGTCAAAAGACAAGATGGTAAACGCTAATCTCATGGTGGCCGATCTTCTTGCTTTGTTTCCTCTTGCAGAAACTCCTCAGAATACGGAAAAATATGAGGGCTTTTATCATGTTACCAAGATAACCGGAACAGTTGAGCAGGCCAGAGTACATTTTATAATAAGAGACCATGACAGGCAGGAGTTTGAGTATAAAAAACAGATATGCATGAGAAATGCTATGATAATGAAAAATAAATATGGGCAGGACAGAGTTGAGGTCGATATACGTGATTCTTACTATAACATGAAACAGATAATCCAGGAAAACATGTTTATTGTGGATTATGCGGTAAAAGCTTTCAAGCAGTGCGGAATTGAGCCTCATATAGTTCCTATAAGAGGCGGAACAGACGGAGCCAGGCTTTCTTATATGGGGCTGCCATGTCCGAATATATTTACCGGAGGTCATAACTTCCACGGAAGATACGAGTATATTCCGGTTTCTTCAATGGAAAAGGCTGTTCAGGCTATTGTTGAAATAATAAAGGTGATTGCTGAAAAATAAAACCCGCATGAGCGGGTTTTATTTTGATATTACTCTTTCTATAGCTCCTACATACATTCTGTGATAGTCTTTTTTTGAATAAATGGTCTTATCGATATCAAAGTCAATAAAACCATTTGGAGAAATATCCTGAAAGTACAGCTTTTTGCACATGAAAACTAATCTGGCCTGTTGAAAGTACATATATCCTGGATCATCAAAAGCAGGTGAAAGAGAGGTTTCTTTAAGCTTATCGTACTCTCTTCCTGATTTGGTGCCGCAGAACTCCAAAACTCCCCTGTAGGTTTGGTCAAAGAAGTTCAGAGTAAAAAAGTTGTTTTTTTCCACAAACTCATAAGTATATCTCTGCGGTCTTATGAAAATAAAACAGACTTCCTTGTTCCAAAGTACGCCCATACCGCCCCAGCTCGCGGTCATAAAGTTGTTCTTCTCCCTGTTTCCTGAGGCAATGATGGTCCATTCATCGTCGAAAAGCCTGAAAACGCTTTCGGAAATATCCTTTACGCTAACTTCTTTAAAGTCCATACTATCACCTTCTTTTCAGAAAGTATATAATGAAAGTATCTCCGTTTCAGTCTCCAAAGCATTTTTTTGAAGCTGTACAACTTCCTGTTTTATATTTTGAACAAACTCCTGATCTTTTATGGAGGAAAGATTTATAAGCACATTATAGCAGGCTGACAGAACCGCTGTCCGCGCAAGCATGACAGATACCGCGGCATCGGAAGCTGCATTTTTATTTCCGTTCAGCAGGACATATCTTGCAAGCTCAAATATTTCAGCTGCACTTTTGGCTGCTTTAAGCGGTATAAGTGATGCATTTTTGGTTTCCTGCTGAATTGTGCTGGTTCTTAATTCTTTCTGTTCTTGGGTGTCTTTTGGAAGCTTAAAGGCTTTCATGACCTTTTCAAAGGCCTTGCTGTCCTCGTCTATAAGTAAGGTTAGCTCTTGACGTATTTTTTCGGACTTAACCAGAATTCCTTTCACATGTTCTTCTTTATCTTCATAGCCTTTTTTTCCTATAGTGAGGTTGGAAACCATTGAAACGAGAGCAGCGCTGATGGCTCCGCTAAGTGCAGCGACACTTCCTCCTCCTGGAACGGAAGAGTCTGAAGCAACTTCATCAATAAACTCAGAAACTTTTTTATCAATAAGCATTTTATCCTCCTTTTGAAAAAACTACTTTTCCGTTTTTTATAACTGTCTGAACAGAGCTTACGCCTATATGGTAAGCAAGGAACTTATATGAAGGAGAATCAAGAATAAGAATATCTCCTTCTTTGCCTATATCAATAGAGCCGATGTTTTTCTCGCGTCCCACAGCAGCAGCGCCGTTTATGGTAAGGGCAATGATAATCTCTTCTATGGACATCTTCATATGTATGGCAGCCAAAGAGATAAGCAACGGTATAGACTCGCTGAAACAGGAGCCGGGATTCATATCTGTTGCAAGAGCAACCGCACAGTCTCTTTCAATCATAAGTCTTGCATCCGCATACTCTTCATTAAGACTGAAGGCAGTAAGGGGAAGCAGTGTTGCCACTACATTGTTTTGAGACATAAGAGTTATATCCTGCAAACTTGCTTTAAGAAGATGATCTGCAGAGGTTGCTCCGACTCTTGCAGCCATTGCTGCTCCGCCAAAGGGGACTATTTCGTCTGCATGTGCTTTGATTCCCATTCCAAGTTTTTTTGCGCTGTTGAGAAGTTTTTCTGACTGTTCTATGCTGAAGACATTTTTTTCACAGAAAACATCACAGAACTCTGCCAGTTTATCTTCTTTTACTTTGGGCAGAACGTCGGATATGATAAAGTCTATATATCTGTCCGGATCCTTTTCATACTCAGGTGCAACTGCATGTGCACCCATATAAGTACTAACTATGTCGACAGGCTGGGCAGTGTTTAGTTCTTTCATTACACGCAGCTGTTTCAACTCTGTTTCCAGATCAAGACCATATCCGCTTTTTCCCTCAACGGTAGTTACTCCGAAGGAAAGCATTGAGGCCAGTCTCTTTTTTCCGGTGGAGGCCAGCTCTTCATGTGTTGCTTTACGCGTGGCTTTTACAGAGTTTATGATACCTCCGCCTCTTTGCATAATCTCCATGTACGGTACTCCCTGCAGACGGTCCATAAACTCATCCTGTCTGTATCCGCCGAATATAAAGTGTGTGTGTGAGTCAACAAAGCCCGGAAGCACAGAGCAGCCGTGAGCATCAATAACTTTTATCTGCGTATCAAGCTGATCTGTTTCAACTTTCCCTATAAAAGATATTTTGCCGTTTTTTATAAGAATATCTGCTCCTTCGATCCTGCCTATATCTCTCATCTGTACGCCTTTTTTGGCTGAAAAGCCTGAACAGGTAAGTATCTCAGAAGCGTTTTTTATGAGGAGGCTTTCACGGAAATTGATAGTACCACCTACTCCCAGATTCGTGTTTCGAGGATCTGATTATTTGAAAAATCCTCAAGTCCCAGATAGTACTCCGCTGTATCGATGAGAGCCTGCATAGGCACGAGTCCTACGATCTCACTTCCTACAGGAACCACACCGTAACGTTGAGCTTCTATTTTTACAAGTTCATATGCCCTGTAAAGGGATGTTTTGGTATAGTCTGTCATATTTATGGAGATCTGCACAATATTTCTTTCCTTAAGATCTATTCCGAGAGCTTTCACATAACGCAGACCGCCGTTTATGTACCTTATATTTTTGGCTATCTTTGTTGCTATATCAAGATTGTTGGTATTAAGATTAATATTAAAAGCCACAAGCGGCATTCTTGCACCAACTACGGTTGCTCCTGCCTTGGGGTGGTTTACTGCCGGACCAAAGTCCGGTTTCCATTCCGGTCGCTTGATTTTTTCAAACATGCCTTCGTACTCGCCTTTTCTTATATCAGCAAGATTAGCTCTCTGTGGTGAAGAAGCCGATTTTTCGTAAAGAAAGGTCGGTATGCCGTATTTTTCAGATATGGCACCTGCAACTTTCACTGAAAGATCTACACACTCTTTCATATCTGTATTTCTTATAGGTATAAAAGGAATGACGTCTGTTGCTCCCATCCTAGGATGTTCTCCCTTATGTTTTGAAAGGTCTATAAGTTCTGCCGCCACACCTACCGATTTAATAACTGCCTGCATTAAAGGTTCCGGCTCTCCTATAAGGGTCACGACGGTTCTGTTGTGATCTTTATTGCTGCTGTAGTCAAGAAGCTTAACTCCTTCTTTTCCTCTGAAACAGTCAAGGATCATCTCTACTTTTTCAAGGTCTTTTCCTTCGCTGTAGTTGGGAACACACTGAATGATCTTGCCAAAAGACATCTCAAATACCTCCTGTTTGCATGCTGAAATAAATTTCATACCATACTTATTATATCAGGAAGAAAGCTAAAAAAAAAGAATAGCTTGTAACCGAAAAATTCAGAATAGGCCGGCAAATTACCTGCGCAGCCTTTTTGACAGCAATGTTCCTGCAAACTGAACCAGTTGTGTGATAATAACAAGTATTGAGACCGTATACAGAAGTATATCCGCTCTGAAGCGCTGATAACCGTAGTTTATGGCCATTGCACCAAGTCCTCCGGCTCCGACAGCACCGGCTATGGCTGTGTAGGTTATAAGGTTGATTATAAGGATAGTGGTATTTGAAATAATCTCAGGCAAACTCTCTGGAATGAGCACTTTGGTTATTAGCTGCCATGTGGTCATACCCATTGAACTTGCCGTATCAAGCATTTCGTGAGAAAGACTGTTGAATGAGTTCTCACAGAGCCTTGCCATAAAAGGAATAGCTGCAATGGAAAGAGAAACTATGGCAGAGTTGGCGCCAATAATAGTTCCTGCAATAAGCTTGGTCAGTGGAATAAGGAGTATTATAAGGATTATAAAAGGTATGGAACGGAAAATATTGATAATAAAATCAAAGAAAGTATAAATAATCTTACTGGCATGATCTTTCTTTTTTGAAAGCAGATACAGCAAAATTCCCAGCGGAAGTCCGGCCATAAAAGCAATAAGGGTGGAGAAAAAGGTCATATAAAGTGTTTCTATGGTTGCTTTTAAGAGTTCTTCAATCATTTTCCGCCTCCGGTAAGCTCTTCGCAGAAGTATACATTTTTTTTCAGCTCATTTAAAAAATCAGAGTAGTTAGGATTTTCAGAGATTTCAAGTATAAGGGTGCCATAGGGGTTGTTTTTGAGATGTTCTATCTTTCCATAAAGGATATTAGAAGTGACAGAGTACTTTAAAGATAACGTGCTTATTACCGGACAGTGGGTAGAACTTCCCCAGAACACAATACGTAGCAGATGACTCTCTTTTTTTTCAAGCTTTTGATTTATAAGCTCTTTATCAATATTTATCTCTTCATAAAAATCTTCAAGAATCTGACTGTCTTTTTCTATAAAAAGTCTGTGAGTCTGTCCAAGAAACTTTATGGTTCCGTCTTTCAGGTAAAGAACCCTATCACAGATCCTTTTAATAACTTCCATCTCATGAGTAACCACAATGGTTGTTATTCCCAACTCCTTATTTACATAAAGAACAAGATCAAGTATTTTTTCGGTAGTTTTAGGATCAAGAGCAGATGTGGGTTCATCCAAAAGAAGGATTTTCGGATTAGTTACCACAGCTCTTGCAATAGCGGTACGCTGTTTTTCTCCGCCTGAGAGCTGCGATATGTAAGCATCTTTTCTGTGCGAAAGTCCTACTTTTTCCAAAACATTCAGTACCGTAGGCTCAATAAACTTTTGATGCTCAAGTTCAAGAGCCAGGGCTACATTTTCAAATACTGTTCTGGAATTAAGAAGGTTGTAGTTCTGAAAAACAACGCTGATCTGTTTTCGTACCTGCCTGAGCTCTTTTTTTTTGAGATCTGTAATCAGAATGTTGTCAAGAAAAATTTTTCCGCTGGAGGGTCTCTGTAAAAGATTAAATGTTTTGAGCAGAGAGGACTTTCCAGCTCCGGAAAGTCCTATTATTCCTAGTATCTCTTCTTTTTGTGTTTCAAAGCTGATATTTTTCAGCACATGATTGTTTTTCTGATAGAATAAGTTTACATCTTCAAGTCTTAACATGAACTCTCCTAAAAGACCGGAACTACGGCTCCGTTGTATTTTGAATTAATAAAGCTTTTAATTTTTTCAGACTGTAAAAGAGAGATGAGTGATTTTAAAAGCTTTGAATCAATATTTTTCTTTTTAACGGCAATTATGTTGGCGTATGCAGAATCGCTTCCCTCAATGAAGGTGCTGTCCGAAATCGGATTTAGTCCGGCTTCAATGGCATAATTTGTGTTTATGACTGCTCCGGCAATCTTGCTATCTTCTTTAAAGGTTCTGGGAAGCAAAGGAGCCTCTAGTTCCAGGAAGTTTATTCCGTATTTATTCTCTGAGATGTCTTTTACAGTTGCAATAAGTTTGTTTTCGGATCTAAGGGTTATAATTCCGTTATTTTCAAGGAGCATCAAGGCTCTTCCCTCGTTTGTAGAATCATTTGGGAGAAGGACGGTATCTGATGGTGAAAGCTCGTTAAGTGGTTTTTTAAGATAAAGTCCCATAGGTTCAACATGAATTTTGGCAGCACTTATGAGATCCGTGTAACCGTTTTTGAGATTGAACGATTCAAGATAAGGTATGTGCTGGAAAAAATTAGCATCGATATCTTCTTGTTCCAAAGCTATATTTGGTTGTACATAATCGGTAAAGATTATGATTTTGAGTTCATATCCGGTCTCTTTTCTGAAGTCATCCTTTACCTGTTCCAGAATTTCATTATGAGGAACAGGAGATGCTCCTATCTTGAATACTTTTTCTTTTGATGGGTTAAGCGTTATAACAAGAACTACTGCAAGAACAATAAGCGCAACAAGCAGTGCAACAAACAGACTTCTTTTTTTTAACATGGTACACCTCCTAAGTATTATGTAGTAATGATTTTTTAAATAAAAAAATCGGCTACACCCTGTGAGTGCAACCGATTTTGATTATTGCCAATTTATGAGTGCAAAAAAAACTCATGGCAAAATAAAGTCGGTTGCCATGGCATGCACATATGAAGTTTTCCTTTTAAAGTACAGTTCATTATCTAACACCTCGGTATCGTATTTCTTTTTTCCAATCATAACATATAAAGTAGTTAAAGTCAATCTTAAATTAAAAAGAAAAAGTATAGTTCTATTTTCAGAATTTGTATGTTATAATCATATATGAATATTTATAAAGTCATGGAGGAATGATCGGATGTTTGAATTTTTTAACGATTGGCTTGAAACCAATGGTGTAAAAGGACTGTTTTCGGATGTTCTGACCACCTTATTTATAATTGGTATAATTGCTATGGTATCTTATCTTTCCTATAAGATATCTAAAGTTATTCTTCAGCGTACGATGAAACATTTTGTTGAAAAAAGCAAGACCAGATGGGATGATGTACTGCTCAAAAGGGGTTTTTTTGTTCGTCTTTCCATGTTTTTTCCGGCTTTTGTGATATACGGTTTTTCTTCGGCATTTTCTGATTATCAGGATATCATTCAAAGGTGTGTCTTTTCTTATATGATATTTGTCTCTCTGCTGACGCTCAATGCATTTTTGAATGCGTTTACCGATATGTACTCTTATCATGAAGTATCACGGCAAAGACCTATTAAAGGATATGTTCAGGTTTTTAAAATATTTTTTGCCATAATTGCAGTCATAAGTATCGTGGGAACCCTTATAAATAAGCCTTTTGGGTATCTTATAGGCGGAATAGGTGCAATGACAGCAGTATTTTCTCTTGTATTTAAAGATACAATTCTTGGTTTTGTAGCAAGTATACAGCTTTCAGCTAACGATATGGTTCGTATAGGCGATTGGATTGAGATGCCTAAGTATGATGCTGACGGTGAGATTATAGATATTTTATTGAATACTGTCAAGGTGCAGAACTGGGATAAAACGATAACGACCATTCCTCCGTATGCCTTGATATCAGATTCTTTTAAAAACTGGCGTGGTATGCAAGCTTCCGGCGGCAGAAGAATAAAACGGTCCATCTTTATTGATATGACGAGTATTAAGTTCTGTGATGAGCAGATGATAAAAAAGTTCTCTGAAATAAGATACATATCTGAATACATAGCCTCAAAGGTCAGGGAGATTGAAGAATATAATAAGCTTATGGGAGCAGATAACAGTAATCCCGTAAATTCAAGACGTTTAACCAATGTAGGTACGTTCAGGATATATATACTTGAGTATCTGAAAAGAAATCCGCGTCTTAGGAAAGATATGACACTCATGGTAAGGCAGCTTGCCAATAATGAAAGAGGTCTTCCGCTTGAAATATATGCCTTTACAGATACAATAATATGGGTTGAGTATGAAGCCATACAGTCTGATATTTTTGATCATATACTTGCCGTATTGCCGATGTTCGAACTTAAGCTGTTTCAAAATCCGACAGGTAACGAATTTAAAATTCTTCATTAAAAACAAAAAAACGGACCTTCGGGTCCGTTTATTTTAAATCAGGGCGGAGCATACAGGCTCTATGGAGATATACAAAATTGCTGTCCTGTGACTCGCACAACATGCTTACACGTATAATGCCATTCATTGAGCCTTCAAAGTGAGCTTCTCTAAGACACATCAGTGAAATATGGTCAAGTCCGAAGGCTCTGCGTACAATAGAAGCCGGGTTTATAAGATTGATATCTTCCGTGACTGAGAAGGTTATGCTTATTATCCGTTCTACTTTATTCCGCAGAAAAAGTTCTTCCATCAGTTCTTTTGTACGTTCGACCGTCTCCTGTTCCGAAAAGGTTTCAACCGAAGTAGCTCCGCGTATATCAACAATCACCTTTTTCACCTGAGAGTAAAATTTTTTCTTTTATAAAGTTTAGACATGCTTTCATACTTCCTTCCGAAACAGATTTCCATTTTGCATTAGAATAAGGTCTTTCCAGAGAGCAATGATCAAGAGAACCGTCATATATGCTTATCCTTGTATTTATTTCCTGGGAAAATGTCAGATAAACTCTTCCCGCTCTTATGGAAATATCTGTTATTTCATCTTCAAGCTTTAGTTCCGTACACAATTGCTTAAGCTTGGTAAGCACATCTTTTTTTGCATATGCGTCAAGCTTGAAAGTCGGAGTTGTTCTTACTGATTTTTCCATTTTCTTACCCCCAATAAAAAATGATCATACAGATTATACATCAAATTTATTAAATCCGCACTTCTTAAACTTCTAGGACAAAGTATTTTTTTTATAACAAAGAAGGAATAATTAAAATTATGTTATAATATAATTATTATTATCAACAGGGGGGAGAAGTATATCAAAAGCATTCTTAAAACAGAATGATTTATTAATAATGAAAATTTTGATTTTTCTGATAACATTATGGCTCTTATCTGCATCTTTATATGCAGATAAGAGTGATTCATATGGTAAAGATCTTTATAGTATAAAGCTTCAGCTCAAATGGTACCATCAATTTCAGTTTGCTGGGTATTATGCAGCTTTAGAAAAGGGTTTTTATGAACAGGCAGGACTTGATGTAAGTATTATTGAAGGAGGACCTGATGTCTTTCCGGTGGCGGCGGTATATAACAAAGAGGCACAATACGGTGTATGCGGATCTGAACTTCTTTTGCACAGGCTAAGAGGATATCCTCTTGTACTGCTTGCAAACATTTTCCAACATTCTCCATTGGTTCTTATGGTCATGGGCAACTCTGATATTTATTCTCCTATAGATCTGATTGATAAAAGAATTCTGCTTCACGAGGACGGAAGTGATGCTGAAATAGGAGCAATGCTCATGTCGGAAGGAGTAAATCCTCAAAGCTACGGATACTATGACGGCAGTGCTGATACAGATATGCTGCTTGAAGGAAAGATTGATGCGCTGGCCGTATATATTACAAACGAGCCGTATATTTTAAAGAGCATGGGTACTGATATAAGAGTTATAAATCCGCTAAAGTATGGTATTGATTTTTACGGTGACTGTATTTTTACAACCGAAGAGGAGATAAATAACTATCCTCTCCGTGTACGGGCATTCCGTCAGGCGAGCATAAAAGGCTGGGAGTATGCTCTTAATAATATAGATGAAATAGCCTTGCTTATAAAAGAGAAGTACCGCAGCGATGCGGACATTGATATGCTCAGATATGAAGGCAGTGCTATCCGGGACAGTCTTATAATGAATAAAGAAGTAGAGCTTGGCCATACCAATCCGGGACGGTGGGAGGAGATAGGGAAAACTTACCGCCGGCTTGGCATGACTGACTCGTCTTCTGGGACGGAAGGATTTTTTGCATGGGAGTATGAGAATGAAGAGCCTCCTGAAAAGTTGCCATCCAAACTGCTGCCTTATATGAGCTTTGGCATTCTGAGCTTATTGGCAGGAGGTACGTTGTTTTTCCATATAAAACTTAAAGTATATACAAAAAATAAGATTCATAGCCTACAAAAATTTTTCAGTCTACCTTTGTATATGCTGCTTGTAATTGATTACAACGGAAAAATAAAAGAATGTAATCAGGCCTGGGTACTTTGGATGAAAAGGTATTTCGGAAGTGAACATCCCGAAAATATTAGACAGGTGCTTACTGGTGAAGATGTCGGAAAAATTGAAAAGTTTTGTCATATGAACGATCCTTTACAGAGCTTAATATCTCTGGAGGTCTTTTTTAAAAATGCAGAAAGCAGCGGCTGGATAGCTCTGGACTTCTACTTGGCTTTTGATGAAAAATTACTTTATGCAATCGCACGAGATATCACAGAGGAAAAAGCACGGAATGGAAGAATGAACGAAAGCGTAGAAAAAGCCCTGGAGAACGCAAGGAAAAAGACAGATTTCATAGCCAGCATGAGTCATGAGATAAGAACGCCAATGAATGCAATGGTTTCTATAACCCAGATGCTCATTGAATCAGGTTTAAACATTGAACAGAAGGACATAGCGGAAATTCTTATAGTTTCTCAGCATAATCTTTTGCAGATAATCAATGAGATAATAGATTTTTCAAAACTTGAGGCAGGCAGAGATGAAGTAATTCTAGACAGTTTCAGCATAAAAGAGCAGGCTAAAAGCATATATCAGCTTTTTGAGGTTATGGCACGGCAGAAAAAAATAGATTTTAAAATCAATCTTATCAGACCGTTACCCAACTTTATTATAAGTGATTCGCAAAAAATCAGACAGATATGTATAAATCTCATCAGCAATGCTTTCAAGTATACTGAAAAGGGTGAAATAATCTTCAGTGTCGGTATGACTGAACCAGGCATTCTTAAAATATCTGTCCAGGATACAGGCATAGGTATAAGCAATGAGGATATCAGCAGGATCTTTAACTTTTATTCCCGTATAGAGCGTAAAGGAACCGTTAGGCAAAGCGGAACCGGACTTGGACTTGTTATAAGTCAAAAATATGCAAGAGCCATGGGTGGATCTGTAACAGTCGAAAGCCAGTATTCAAAAGGTTCCATTTTCACTCTCACCGTTCCAGTGCATGTAATAAATTAACCCACAGGCTGATTTTTCACCTATGGGTTAAGTATTATCCTATAAGCAGAGATTCAAACTGTGCATTATAAAGATTGTAGTAAACTCCTTTTCTTTTTATAAGCTGTTCGTGAGTCCCTTCTTCTTCTATACCGTTTTCTGTAAGGACGATTATCCTTTTGGAGTTGCGTATGGTTGCCAGTCTATGGGCGATAATAAGTGTGGTTCTGTCTTTTGAAAGCTCTTCAATTGAGTTTTGAATAATGCTTTCACTTTTGTTGTCCAGTGAGGATGTGGCCTCATCAAGAATAAGTATGGGAGGATTTTTAAGGAACATCCGTGCAATTGAAAGGCGTTGCTTCTGTCCTCCTGAAAGTTTTATTCCCCTTTCCCCTATTATGGTTTCATAGCCATAAGGCATTGCAGTTATAAACTCATCTGCATTAGCTTTTCTGCATGCCAGTTTTATCTCCTCATCTGTTGCATCAAGCTTTCCGTAAGCAACATTTTCCCGGATACTTCCGGAAAAAAGAAAGACATCCTGTTGAACAATTCCGATATTTTTCCGAAGAGATTCAAGACAAACAGTGTTTATATCGACTGAATCAATAAGTATACTTCCGCTGTCAATATCATAAAATCTTGGTATAAGGCTGCACAATGTTGTTTTGCCTGATCCGGAGGGTCCAACTATTGCAACACTCTCACCTTTTTTTATGGTCAGGTTGATATCCTTGAGCACGGTGTTTTTATCGTCATAGCTGAAAGACACATCTTTAAAGCTGATTTCTCCGCGAACATTTTCAAGAAGCTTTCCGTTGGCGAGTTCTTTTTCCGGATTGAGATTAAGTATTTCGACAAACCTTCTGAAACCGGCCATTCCTTCCTGATACTGTTCGACAAATCTGAGCAGAATGTTGAGCGGCTGGAGGAACTGGGTCATATAAATAATATAAGCAACAAAATCACCTATATTTATACTTCCTGTGTATACGAAGTAGCCGCCTGCAACCATAGCTATTACTGTGCTGGAGTTCGAGAGAAAATGAATGGTAGAATCGAAGATACCTATCTGTTTTACCGTCTCTTCATGGATATCTTTCATTTTTTCATTTCCCTCATCGAAACGGATGTTTTCAAACCTCTCATTTGTGAAGGATTTTACGACTCTTATTCCGGATATGGACTCCTCTACTCTTGCATTTATATTAGCATAGCTTTCTTTTGCTTTTCTGAAGGTATTTTCAAGTTTAGTGTTGTATACCACCATAAAGTAGAACATAAACGGTATTATAAGAAAGACTATCAGTGTAAGCTGCCAGTTTATAGTACATAAAAGTATGAAAGCGCCGATAATCTTTACTATTGACAGGAAAAGATCTTCCGGTGCGTGGTGGGCTATTTCAGAGATTTCAAAAAGATCGTTGGTTACCCTGGACATCAGATGACCTGTTTTAGTATTGTCAAAGTAGGATATAGGAAGCTTTTGTATATGAGAAAAGATTTCTTTGCGCATGTCGTACTGTATTCGTACTCCCAGAATATGTCCGTAGTATCCGACTATGTACTCCAAAAGCATCCTTGCAAAGTAAAGCAAAAGCAGGAACAATCCGAAAGCAAAGATCTTTGAAAGGTTTTTGTCTGGTATCACGCTGTTGATTATGTATCTGGTTACCATAGGATAAGCAAGATCACTTGAAGATATTAGAAAGGCACAGATAATATCAAGGTAAAAAAGCCCCCTATGAGGTTTATAGTAGCTTATAAACTTTTTGATCATGAATCCCTCCGTTCAAACATTACCGTTTTTGGAAAAAACAATCTGCTGGTTATTTTTTATATTTCTGAACTCTTCAAACTTATAGATAAAGGATGTGAGCGCATCATTTCCTAAAGATTTGTAGGAAGTGCATACAGACTGCAGCGCTTTGAAATTTTCCTCAGACAAAGTCGTTGGCAAAGATTTTTTAGGTGTTATGGATATTTTGAGAATATCTTCCGATGAAGCTGTCCCGGAAAGCTCTATAAGTCCTTCAAACTCGAAGTAAGAAAGAAATTCAGTCCTTTTTTCAATATCGATGCCAGACTGGTGTTTTATATATGAAATACCGGTAAATGGCCTTGTGTGGCTGTTGTAAAAAAACTTATCGCAAAGCCACATGAAACGTATAAGCCGTATATAGCTTTTTTCCGGAACAATACTTGTAACAGCCATAAAAGACAGTTTCACTCTTTCAATGTCAATAGAGGGATGGGCTTTAAGTACAATAGCTTCATAAGGATTTTTTTCTTTTACAAGGCCGTCAAAAGTTTTTAACTTTTCCAGAATTTTTTTATAAGATTCCGAAGTCATAAGTTTTTTATTTTTTTCTAAAAGTTCAAAAAACTTTTTAGGATCCAAAAAAGTTTTTATTTTTTCTGAGTCTTCTTTTGTCATAAGATCGCCCGCAGTATATTTCTTCAGTATTGAGTATTGTATCTCTACGAGGACTGAAAGTTCTTGCAGAGTACACATAAAAAGCTTCTCATACTCTTTTAACTGCTGTGAACCTGCCAGAGAATGCTTTTTCTCATATATGCGGTAGGCAGCGAAAAGATTTCGCAGATATATAACGTTATTGTCTATTTCATTTCCACAGTTTTTACATACAGCAACTATACCGCTGAACTCTACCGGCTCTGATCTGACAGTTATAGTCATTTTCTTTTCTCTGAAATAAAAATCGTTCTTTACGCCGCAAAGGTTACAGTATAAGTTGTTCTCCATTTTATATGGCAGGAACCTTGACAGTCTCGGTGATTTTTCTGTTAAGCTCCTTCATTTCAAAGTACATAAAGACTGCCGTAAGCATGGTTGATATTCCATCGGACATCGGTACAGCGTACCATATTCCGTTGAGTCCAAAGAAAAGAGGAAGTATAATAACCATAGGTATCAGTACTATAAGCTGTCTGAGAAGAGTAAGAAACATCGATTTCTTAGGTTTCCCTATTGCCTGGAAGTAATTTGAACTTACAATCTGAAATCCTATAACAGGCATAAGAAGAGAAAAAATTCTCATTGCCGGGACTCCTATGGAGACTAACTCACCGTCTGTTCTATTAAAAAACTGTATTATCTGTGTCGGGAAAAGCATAGCCATTAAAAAACCGAGAATTACAACCGATGTGGCCCCAATATAAGCATACATAAGGGCTTTTTTTACTCTGTCATACTTTCCTGCACCGTAGTTGTACCCTACGATAGGCTGAGTTCCCTGGTTTATGCCAAAGACCGGCATCATAACAATCATGGCCGCACTGCTTATTATGCCCATGGCCGCGATGGCCTTATCTCCACCGTATCTGGCAAGAGAGTTGTTGAGTATAAGATTGTATATACTTCCCACAAGCTGTATTGAAAACGGCGCAAGTCCCATAGATACTATTTGACGTACATACTTCCAGCTAAGCTTCATATTGGCTGCGTGTATCTTTACAGTGCTTTTTTTTGCCATAAAGTAATAAAGCACCCATGCCGCAGATACTGCCTGAGATATTATAGTTGCGATAGCCGCTCCCTGAACTCCCATTTTGAATACAAATATAAATAATGGATCCAGAACGGTGTTCAGAACTGCACCTATTACCATGGTACTCATAGCTCTTTTTGGGTTGCCTTCTGCTCTTATAAAATGGTTCATTCCAAAACCAATAAACTGAAATATCGAACCATAAAGGATTATGCTCAGATAATCCCTTGCATATGCCAAAGTGTTCTGACTGGCTCCGAAAAGAAGAAGAATTTTATCAAGAAACAAAAGAAAGACTACTGAGTAAATCAGTGAGACTCCTATTAGCAGAGTGAATGCATTTGCGGCAATTTTTTCTGCTTCTTCTTTCTTTTTTTCTCCGAGCTTTATGGAAATCAGAGAGGTTGCACCAAGTCCTATCAACATTGAAAGAGCCATAGATATGAGCATTATAGGAAAAGTTACTGTTAATCCGGAAAGTGCCAGAGAACCGACTCCATTACCTATAAAAATTCTGTCTACAACATTATACAGAGCATTGACCAGCATCCCTATTATTGCTGGTATAGAAAATTTTACAATAAGTTTCTCTATGCTTTCTTCACCTAAAACTTTTGAATGATCCATGCTTACCTCCGAAAAAATAGTCTTATCATAATGGTACTCTCAAAGTGTATTTTTTATAAGCTGTTTATTTTAAATTGCGTTAAAAATAAGGGAGAGAGTATCTCCCTTAAAGTTTAAAACCGCTATTTTTTGAAGGTTGAATCCTTTGGAAACAGCATTATAGTCTTCATGGGATCTATACGGCTTATGGAGCTCTTATATATAAGAGTCTGCTGTCCGTCTTTTTCTATCAGCACTGTAAACTCATCAAATGACTTTATGTAACCTGAAATACTGAACGTTCCTTCAAAAAAGATCTTAAGTTCTATGTTGTTTACTCTGGCTATGTTCAGCAGCTTGTCCTGGATTTTGGTTTTTTCTGCCATAAAAGGAACCTCCTAATTTTCTTCATTATTCTGAGTTCTTCTGATATATTTGTAAAACGGTTTTTCAAAAACGACTTCATTTTTTTGTATAAGTTCCTTAAGCAGGCTGATGCAGGTTTTTTCATCCTGATTATCGAACACATACTCTGAGACATACTTAATATCCTGTGAATGAATATCTTCATCTTTAAGGATCCTTTTAATGTAAAAAGTATCCATTGAAGCTTTAAGCTGTTCAAAACTGCCTTTTATTATGACGGGAGTTTTAATGCTAACATAATCGCTGCCGTCTTTTCCAAGGAACATACCTGAAAACTTAAGGGCGATACCGAAAGAGCTTATAGCTTTGTTTGTAAGACCAAGAGAATCCTTTGCCTGATGAAGAACCTCGTATATAGTGTTTGACTTTTTCTCTGCAAACGATTTGAAAGTCATATTTACGAAGTTGTTTCTGTACTCCGGGTATGGAAGGAGTTTTTCATACTTTATCTCCCATCTTCGTGGAGCGGGTACTTTCAGGATTCCGGAATCTGTTTTTATCAGTCTCTTAGATTCTATCATATTTTTTATCAAATCTTTCAACGATGTTCTTGAATTTGATGATATCCACGGATGGCGGGATATGGCAGTCGATTCAAGAGATTTGTAGTCAACGGGGGTTATGGATGTAACGATAAGTCTTTCCATGAAACGCATGTAGTTCTCTTCATATTCACTGACTTCATCACTGTTCATAAGCCTGCACTTTATAGCTTTCAATATATCTTCTACAAAAGCATTCATGGAAGTATACCTGAATTTTGAATAGTCAACGCCGATGCCGGTAATAATTCTTTTTACGATTGCCTCATCGGGAGAAAGATTTTTTTCATCAGTCTTTCGTATTATCTCTTCGACAAGATCATCAAAGGTATCTATATCCACTATAGATTCATTTTTTACAATATCCTCGTATGGAATATACATATCGGCTGCCAGCTGCATATCTGCGGATGTGGTTTTGCTGCGGCTGATGACAATTACAGATTTCCCGTATGTTTTGAGTTTTCTCACCAGTGGCAGAAAGTCTGCGTCCCCAGTCACAAGAACGTATGATTCTATATGCGGGAACATGAACATAGACTCTATTGTATCCACAGCAAGTTTGATATCGTTTCCTTTCTTATTTGAGAATCCATCTTCCGGCATTTCGATCAGTTCTATACCGTACTTTAAAAACGTGAACATGGTAGCCGGATATTTGGACCAGTGTCCATAAGCCTTTCCTCCGATAACTTTAGCAAATTCAGCAATCTTTTTTACTATAAGCTCAGGATCAACCGGTTGATTCTGATAGTCCATAAGGATGAAAGAAGTTTTCATTTTTTCCTCCAGTATAAAAATGCGTGGCATAGCCACGCATGAATTAAGAGTTCATGGTTTTAAGAGTATGGGCACATCTTGGACATGTATCTGGGAACTGAGGATCTTCGCCTGTATGTTCATCAATTTTCCAGCACCTTTCGCATTTTTTGCCGCTGGCTTTCTCTACTCTGACCCTGCAAAGACTTCCTTCATATCCGTTTTCAACAGTACCTGTTTCAAACCCTGAAGCAATTATGACATCAGACATAAATTCATTTCCTAAAGAATCAAGTATAGCACAATCTGAAGGTTCTTTAGGCTGCACCGTAACCTTGCTTTCTAAAGAGTGGCCTATGAACTTATCACGCCTCTTTTCCTCAAGTGCTTTGAGTATGTCCTCTCTTATGAGAAGAACTCTGTTCCACTTTTCTTCCAATGCTTTATCAATATAGTTTTCATTGAATTCGGGCCAACTTTCAGCCTGTACAGTAGCCTTTTTTTCAAAGTTTTCTGAGAGATGGTCGTATATTTCTTCTGTTGTAAAGGTAATTATTGGAGCCATCATTTTGGTCATGGCCATGAGGATCTCATACATTACGCTCTGAGCCGAACGCCTCATTTGAGACTTTTTGCTGAGAGTATAAAGTCTGTCTTTTATGATATCAAGATAGATGGAACTCATAGAAACAGTACAGAAGTTGTTAAGCATCTGGTGTACCCTGTAGAATTCATAGCTCTCATACGCCTGGGTTACATCACGTATAAGCTCATGAAGCTTCATCATAGCCCAGCGGTCAAGTTCAGGCATTTCTTCATACTTGACAAGATCTTTTTTTGGATCAAAGTCGCTTATATTGCCGAGCAAAAACCGTACGGTGTTTCGGAACTTTCTGTAAACATCAACCTGCTGGTCAAGTATCTTGTAAGATATGCTTATATCTCCGCGATAATCGGAAGATGCAACCCAAAGTCTAAGCACATCAGCTCCGTAACGGTCGATAATCTCCTGTGGTGCTATAACGTTGCCGATAGATTTGGACATTTTTTTGCCTTCCTCATCCTTGATGAATCCGTGGGTGAGAACCTTTCTGTAAGGAGCTTTTCCGTGCTTCCCAACCGACATAAATATCGAACTCTGAAACCAGCCTCTGTGCTGGTCGCTTCCTTCAAGATAAAGATCTGCTGGAAATTTTTTAAGTTCTTCTCTGGCATGGATAACGGCCTGGAAAGAAGCTCCGGAATCTATCCATACATCAAGTATATCGTACTGCTTTCTCAGATGATCCGATCCGCATTTGGGACATTTGAACCCATCCGGAAGAAGTTCCTTAAGATCCATATCGTACCATGCGTTCGTACCTTTAGCTTTTACGATTGAAATAAATTTTTCAAGAACCTGTGGATCAAGAAGTACCTCTGTACAGTTTTCACAATAAAGGGCGGGTATAGGTATTCCCCATGCACGCTGTCTTGATATACACCAGTCCGGCCTGTCATGAATCATGGAGGTGATTCTGGTTTCTCCCCATTCAGGTATCCACTGGACATTTTTTATTTCATTCAAAACTTTCTGACGCAAACTGTTATTTTCAACGCTTATAAACCACTGCTCAGTAGCTCTGAATATTATCGGGCTTTTGCATCTCCAGCAATGCGGATAGGAATGAGTTATCTTCTGGCTTGCTATAAGGTGGTTGCTGGCTTTTAGGTCATTTATTATTACTTCATTAGCCTTCCATATCTTAAGACCCTCATACTTTCCGGCTTCTTTGGTAAATATACCCTCGTGATTCACAGGGGAAAGAACCGGTAGATTGTACTTCAGACCGGTAGTATAGTCGTCCGCTCCGTGTCCGGGAGCCGTGTGTACACATCCTGAGCCGTCCTCCAGAGTCACATAGTCCGCTAAAACAATGAGAGACTGCCTTTCAATAAAAGGATGTTTTGCCGATTTGTTTTCAAGTGAAGAACCCTTAAATACTTCTGTTATTTCGTAAGAATCAATTTTAGCATCTTTCATAACCTTAGGAACTAACTGTTTGGCAAGTATCCAGTATTCGTTTCCTACCTTTACCTTGCAGTAGTCGTACTCCGGATGAACAGCGATAGCAACATTGGCCGGAAGAGTCCATGGTGTAGTTGTCCATATTACTATATAGGTATTTACATCAAACTCAAACTTCACATATATAGATGAGGAAGAATGATCATGATACTCTACTTCCGCTTCTGCAAGTGCAGTCTGACATTCAGCACACCAATAGATAGGTTTTTTCTTTCTGTAAACGTTTCCCTGCTTTACAAAAGAGTTGAATACATCAAGCACTTGTGATTCGTATACAGGATCAAGAGTTACATATGCCTCATCCCAATTTCCGCGTACGCCTAAGCGCTTAAACTCTTCTTTTTGTATCTGAACGTGTTTTAGTGCGTACTCCCTGCAAAGATCCCTTATCTGGTTCTTGCTGAGCTGCTTGGCCTTTTCTCCGAGTTCTGTAGTTACTTTATGCTCTATAGGCAGACCGTGGGTATCCCATCCTGGTACATACGGGGAGTTATACCCTCTCAGGGTTTTATATTTTATGACTATATCTTTAAGAACTTTATTCAGGGCATGCCCCATATGTATATGCCCGTTTGCATAAGGAGGCCCATCATGGAGCAAAAACATCTCCGAGTCTTTTCTGGTCTGCTGAACATACTTATAAATATCTAAACCTTCCCATTTTTTAAGAATTTCTGGTTCCTTTTCCTTAAGGTTGGCTTTCATGGAAAAAGTAGTACTGGGAAGGTTCAATGTATCTTTGTAATCCAAAACAAACACCTCCAGGTAGTATTAAAGCTTTAACAGATTTTGTATGGTATCTTTCAGTTCGGTGAGATCCATCGATTTGACCACATAAGCGTCGGCTGCCCATGAAGCCATTTCGCTCTTATAATGTGAGTAGGCTGTAAGAAAAATGATCTTCATCTCCGGATATTTTTTGCGTATATCGCCGGCCAGTTCAAGTCCGTTTATATCCGGCATTTCTATATCGGTGCACACAAGATCGAAGTTTCTGTCCGCAGAAAGTATCTGCAAGGCTTTTTTTGCGCTGTTGGCGTCAACAATTTCATAACCGCCGTCAAGCAGTTCTTCTTTTATAAGGAGCCTTATGTTATCCTCATCGTCAACAATCAGTATTCTAGCCATTTAGACCGCCTCCTTAAGCATTATGATTATTTTCAGCATGAATGCAATTCAATCCTGAATACAGTACTGAAATCATCAGATTTTAACAAAAAGAGTTTTCCTTTATGTTCCTCTTCTATTATTTTTTTACATATAGCCAGTCCTAAACCTGTTCCGTTGGTTTTGGTAGTGAAAAACGGCAGAAAAAGCTTTTCTTTTATTTCCGGCGTTATAGCTGTTCCGTTATTTTCAACCTCTATAACAATGGTTGAATCATCAGCGAAAGAGTGTACTTTTATGCTTCCTTTTTGCGGAACAACTTCAATGGCATTTTTTACAAGATTTATAAGAACCTGCTTCAAACGGCTTTTGTCTCCGTTAGTGAACAATTCTGGTTCATTTTTATGTACCTGTATATTTATCTCCTTTTGGGAGATAAAATCCTCGAACATCATTACAACATCGTCCAAGATAGTACCTATGCTTACTTTTTCAAAAGTTGGCAGTCTTTCACCTCTTGAGTACTCTAAAATTTCTGAAACTATATCCTCAAGCCGTGTAAGTTCGGACTGAATTATGCCGGAGTACTTCCTTATGCTCTGCGGATCATCAAGCTTTTTAAGCATACGGTTAAGAAAGCCTCCTATGACGGTAAGCGGGTTTCTTATCTCATGTGCAATTCTTGCTGTCATTTCACCTATGGCGGAAAGCTTTTCCCTTTTTTCAATCTCCTTCTGAAGTTTGTAAACCTCCGTTATATCGCCAAAAACGATTATTACTCCTTCGATTACTCCTAGATCCCTGTTCCACAGAGGTGAAAATTCTATATCGAATATTTTTTCTTCTTCATGAACATTAAGTTTGTAGTTTGGAAACCTCAGATCCGTCTTAGTGTCATAGATCTGTTCTATGGTGTTTAGTATATCGTCATTGAAGGTTCCTGACAACAGCTTTATAGAAGTTCCGATAATACTCTCTCTGGCCTTGGAAAAAAATACCTCTGCTTTCTGATTCCATTCGAGTATCTTTCCTGTTCTGTCAACCACGACTATCCCGACAGAAAGATTCTGAAGAATATTATCCTTAAACCTTCGGTAATAATCTATAAGGTTTTTCTGTTCCTCAAGCGATTTGGTCTTTTCTTTAAGCTCATCGTAGTTTTCTATCATTTCCAGGCCAAGGCCTATGCTGTCCTGATAAAGCTTTATGATTTCAATATCCACATTTGTGATGGGAGTGCCTGTGAACTTATTGTCGATAATAACAATTCCTCTTGTATCAAATCTTCCAGTTACGGGGAATATCAGGAACTCCTGTGTCCGGATAAGTTCGTATATATCTTCAAGCTCATCATGTTTTATTTTTAACATCTGGGGAACCACATGTATTACCTGTTTTTTGCTTACAACTCTGTCAAGGATGGGATGTCCCTTATATACCAGAACCATATTTTTAACGTTTTCAGTCAGCTTATTTGTAAAAGGAAGCGATAAAGCTTCTTCTCGCAGGTACTGTATCATATCCCCGTACTTTAAGGCCCTTCTGTTTGCTTCCTTCCAGATCTTATCGACATCTTCGTCTTCATCCGGACCGATCCAAAGTTTGGGTATCAGAAACCCCCTTACACGGTCGCGTTCAAGATAGAGTGCCCTGTTGAAACGTAGTCCTCTTCCTGAAGTCAGACCAAGCAGCATAATTTTTATAGAGTTGTTCTTATCGTATGTTGAACGTATAGCCTGACTTATTTTATGAAGTGAGTTCATCTTGTCAAGCTGCTCTTTCTGAACCCTTATTGACTCCTCATGCCTTTGCTTAAGCTCCTTAAGATTCTGAATTTCATTTTTCAGTCTGTTATAGATATTTATTCTGCTCAGGCCCAGACCCATTCGTTTGACTGTACTGTTAAGAAATATCTGGTCGATGCTGTCAAAGTACTTATATGGAAGAAAATGTTCCCTTTCTTTTTTATTATATATGGCAACTATCCCGAAGGTAACGTTGTCTACGGAAAGTCTTGAATAAACTGCTGACTTCATATGGATATCAAAAGGGTTTTCGTATTTTTCAAAGTTGGTATTACCTATTAAAAGCAGACTTTCTTCTCCATTCAAGAGGCTACCTTCAACAGAACTGCCGATAGGAAGAATATTTTTTTTCACTTCAGATGGTTCTAATCCAGAAATATTGTAAAGTACAAGTTTTTCATCCTCATACTTCCAGTAGGCAGCTACTTCTGCAAAAAGAGTATCCTTTAGAAGACAAAGAATATTATTTATAAGAGTTTCATCTGACTGAGAGTTATCAAAAATATCTGATAATTTCTCAAAAATTCCTAATTTTTCTCTGAAGGCATTTACCGAGGAAGTATCCACAACTAATTTCAGTACGACAAGATAACTTCTCAGAGCCTCCCTGAGATTTTCAGCCTGAATGTACTGCTTACTCAAAACAACCGCTCCCATGAATGACTCTCCTGAAAAAATAGGATAAAAGAATACAGTTTTTTCCTCTTTCAGGGTGTAGATTGAAAAAAACTCATTAAAGCCCAGTTCCACTATATTGTTTTTTTTCAGTTCCTCAAAGAGGGAAGGAAAATCATTATAGTATACTTTCAGGTCATCATCCCTGGGATCCATGTCCATAGATGAGCCTAAGAGCTTAAGAATATTACGTTCATTTTCAAATATAAAAATAAAAGAATCTATCCCAAACTTTTCCCTAAGTGAAAGGGCGATTTCTTTTGTAATGCTTGTGAAAAAGTCTTTAGGATACTGATGTTCAATAATTTTCAGAATTGAGTCTATCATCGTAATCAGTCCCTTCATTGCAAAAATAAGTTAATTATATTATACTATATTTGGTATTATAAATGTACAACAATTAGTTTTATAAATACTATGTTAGGTTGTATGAAAATGGAATAAATCTTAAAACTACCGGAGGAAAAATGTTTAATATATCTGTAATAGTCAATGCCGTTGCGATTATAGCCGGCGGAATCCTTGGATTGCTTATAGGTAAAAAGCTCTCTGAAAAAATTCAAAAGATTCTGTTTACAAGTGTGGCTCTCACCACAATAATAATGGGAATACAGATGGGACTCAAAGCCGAAAATTTTCTTGTTGTTCTGGGAGCTCTTTCGATAGGCGGTGTTGCCGGGGAAGTCATTGATATTGAGGGACGTCTGGCCAGACTTGCCGGCAGAATCGAAAAGTCTGACGGTCAAACTAAGTTTGTAAAAGGCTTCGTAAGTTCAACGGTTCTTTTTGTGGTTGGGCCTATGACTGTTCTTGGCTGCATAAATGCAGGCATAACAAACGACAACTCTATAATATATCTCAAATCTCTTCTGGACGGAATATCATCAGTTATATTTGGTTCAGTATACGGTTTTGGGGTAATAGCCTCTGCAGCGAGCGTTATGATTATCCAGGGACTTTTGGTGAGCTTTGCCGGTTCTTTAAGCTTCCTTTCTGATGAAGCTTATCTGCTGAACTTTACAGCGGTGGGCGGGGTCATGGTTCTGGCAATAGGAATAAGGCTTCTGGATATAAAAGAAATAAAGGTAGGAAACTTCCTGCCTTCATTAGGTGCAGTAATACTGCTAGACTATATAAAAACACTTATAGCTTGAAAGAAAAGAAAAACTCACTTATAAGCTATACTGGCGATTATGGTTACAATGTTTCCGTCCTTTGAAATGTGTACCTTGACATCCTTTTCATTGACGCTGAGATTTCTGCAGGCATAATCCTTTATGTATGTGACTATCGACTCAATTTCTTCTTCGGATTTGTTTTCAAACTTTATAGCCGTGGCACATGCTTCGCGTCTGTTGGTAACAAGGTCATTCATCCTCTTGACTGCTATATCTCTGTTTGAATCTTTTTTTGCAGGAGACCACCATGCCACAGGAATCACCTTCTCCCCAGTAGCTTTTTTATGAACCCCAGGAATCCATCTTCCGAGGAGCCTGCGATATCTTCACTAATGGGTATCGGATTTCCTAAAATTCTCTGTGCAATGTTTTTAAAAGGAATAGATAGTCTGTTCCTTTCGTCAAGAACCAACGGATTGCCTTCATTGGTAGACACGATTATTTCCTCACTGTCAGGTACTACTCCTAACAGTTCTACAGCAAGAGCATTTTTTATCTCTTCCGGTGAAACCATCTTATCTCTTTGAACCATTCTGGGTTTAAGCCTGTTTACAATAAGCGAGACTCTCTGTTCCGAAAAACCCTGGTTTTCAAGCATGCCAATTACCCTGTCCGCATCGCTGATAGCAGTAAGCTCTGGAGTTGTAACTATTATGGCCTGCTGGGCAGGAGCAATGGAGTTTTTGAAGCCTCTTTCAATACCTGCCGGACAGTCAATTATTATGTAGTGGTAATGTTTTGAAAGTTCATTTACAAGATTTATCATATCCTGTTCTGATACCATATCCTTATTGGCAATCTGTGAAGAAGCCAGAAGGTTGAGGTTTTTGAGGAGCTTATGTTTTACAACGGCTTCAAGAGGATCTTTATTTCCACGAACAACGTCTATTATGGTGTAAACTACCCTGTTTTCAAGTCCGAGGACAAGATCAAGGTTTTTCAGGCCAATATCAGCGTCTATAAGACAGACATTATAGCCAAGAAGGGCAAGACATGCTCCTACGTTGGCTGTTACGGTAGTCTTACCGACTCCCCCTTTTCCTGATGTAACCACAAATACCTTTGAGTCATCCATCTCTTCCGCCCCCAATTTCAATTATTATCAAGTCAGGTTTCCAAGTACGCACAAAGTAATTATACCTTAAGACTTCTTTTTTTACAAATACAAAAGGTTAATCCAGGTGTTTTTATTTTAAAGTACAAAAAAGTTAGCCGGACGATAAACGCCCGGCTAACAGTTAAAGAATTACTCTTCGATTGATATTGCCTGTACTGGACAAGAATCTGCAGCATCTTTTGCGCAAGGAGCATCTGTCTGGGGAGCAATAGCTTCAGCCTTTCCGTCATCTCCAACTTTAAAAACGTCCGGGCAAAGATTTTCACACACTCCGCAGCCAATGCAAGCGTCCTTATCTACAAAGACTTTCATCAATACACCTCCCGATAGGATATGAGACCATTTCAAGTCCAAAAAGTATTATACCACACTATATATAAAATTCAAAATCAGAAATTTTTAACCTCTTTTACAATACGGTCTACAATGTCCATGCCTACTCTCCACTGAGCTTCAACAGTAGCGGCGCCAATATGGGGAGTAAGTATCACATTAGGCATTTTAAAGAGTTTTTGATATACTTCTGATTTGGGAGGCTCTTCTTCGTATACATCAAGTCCTGCACCAAAGACTTTTCCGCTTTCCAGTGCTCTTAAAAGGGCAGGTTCGTCTATTATGCCGCCTCTTGATGCATTGACAATTATAACGCCTTTCTTCATCATTTCGAACTCTTTATCAGAAACCATATGGGTCGTCTTTTCAGTTTTTGGGACATGAAAAGATATTATATCGCAGTTTGAATAAATTTCTTCAAGTGATACCTGTTTGGCATTGTACTCCTTTAAAGTTTCCTGGGCTATCTCAAAAACATCGTATACCATTACTTTAAGATTAAAGCCGGAGAGTATCTTTGAAAGAAGCTTACCGATATTTCCAAAACCTACTATACCAAGTGTCTTTCCTGAGAGTTCAAACCCCTCAAGACTTTTTTTCTCCCACTTTCCTTCTATCATGCCAGTGGTAGATCTTACAAGGAATCTGTCTATAGAAAGTATCATCCCTGCTACCAGTTCTGCAACAGAAAGAGAGTTGGCGCCTGGGGTATTGATTACTTTTATATTTCTTGCCTTAGCGGCATTCTGATCAACGTTGTCAAGACCCATACCTGCTCTTGCAATAAGCTTAAGATGGGTTCCAGCATCGATTATTTCTTTGGTGGCCTTGGTTGCGCTTCTTATTACAAGAACATCTATTTCTGGCATCTTGGCTATAAGGTCTGCCGTCTCAAGATGCTGAGAAATTATAGTATGTCCCGGAAGAAGTTTTGAAAGTGTCTGGGTAGCCTGCTTGTCCAAAGGATCGTTTATATGTATAAGCATGCTATATCCCTGCCTTCATAAAGACTTCCTGAGCTGCTCTTACTCCTTTTCCGAGTTCAACATTGTATCCGAACTTTGCAAGACCCATTTCAAGGGCAGCAATAGCAGTTATTATATCAAACTGTGACATATAGCCGAGATGAGCTATTCTTGCTATTTTTCCTTTTACATCGTCCTGACCGTCGGCAAAAACTACTCCCCAATCGTCTCTTAGCATCTTTATAATCTTGGAGGAAGATATGTTTTCCGGCATACATACTGAAGTGAGAACGTTTCCGGGATCCTTGGCGTAAAGCTTAAGTCCAAGTGCTTGAACGGCGGCTCTTGTTGCCTGGGCAAGAAGCTCGTGACGTGCCCAGATGTTTTCTATACCCTCTTTTAAGAGCATTTCCACGGCTCTCTCAAGCTGATAGATAAGATTTATCGGAGGAGTCCATGGTGAATCCGGGTAGTTCTTTTTATACTGTCTAAGATCAAAGTAGAATCTTGGAGTTTTACAGTTTTCAACTGCTTTCCACGCTCTTTCGTTAAGTGAGATAAGAGCAACGCCTGGAGGCATCATAAAACCCTTCTGAACACCGGTAATAACGACATCTACTCCCCATTCGTCCATTTTGAGTTCCATTGCGAGCAGACCGGATATTGCATCGACAACTATCAGAGTATCAGTATTTCTTGTTATAGCGGCTAACTCCTTTACAGGCTGCCTACCGCCGGTTGAAGTTTCGTTAAGCTGTGTGAATACAATTTTGGTATCCGGATGTTCCTTAAGCAAAGCACTTAATCTTTCCGGCTGTATTGCTACTCCCCAATCAAGCTTTTCTTCAACAATATTTGCACCGAAAGTTTTGCACAGCTTGAGCCATCTTTCGCCAAACTTACCGGAATTAATAACAATTACCTTATCACCGGGATTTACAAGATTGGAAACTGCAGTTTCCATTGCTCCTGTTCCTGAAGAAGACATAAGCATTACATCGTTGCTGGTCTGAAACAAAACTTTTGCCCCTTCGAGAGCCTTTTTCTGTATTTCAAGATACTGTGGTGTTCTGTGGTGAATTGTATCCTGAGCGCCAGCCAAAAGAATATCTATCGGTACCGGAGCCGGTCCTGGAGTCATCAAATAGTTTTTCC
>JAKJGQ010000049.1 GCA_022704305.1 Thermotogae bacterium | reverse complement strand
ATGCAGCAAACACTTATAAAAAAAGTTGAACCAACCAAAATAAGGAAAAATGTTACCTGTGAAATGAAAAACAGTATATCTAGAAGTTTCACTTACATATTCTGGATTTTAATATTGGCAATAGCCATCTTCTTTTTTATAAGAACTGCTACAACCATATCTGACGGAATAAGTTTATATAAAATAACTGTTGATGAAAAAAGCATAAGCTCAAAAGTAAAAGAAATTACTTCTGATAAAGATTATATAAATCTTTCAAAAATATCTGGATATTTTCTTTCAGCAATAGTTTCGGTTGAAGACCACAGATTTTTTTACCATCACGGTATTGATTTTATTGCAACAACAAGAGCTTTGATTACAAATTTTATTAACGGGAAAACTATTTCCGGAGGAAGTACAATCACTCAGCAGCTCGCTAAAAATATGTATTTTTCTTTCGATAAAAAATATTCACGGAAAATTGCCGAACTGATTGTTGCGCTGAGACTGGAACAAGAGTATTCAAAAGAGCAGATTCTTGAATTATACTGTAATATAATTTATTTTGGTAATGGTTATTATGGTATACGACAGGCGGCTAATGGATATTTTAATGTACCACCAGATCAGCTTACACTTGAACAGGCAGTTATACTTGCTGGTATTCCTAAAGCACCAAGCATCTATAATATAAAATCTATGGATGAAAGGACAATGGAAAGGACTAAAATTGTTCTTTACTCTATGATCAAAAATGGTTACATTTCTTACGAAAATGCTTTAAAACTAAATTTTTTGAGTACTGAATAAAAACTTCCGTTTGCATACACGGAAGTTTTTTTACATATAATAGAAAAGTTAATATAATCTTTCTTGTGTGTATTAAAAATTAAAAATGAGTTATAATTAATAGCATGACCTATAGAATACTTAATGGCAGGTGTGTGATGAAAGACATAAAACTCTTATCGGAAATTGGATTAATACTTACAGGAAAAGATGATTCCGATAAAAAAATAAGCATGTCTATTGAGAAGATCGGAAAACATTTTAATGTAAGCAGAGTTTATATATTTCTTGATGAGGATGATTCGTCAGGTTCAAGCAGCTATGAGTGGTGTAATGAAAACATATCCTCAAAGATCGGTTTTCTTAAAGAATTCAAATATGAAGCATTTCCAGGCTTAAGAGAAATTTTTCTCAGACGCGAGTATCTTTATGTAAATATTACAGAAGAAAATGATAAAAATATCTATCAAATATTAAAAAATCAATCTATACATTCACTGATAATATTTCCACTATTTTTTCAGGACAGTCTTAGAGGATTTATAGGATGTGATGACTGCCTCAAAGAGCATGTATGGAGCGTTAAATCCATAGAATTTTTTAAAACTCTAGCTTCACTTGTATCTAATATCCTTGAAGTTAAAAACTATCAGGAAACACTTAGAAATTCTGAACTGAATACAAGAACTTTTTTTAACACTGTTGAAGATCTTTTTTTCATAGGAGATATGGAGGGGAATATACTTCACGTTAATACAGCAGTTATTAAAAAACTAAGATATACCTTGGAGCAGCTAAAAAGAAAAAAAATTTGGGATATTCATCCGAAAGATAGGAAAGAAGAAATCAAAGAATTAATGAAATCTGTTTTTCTTGGTGATCGAACATCTCGTCTTCTTCCGCTTATTACTTCGGAAAATAATATCATATATGTTGAAACAAGAATATGGACCGCCCACTGGAATGGGAAAGAAAGCATTTTTGTTATTTCTAAGGATGTTACAAAGGAAAATATTCTGCTTAACAAGCTGAAAAATGTTTTTGAAAACAATCCTGCTTCCATGTCAATACGTGATTTCCCCACAGGTATTTTCACAGATGCAAACGAAGTTTTTTTGAATAAATATGGATACAAAAAAACCGACATACTTGGGAAAACTCTTGAAGAGATTGGAATTTTCATAGATGAAGCCACAAATAAAGAGATTGAACAAGAACTTCTAAAAAATGGGAAAGTATCTCTAAGAGAGGTGCGAATAACTACCAGTTCTGGCAGAATCATACAGAATCTTTTTACCGGAGCTATTTTGGATGATTTAAACAAAAAAAGCTTCCTTACGGTTACTATTGATGTAACAGGTCAAAAGCAAGCTGAAGATAATCTTAAAGAAGCAGAAAAAAGATTTTCTCTTGCCCTTGAAGGCGCTGAGATGGGACTTTGGGATTGGGATATGATTAATAATAAAGTATATTTTTCAAAATTATGGAAAAGTATGCTCGGTTATGACGAAAATGAGATCGAAAATTCTTTTGAAGGATGGAAAAAACTTTGGCATGAAGATGATGTCCAGAAAATTGAAAAGGCAATTAAAGATTATCTCAATGGAAAGACAGAAAAATACGAAATTATCCACAGACTGAAAACGAAAAACAACTCCTGGAAATGGATTCTCACCCGCGGCAGCTTGTTAAGACAAAAAGACGGTACTCCTTACCGATGGGTGGGAACAAATGTTGATATAACAAATGAAAAAGAGCGTTCGGATGAACTGGAAAGATTCTTTTCGGTTAACCTTGACCTTTTGTGTATAGCCGATATAGATGGGAATTTTCTAAAAGTAAACAGTGAATGGATAAACGTTCTGGGATACTCGCGAGAATATCTTGAAAAAAGCAAGTTTCTTGATTTTGTTCATCCTGATGATATACCAAACACACTGGAAGCTATGTCTAAGCTTTCACAACAGCATGAGGTTGTTGATTTTGTTAACCGCTACCGTGCCAAAAATGATGAGTACAGATATATAGAATGGAGATCCCATCCTTATGGCAAGATCATTTATGCTGCTGCAAGGGACATAACCGACAAGATCGAAACGGAAAAAAAGTACAGAGAAATTGCTATAAGAGATCCTCTTACTGAGGTTTATAACCGCAGACATCTTTTTGAAAGATTATCTTCGATGATTTCAGAACACACAAGAACAAAAAAGGACTTTTCTGTTGCCATCCTTGATATTGATTTTTTTAAAAAAATAAACGATACGTTTGGTCATCAGGCAGGAGATTATATATTAAAAGAGTTTACAAAAACAATAACTCATAACCTTCGTCCTTACGATGTTTTGGGAAGATATGGAGGAGAAGAATTTATGATAATCCTTGACTGGGTAAGTAAAGAAACAGCCTTAATTATCGTTGAAAGAATATTAACCGATGTGCGGCAAAAGAAGTATGTCTATGGAGATGCTACAATCTGTTTTACCTTCAGTGCGGGAATATCTGACTGCAAAGATGCAGAAGAAGATTTTACAGTTGAAAAGCTTGTTGAAAAAGCAGATAGCAGGCTTTACTCCGCCAAGCACTCCGGAAGAAATACAATAATCATAACAGATTGATCTAAAAAGCATATATGCTGATCATAAGTAAAAAGAAAGTAAAAAATGCATCTATATGTTTCTTGGCGTTTCCTTTTATTTTATAAAAACGTAATTTTAGAGCTTGACCGTTAACATATATAGCGTATTCTATAGTCAGAATTAAGATGAAAAAATATATGGAGGTATAACTAATGAAAAAGATCATCACAGTTGTTATGACACTTGTTTTGGCTATTGGAATATTTGCTGCATATCCCACCTATAACGGAATAACAGATCCCGCTTATGAACATGTAATTAATGGCAACAATCTGGAACTAAACAATAAAACTGTTAATGTAAAAATAATGCAGTGGATATCAGGTAATTTCATAAACAGGGCAACACTTAACAGTACCAGAGGACTTAAAGAAGGTACCAATTATATATCTTCTGATATAGTACTAACCAAACCTGGACTTGTAAAAGACCAGATATTTGGAGCTATAGCAGTTATCTCAAATGGGCTTGTTGATATTAGTGTAAGTAAAAATAATGAATACGCTCCTTCGAACAAAATCAATATAAGTGAAAACGTGAGCGGTTTGAAATTAGTTGAATTCAACAGATTGAACAAATTCACACAAGTTGCCTATACCTTTACAAAAGATATTGCTGACGCAATACCTGCAACAGGCTATGCATTGTCAAATTCTTCTGTAACAGGGCTAAAGGGTAATTCAAAGCTTGATGGAAGAGTGGTAGGCCCGGAATTTCTTATAGCTGGAGATATTGATGTTCCTTTTGATATGGGACCTGCAGATAATTATATTGTAGCGTTTGATATAGTAGTATCGCCAAAAGGTAAGTTCTAAACAAATTTGCTCTCCCTGAGTATTTTTCAGGGAGATTTTTTTATGAGTGCTATGCCTTATATACTGTGAGCACTTGAGTCTAAGCTTTTTTACAGCTATAAATTTTTGAAAAATATATATTAGTTAATCCGTCAAAAATCTGACGGATTTTTTTATTTGACAACTAAATAACAATATGATATAATAGACCTACCAGTCTAGACTAGTAGGTCTAGACCGTATGGTATGAAGGAGGAATATATGATAAGTGTGCAGAATTTATCACATAAGTATCCCGGGAACTCAGATTATTCAGTACGAGGAATAAGCTTTGACATTGGCAAAGGTGAGATATTTGGCTTTCTTGGACCAAGTGGCGCAGGTAAGAGCACAGTTCAAAAAATACTTACTGGACTGTTGAAAAAACAGGAAGGTCATATTTTGATAGAAGGGACTGAAATAGATTTACTAAATAAAGATTTTTTTGAAAAGATAGGTGTTTCTTTTGAGTTGCCAAATTTATATGAAAAACTTACCGGATATGAAAACCTTAAGTATTACGCTGGACTGTTTTCAAGGAAAACTTTTGATCCACTACAGGTACTTTCATGGGTAGGCCTAGAAAACGATGCCCATAAAAAAGCATCAGCTTATTCTAAAGGTATGAAGCAAAGGCTGGTTTTTGCAAGAGCAGTAATAAATGATCCTGAACTGCTTTTCCTGGATGAGCCGATTTCTGGACTTGATCCTGCAACTGCATTATCAGTTAAAAGAGTCATAACAGATTTTAAGGATAGGGGGAAAACCATTTTTCTCACCACTCACAACATGTTTCTGGCCGATGAAATATGCGATAATATAGCGTTCCTTAATGAAGGACAGATTCTGGCAATGGATACACCTAAAAAACTGAAGTTGAAGTACGGAAGCTACTCAGTTAATGTCGAATATCGTAAAGATAAAAAAATTCTAACTGAACTTTTCTTTTTGGATAAGGATGAAGAAAAAAAGAGATTGA
The DNA here is from genome assembly GCA_022704305.1 of Thermotogae bacterium. GTDB lineage: Bacteria > Thermotogota > Thermotogae > Petrotogales > Petrotogaceae > UBA5851. The sequence continues at coordinate 7,165 of JAKJGQ010000049.1, read as the reverse complement.
AGGAAGTAATAGACGGATATGAAATAATTACTATGCATAGCAGAGAAGCAACGCTTGAAGAGATATTCATAAAGCTGGCAGGAAGGGGGCTAAACTGATGAAACCGTTTTTTAGCCAGTTTATGATTGATCTTATAGTAGCAAGAAGAAATATGTTTTTCATAATTGTTCTTTCCATAGCTTTGCTCTATTCCATGATAGTTAACTTTGTAATTCCTTCCAAAACAGAATCATATTCCATTAATTTTTATATCTTAGATGCTTCCGTCAATGCAAAATATAAACAGGCTCTTATGTCTTCAGATTATAAAACATTTACAGTTTCAAGCCTTGATTCTATTAAAGAAAGCATGTCAAAAGACAAATCGGCTCTTGGACTTGTTCTTAAGGATGATGGAATAGAAATAGTATTTCAGGGATATGAATCATTACAGCAGCGAAATATAATAAAAAGTATCTTTTCTGTTTTATATGACACTCTCAACAATCAGAATTCTATTGCAGCCTACAAAACAACCGTACTCAAAAAATCAGCTAAGAAACTGCCTTTAAATATGAAAATGATTCCTGTTTTACTGGCAACAGATATTATAATGCTTGGGTTTATGTTTGTTGCAGCCATGATCTTTCAGGAAAAAAAAGAAGGAGGATTATATGCTTATAGAGTAAGTCCTTGTGGAACTCTTAATTATATTTTATCAAAAGTTATAGTAAACGTTATGATATCTGTTTTGTTTGGAGTTGTTTTTCTTTTTTTCACTTTAGGCTTCAAAACAAATTACTTCTATTTTCTAAGTATGATATTCCTAGGAGCATTTCTTATATCTCTTTTAGGAATTTTTCTTGCCCAGTTCTATAGCTCACTTAATGAATTTATAGTTGTTGCACTTATTTTCAATGCAGTCATGGCTTTACCGGTAGTAAGTTATTTCAATCCGCTCATCGATATACAAATATTTAAAATAATACCGTCTTATTCGTTAATATATGCATCTGATGAAATAATTAGCTCTGTCAAAAACAGTTACACTCTGAATACCCTCTTGAATCTTTTCATTCAGATAAGTATATTTTTTCCGGCAACATACTTTTCTGTAAGGAAAACTCTAATAAAAAAGGTGATTTTATGAGAATTGTTGCTCTTTCAAAAAAAGATATCTCAAATATAAAAAATGATAAGATGATGATTTTTATGTTTCTTATTCCTTTAGTAATAGCTTTTGCAGTAAGGCTTATGATTCCTTCTATAAGCAGTGGAACAACTAAGATTTTTGTTTCTCAAAATCTTCCGGTAGAATATGAAAAAAAGCTTGCTTCATATTTTGAAGTTATAAAAACTACCGATCGTAAAAATTTTGAAAACTCTATAATGGCTTTTACCGATATACCTGGCATTGATTTTAAAGATAACAGCTTGGAAGTTGTTCTTCAGGGTGATGAAGAACCAGGAATCATTCGCATTCTCAATGCCGTTATACATGACATTGAAAAAGGAAGTCCACAAGTACCTGTAACAGATATAGGTACTAAAAAATCGGGAATATCAGAGCTTATTATTTCAATGATTCTTATCTTTGTCATATCTATATCAGGAGTTCTGGGTGGTTTTACCATGGTAGACGATAAAGAAAGCGGAATGATTAATGCACTGGCAGTTTCTCCCATAAGGCTTTCTGACTACATAACCTCCAAAGTCATAGTGGCTGTCTCCTACTCTATTATAGTATCTTTTTTATCTCAGCTCATAATGACAGGATTTCAGTTCAGCATAAAAAATTATCTCCTTATTATTTTAAGCGGAATGTTGCTTTCACTTACGGTAGGCTTTATAATAGGAACACTTGCAGATACCCAAAATATGGCCATTGCGTATACTAAAATTGTTACTTTCATACTTGTCTTTCTTCCTATGCTTTCTTTGCTTTTACCAAGCTCTATACAATGGGTCTTTGGTATAATACCAAGTTACTGGACATTCAATATAATATGGCAGCTTTACCTTGGAATTGATGGCAGTATTTTTCTAAGTTCTGTAATATCGGTAGTATATAATACTCTTTTGTTGGTACTTCTTGCTTCGAAACTTAAAAGAAAAATAGGTCTCAGATTGGGGTGATTTTTTTGGAAACTGATTCATTTGAAAAAGAAAACCTTCTCTATGAAACTGCATTAAAAGAATTTTCCGAAAAGGGATATAAAAATGCTTCACTTAACAGTATTCTCAAAAATACTGGAATAAGTAAAGGAACTTTTTACTATCACTTTCAAAATAAGGAAGAGTTATATACATGCCTACTGAGCAAGGCACTTGAAATAAAAAAACAACTTTTGGAGAAATCCTTTTCAGAAAATGGATTGGAATGCGATATCTTCCTCCTACTGCAGATGCAAGCGGAAAACATAATCGAATATGCTTTCAATCATAAATTATTTTATGATTTTTCAGTAAGCTTTGCAAAAGAAAAAGGAAACAGTATATATGAGAAAGTTATGAATGGTTTCAAACCAGAAATAGATAAAACCTTTAGCAAAATAATAAATATAGCAGCAGAGTCAGGTACTCTGCGCGACGATATTCCGATGGAAGTACTTGAAAGATCCCTCAAATACTTTTTTACCAATCTTAGCGATATTCTGGAACTGTTTTATGAGATAAAAGATAAGGAAAAGTTATTAGAGTATTATAAAAGTTTTATAGAAATACTAAAAAACGGTATGAGTAAGCACTGAATAATAATACCCTAATCACGGAGCTCTGACTTAGGGTATTATTTATTTTAAAGAGCATTTTGAAAACCTTATATACTTTTGAGTTTTTTAGAAATTGCCAAAAGATCATAAGCTATCTTTTCCAGCTGATCAGGAAGTTTTTCTGCTTCTATTGTGTCCAGCTTTAATAGCTTTTGAAGTACCGTATCCGGAACATTCTGCCCTACCAAAGCATTCAGATAATATCTGAATGCTTTTTTATCATCATTCAACATAATATTTTCAGGTATAGTCCTTTCAAGAAGATAGTCAGTTGACACATTAAAAATATCTGCTATCATCAGCAAAGTTTCATGCGGAGGTGCAGAACGTCCAGTCTCATATGCAGATATGCTTTTCCTGGTGGTGTTAAGCTTCTGAGCAAGTTGTTCCTGAGTCATATTATTTTTCTGCCGGAGTTCCTTTAATTTATCCCTAAACATATTTAACTCCTTTTTAATTTCTTGTGCTATTATAAATAGCAAAAATAAATAAATCAATATAAGCTAAAAATTATAGCTTTTTTAAACAAAAAGCTATTTATAAGTCATATAAAGCTATTGCTTTTAGCCTAAAAAAATGATACAGTTGATTATGATCTAGAAAAATAAAAATAACAATTAATTAGTTAAAAAAAATATTTTCTGTATCAATTAGATTTCTTTCAGCAGCTTTGAAATTTCTATAAGCTCGACACCGATTCTCTCAAGCTTTTCAGGAAGCTTTTGGTTATGAATTCTTTCGAGTTTCAAAAGCTTCTGTTTGATATCGTACGGTATTTTATCAACGCTTTCTTTTTGTATGGTTCTTACTTCAGATAACCCCAAAAGATAGTCAATTGATACATCAAGTGTCTTTGAAATATTCAGAAGCGTTTTTGCATCCGGAAGATTCAATCCGTTTTCTATTCTGTAAACACTGTTTCCTGCTATATTTATAAGTGCTCCGAACTTTTCACGTGATAAACCTTTTTCTTCCCGTAAATTTTTTATTTTTTCGCCAGTATTCATGTATTTTCACCCCGTTACAATTATACTCCAGTTTCTACTTTTATGTAGAATTGAAATAATTGAGTTATTATAAATTTACTGTTTTCATTTGACAATGCCACTATTACGTATTAAGATATTGGTAGACTAAAATAAAAATGTTGTTATAAATATGTTGAAGTGAGGGGATATAATGACAGTATTTAAAAAGTTAAGACTTGAGAAAGGACTTACTTTGGAAAAACTTGCCCGAGAACTTAAAACTTCATACAACACTATATGGCGTATTGAGAGCGGATATTCCAGCATGCCCAGCTTGGATATAGTTTTAAAATATGCAAATTTTTTTGAAGTAAGTGTTGATTATCTTTTAGGAAGATCAGACAGCATACTTCCTACCAAATAAAAAACAGTATTCTTAAAAATATCAAAAAGAATACTGAAGCTTAATTATATTAGTATATTTAAAACAGTTATATATTTGCACCATTAACAATGAGGTATTAAGTGATTTTTTATATCTCTCTTCTCTAAAACCTTTTCTTTATAAATAACCACAACAAGAGGTGCAAAAAGCATGGAAGATTTTATGTCTTATGTGAATTATCAAAGAATTAATGAATGTATCGAACTGCTAAGCATTATGACAAAACTTCCCCTGGGTATTATGGACTGCTCAGGAAAGCTTCTTTTCAGCCACGGCATAAAAGGAATAATAATTGATAATATTAATATGTCTCTTCAGGAAAGCTTTTTGCTTTCGGAGTATAGCTTTATCCCCGGTGAAAAAAGTAGAGTTTGCCTTCTTCCGATAAGTACCGGAAAAAAAATACAGGCTTATCTCATCTGCATTATAAGCGAGGAAATAGAAAAAGATACCGTAAAAAAAGTAAAGTTTTTAGAGTACTTAAGAGATTTTATCTCTTACAATCTTTTTTATAAAACAGAACAGAATGAGATGAAAAATCAGTTTGATTTTATTTTTGAAACAGATACCTGTCTATCTGAAAAAAAACGTTTAGCACATGACTATAAAGAACAGAATTCTAGATTGTCTTATTTTGATAGCTTACACAATTGCATGCCTAACAGAAATTATCTGAAAGTATTCGGAGAAGAACTAACTCATTGTTCAAAACCCTTTACGTTGCTTTATCTTGACGTGTCGGATATTAAAGTAATAAACGATACCATCGGTTATGAAGCGGCAGATGTATGGCTAAAGCAAACTATGGAAAAATTAATGGGCAGCATAAACTCTACTGAAAAGGTTTTCAGGTGGAAAGATGATGCATTCGTGTTCATAATCGAAAAAACGGAACTGCTATATATTCAGAAAACGGCAGAGAGACTTCTTAATATAGTTGAAGAGTCATTTGAAATATCTGGCGTAAAGATAAGAATTTTAGGGTACATAGGTGCTGTAGCATATCCTGAAGATGGTATGTCGCTTGAAGAACTCATCAGAAAAGCAGCTATTGCTGTAAGAACATCTCAGATTAAAGGAAACAGAAAGTTTAACTATTACGATGAAAAGATGTCAAAAAAAATTATTGAAAAACTGGAAATAGAAAAAGATTTTGAAAAGGCACTTTCAGAAAAAGAATTTTTTCTATGTTATCAGCCTGTTTTTGATGCTCAAAATAATGTACTGTACTGCTTTGAAGCTCTTATAAGATGGAAGCATCCCGATAAAGGCGTTTTATTCCCGGCAACGTTTATTCCAGTTGCCGAAGAAACGGGTTTTATAGAAAGTATAGGTGGATGGGTAATTGAAGAAGTTTTTTCAAAGGTACAGGAACTAAGCAAACTCGGATATGATAATCTTAAATTTTCAATAAATATATCTGTCAGACAACTGGGAAACAGAAAGTTTTTGGAGTATACTGAACTCTGTATGAAAAAATACTCAATAAATCCTGAAAATATTATTCTTGAAATAACAGAGACAGTTATGATCAATGGCTTTTCAAATAACATTAACGAGATCTTTTTCCAACTTAAAAAAATGGGGTTTAAAATTGCACTTGATGACTTCGGTTCTGGATATTCAAGCATAAGTTATCTCAAAAATATTCCTGTTGACATAATAAAAATCGATAAAATTTTTATAGATAAGATATCTGAAGAAGGTGTAGAAAAACTTTTCATAAAAACAGCTTTAGCAATAGGTGAAAAGCTAGGAAAACAAATAATAGCAGAAGGAGTTGAATCTGAAAAACAAAAAAACTGCTCTTACTTGAAGGCTGCAGGTTGCTCCAAGGTTATATATTCAGCAAACCTATAAAAGATGGTGAACTGCTTGTTTATCTGGATCATGCCCGCAAAACTTCTGAAATTACAGGCTGTAATCCATAATAAAAGAATTAAAGTTACATTTTATATTATAAAAACATCTTCGGCTAGAAGATGTTTTATTTTTTATTTATGCATCTTTTAGTTTTGTAAGTTACCTATTTTATAAATGCAATGCAATTATGCTCAGACGCTTTTACCATACCGTTTTTTTTATAAAAATCTATTGTTCCTTCGGTATTGTCTGTCATTAAAACTACCTGACGAACTGATTTGTATCTTTCTAAAACCAACTGTAAAAGCTTACTCCCAATACCCTGTCTTTGATATTTTTTTAGAATCAATATATCCTGAATATAAATAATAGTCTGACCGTCTCCTACTACTCGGATTAACCCAATTAACTTATCTGTATCCCATACAGTAAATACTTTTAATGAATTTCTGAAGGCATTTTTTAATCTATAGCTGTCGTTTGTATATGCTGACCACTGTGCATCATTATATAATTTAAGCAGTTCTTCAGTTTCAGGTATGATATCTTCTTTAATCAATATTCTATCCATAATATCCTCCTTAATTTTTATAAAGTGTTTTATTCTTAATAAGAGAAAATACTTTTAAAATTCACTAAATAATTGTATAATTTATTGTACAAACTGCAAATTAAGAGTTAAGTATCTATTTTACCCAACGGAGGTACAAATGAAAGAAAAAATTAATTTTTCATCTTCAGCCGTTGACAGTCTCTGCGAAGAAAAAGAATTCTCGGGAGTCATACAAATCGACGAAGAAAACAGCACAGTATATTCAAAAGCTTTTGGTTATGCCGATATTATTGAAAAAAGAAAAAATAATATGGATACTTTATTTGCAATTGCCTCGGGAACGAAATTTTTTACAGCCTTGGGAATTGGTATACTCATCGATCGTGGCTTATTTACTCTTGATACTCCTGCCAAAGAACTTTTTGACCTTAATATAAAAACATACTCAGACAATATTACCATAAGACATCTGCTTTCTCACACATCAGGGATGCCGGACTACTACATCGAGGAGGATATAGAAAAGCTTAATGATTTTGAACCTGAATATCCTTTTTATAAACTTGTTTCACCTAAAGACTATTTA
>JAKJGQ010000048.1 GCA_022704305.1 Thermotogae bacterium | reverse complement strand
TATATCCCCTGTAAAGTGAAGGTTTATATCTTCCATTGGCACAACCTGTGAGTACCCTCCGCCGGCTGCTCCGCCCTTAACACCGAAAACCGGCCCGAGAGAAGGTTCACGTAATGCAATAACAGCTTTTTTGCCGATTTTATTAAGTGCCTGACCCAGACCAACCGTAGTCGTAGATTTTCCTTCTCCCGCAGGAGTAGGAGTTATAGCGCTTACAAGCACTAATTTTCCGTCTTGCTTGCTGCTCAGCCTCTTAAGTATATCAAGCGAAAGTTTTGCTTTATACTTTCCATACGGCTCTATCTCATTTTCAAGTATACAGGCTTGGGCTGCGATGGTGTGTATATCCTTCATTTTGCAGCTTTGGGCAATCTCAATATCGCTGGGTATGGTTTTCATACTACTCCCCCTATTTTATGAAATATTTTTCATGCTATAATTATATCAACTTAAAAGCTTTTTTCAAAAAACATTTTTTAGGGAATGTGCAGGTATTTATAGCCTGCTTTACACAGATTTGACAGTTTTATGCAATATTCAACCTAAAGCCGGCTTTATAGGAGGTATTTATGAAAAATGTGCACGTATCAATTCTACAGCTTGATGTTTCTGACAGGAAGGAAAGTAACCTTTCAAACTTATCTGAACAGATGAAAAAAATAAAAGATTTTTCTCCTGATTTCACCGTTCTCGGAGAAATGTTTAACTGTCCTTACGATATAAGCTGTTTTAAGGATTTTTCAGAATCAGAAGATTCCGGCATAACGGTTAAATATCTTTCATCTCTTGCAAAGGAATACTCTACCGTTCTTATAGGAGGCTCTATTCCCGAAAACGATAATGGAAAGATATTTAACACATCTTTTGTATTTTCCAAAGAAGGAAAGATCATTGGTAAACACCGTAAAGTTCATCTTTTTGATGTAAACCTTCGAAGAGAAACCCATGAAGTTACTTTTAAAGAGTCCATAGTGCTTTCGCCAGGAAACTCAGCAACGGTTATAGATACAGATATTTGTCCGATAGGCGTTTGTATATGCTATGATGCCAGATTTCCTGAGCTTACGAGGAAGATGGCCCTTATGGGGGCACAGATAGTTTTTATTCCTGCTGCCTTCAATAACATAACCGGTCCGGCACACTGGGAGTTGACTATGCGGAGCAGAGCACTGGATAACCAGCTTTTTGTATGCGCCTGCTCAACTGCTTTAAACTCCTCCTTCACTTATCATTCTTACGGACATTCAATGGCCATAGACCCATGGGGAAAGGTATTAAGCTCCCTGGAGTATGAAAACGGAATCTTGAATGTTGAGCTTGACCTTGAGCTTATATCAGAAATAAGATCCAAACTACCGCTTTTAAAGCATAGAAGAGAGGAGGTTTACTCATGGTAGAACAGAACGTTATAATACGGCTTGCAACTGCGAAAGATAAAAAAACTCTCAGCAAGATAAAAAATAATGCTTTTCCTTTTCTTATGAGATTCTTTTTCTCAAGTTCAAAAGACACACTGGTTGCTGAAAAAAACGGTGAGGTTGTAGGTGGAGCGGTGCTGAAGATTTTTAATTTAAAAAATAAAAAGTGTGGGCATGTTCTGGAGCTTTTTGTATCAAAAAAAGAGCAGAACAACGGCTTGGGAAAGAAACTGGTACAAGCATCCTTAGCCCATATGAAAACTATAGGTTGTGAAGAAGTTTTTGCCTGTGTTGAAGGAAATAATACCGGCTCAAGTAATATATTTTCAAAAAACGGTTTTGCAGTTCTTTCTCTGTATGATCAGATTAAGAACTATGGATTTTCATACTTTAAACTGCTTTATAATACTTTTCATATCTTCGATATCGGGCATTTCCTCTGGAAGTTTCCGGCAAATCAAAAACATTTTGACAGTTCAGCAGTTCAGTTTTTAATGAGTATCCTCTTAAACATAATCGTTTTTTTAATCGCATGTCTTAGAATAAACAACTCTATATGGACAGCTCCTGGGGAACTTTTATATGTTAGTGCTGCTTTTTCAATTCTTTTTATTGTCCGTTTCATTTTTATGATAACTGCATCCAAAGTTCAGAGAATACCTGTCCGTTTCAGGCTTTGGGAGTCGGGAATAACTCTGAATATTCTTATCGCAGGAATATTCGGAGGATTTTTTCCTGTTCCCGGATCAATTTACCCCAAACAGACCGAATGGAGGTATCCCGATTTAAAGAAGAAGCTTGGTATTGTAGGTTTAAGCGGTATTATTTCAACTGCTCTTGTTCTGTCAATTTTTACATTAATTCAAAAGTTTGGAAATACAGATCATCCTTTAAATACATTTGTGGCCTACAATATTCTTATAGGGAAAAACCTGCTTTTTTTCAATGTTCTTATTCCAATATTCCCTTTAGGCTGTTATGATTCCAGAAGAGTTTTTGATAACAGCAAACTATTATGGGCAGTTTTGGCTCTCATCTGTGCTTTTTTGATCTTCCTTATTTAAAAAAATCCAGAGCCTGATCATTACTCAGGCTCTGGAATAATTTCACCACATCTTTCCGGTAAGCTTTATCACTTCTTCCTTGTTTTCCAAAAGCTCCGGAATATCAACACTTATGTTCTTTGAAAGATCAAGCTTTATAGTTTTTTCAACAACACGCAAAGTATTTCCGTCCTCATCGGCAACTCTTAGTTTTAACTTATGTGAAGAGCCTACCAGATAAAATATGGCAGCATCGTCATATGTGATTTCTTTTTCCTCAGCTCCGTCAAAAGAAATTCCTACAATCTGTGCGGCTTCATATGTGATACCCTGTCTGTCAATATCTTCATTTCTCATAACAATTGTACGCTGTCTTCCAAGGACAAACATCCAAACTCCTAACAATACAAGAAGTGCTATCAGAATAAGTATAAAAACTGTTCTTTTCACAATAATAGCCTCCTCTGCCTTATTTCTCAGCCTGAGGCTGTTTTTCTGCTTTCACGCCTCTAAGACTTCTTCTTTCCATTTCTTTATCTTTCTGACGCCTCCATGCATGAAGAACCAGCGCAATAGCTATTATTCCATAAGAAATAAACTGTCTGAAATATTCACCCAGCATTGCCTGTCCGATGAGATTCTTTCCTGCCATAGGAGAAACAACAAACATCATGTGAAAAAGTATTACTCCTATGAACACATTCGGAATGGTTGCTCTGGAAACCGTTGCACCGCCTATAAGTATGGCAGCTATTGAAAATACTCCGGTCTGGTCATGGCTGTTGTAAGTGCTCAATGTACCCATGTTCTGAAGAAAGATTATCTGTCCGTATCCGGCCAGAACCGTTGAAATTACTATCGAAATGATTCTTGTACGGTCAACCGGTATACCGGCGGACTGTGCAACTTTCATATCCTGGGCTATGGCTCTCATATCCTGTCCAAGCTTGGTCTTTCTGAACCACAGTATGAATAAGCATAGCAAAGCTATGATGAAAAAAGTGCCCAGAGGTATGGAAATCTCTCCTATCTTTAATGGAATCATATTGTCAAATACCTGTCTGACACCGTCAAGAGCGACGGTGTTTCTTATGCCGTATCCTCTTGAAAGAACCAGAGAAGGGCTTTTTACAGGAATTATCCCTCCCATGAAATAAAGAACAACAAGCTGATAAACACCATTAATGAAAAAACCCAGTATGTACGACGTTGCCATTTCTCTCCCCTTAGCCCTGTTGAGGACACTTCCGCAAAGAATCCCCAGAAGTATGGAAATAGGAGTTGATATGAGCATGGCAAGTACAAGTCCAGGTATGCCTACGATAGACCAGTCTGTGATAAATATGAGTCCTATCTGACCTGCCATTGCTCCCAGCACCATACCGAAATTCAGACCCATACCCGCTATAATAGGCAACAACAGGGATAGAACCAGAAATGAGTTTCTGCCAATTCTGGTTATCATCTCCTGTATCAGATAGTTGGCACTGAACCCGGAAACGGGAACAGCAAGCAATGTAATAACTACAAAAAGTATCGGAACAGCGTTGCTTATAAAAAAATTCTTTAATTTTTCTGTAAAAGTAAGATTCTGACTCATGATTTCACCTTCGTTGTCTTTCTGGTAAGTGCATAAACAATCATACCGTTGGAAACTATTATTCTTATAACTTCCGAAAGATCTGTCTTTAAGAAACTGTTTATTACGGAAGGAGTCATTGTAAGTATACCCTGAAAGAGTATTGTTCCTACGATAACGTTGGTTATAGTAGCCTTATGAACCGAGGCCCCTCCCAGAAGGATGGCAGCCACAGCCGGAAAAGCCATGAAAAGCGGACTTGTATACAACTGTATAAACCCATAGCTCTGCTGATAAACCAAAATGCCGACTGCACCGAATACTGTAGAAATTATCACCGAGATAGTTCTCATTTTGTTTACATCTATTCCTGAAGCCCTTGCAAAATCGGGGTTAGAACCGACAGCCGTCATGGCAGTACCTGTTTTGGTATGAAAAAATGCCCATACCAAAAATGCCATTACTGCAAAAAATATAAACAAACCCGTAGGAAACGTAAAATCGCCTATTTTTATAGCCAAAAAATTATCTATAATATTGAACCAGTATCCTTCAAGGGTAATGGTTGTTCTCAGACCCGATCCCCCGTACCCCCATACCATCGCAGGACTCTTGAATGGAAGGACAAGCCACATCATACACATAAACATTACGGAAGAAAGGCCAACGTACGTTGATATGACCATCTCTTCGCCCTTTACCCTGTTAAGCATCTTTCCGTATCCCCAGCCCAGTACAGCCGCAATTGCGCATGAAAGAATAACCGCCGTAATAAAGCCCATAATGCCGGTTATACCCATTTCCATAGTGGTTACAGCACCCAAAAGCCCAGCTATTACTCCCAAAGGAAGACCAAAATTAAGTCCGCATCCCGACTGAACCATCGGCACCATGGAAAGCACAAGCACACCGTTCATACCAAATCTTACCAGCGTATCTTTTATTGATGCGGCAAGACTGACCTCTGCAAAAGGAGCAGCCACAAAAAGGGAAAGAAGAAAAAAACCGATTATAACCCTTGGCCATCCAGCCTTATTAACAAACTGTCTTAATCTATTCATTGTGCGCTCACCTTCTCTTTGCTTTCATCAACCTTTCCTGCCATAAGCAGACCAAAGTCTTCGGTTGCTGCCGTTGCAGGAAGTATACCTGCCACTTTACCTTCGTCCACTATGGCTATGTTGTCACATATAGACCTTAGCTCTTCCAACTCGGAGGAGGTCATTATTATAGTCGTACCGTACTTTTGATTATACTGCTTAAGAGTATCCAGAACCAGTTTTTTTGCACCTATATCGATTCCTCTTGTCGGCTCTGAAACGAACAGAATCTTCGGATTCACGGCAAATGCTTTGGCAAGACATATCTTCTGCTGATTTCCACCAGAAAGCTCCTGAACAGGCTGTTTTTCATCCACACATTTGATATCCAGAATCTTTATGTACTCTTTTGCCAGCTCCGAAATCTTTTTATCGTCTCTCCACTTTACCAGTCCGCCTATGAAGCTCTTAAGATATTTGTTTTGGGCCTGCATTACAGTAAAGGATATATTCCAGTCTATTGGCTCTTCAAGCAACAGACCCACACCTCTCCTGTCTTCTGCTACAAAAGCCATACCTGCTTTAAGGGCTTTTACCGGTACGTTCATCTCAAGGCTTTTTCCAAAAACCTCAATCCTTCCGCCGGCTTCATAAAGTCCCATTATTCCGTTTGGAATACCCAGCTTGCCCTGGCCTGCCAACCCTCCGATTCCGAATATCTCACCTTCACGAACTTCAAAGCTTACATCCCTGACAGTCTCTCCTGGCATGTCAACCCAAAGATTTTCAACCTTCAAAACCGTATCTCCAAGTTTTTTTTCATTTTTTACTTCGTCTTTTTTTTCTTCTATGTTTCTTCCGACCATCCACTGGGCTATCTGCCTTATCGAGGTTTCTTTCGCAGGACTCTCCCTGACAGTCTTGCCATCTCTTAGAACCAGAATCTTATCACATACATCTATTATTTCTTTGAGCCTGTGCGAAATAAAAATTATGGCTATTCCCAGATCAGAAAGCCTTTTCAGAGACTGTATCAAAATGTCTGCTTCACTTTCTGTGAGAACTGCCGTAGGCTCGTCCAAAACCAGAATCTTCATATTTTTTCTGTCAAGCTCTCTGGCTATCTCGGTAAACTGCTTATGACCGACCGGCATCTCCGCTATCAGCATATTCGGATCTATTTTTACTCCCAGTGCACTTATTGCCTTTTCCGCTCTATCTTTCATATCCGTACGGTCAAGAGTCTTAAGCCTGGATCCAAATACCTCTACAAGAAAGTTGTATTTAAGGGACTCTCTGTTCAGCATTATATTTTCAATGGTGGTAAACCCCGGAATTAGCGAGAACTCCTGATGAACCATGCCTATTCCGGCATCCAGAGCATCAAAAGCATTTTTAAAATTCACTTCCTTTCCGTCTATTATGACCTTGCCCTGGTAACCCCCTGTTTCAGATATCACCGACATACCGAAAAGGATATTCATTAAAGTAGATTTCCCGGCACCGTTTTCTCCTATCAGACCCAGAATTTCACCTTTTTTCAGTTCAAAGCTTACGTTTTCCAAAACCCTGTTTCCATAATAATCCTTAGTTATGTTCTCCATTTTCAGAACAACCTGTTCAGATACCATCAACTCCACCTCTTTATCAAAAAGATAAGGGAACAAAAGTTCCCTTATCTCATTTCGGAAAGTTTTAACTTACTTTATACCGAAGTACTTTTCAGGAACAGTTATCTTTGTCATTCCCAGATAACCTTTTCCGAAAACATAAGTATCCTGGTAAAGCAGGAAGTGATTCTTAGACTTTATGCCTGTATTCATATCCTTATAGTTACTTCCGTTCCATTCTGCGCCGGGTGTATAAACATTATATGCGGCGAGAAGATCCTTAAGGTTGTTCAGCTTGGCTTTGCCCTCAATTATATTCTTTGCGTACTCACCAAGACCTGCTGTAGTTGCATAACCATATGAGTAAGCCCATGTTCCCATTCTGCCTTTTCCACCTTTGGCTACGACTGCCTCTTCTACCTTATTAAGTATTGCAGGCCAGTTTCCCTGTTCTGCTTTAAGGTCAACTCCAAGTGCACCAGGATATCCCATGAGAGGAGACGGAAGATCGGCTTCTATAAAGTATCCGCCAAGCTCTGCTATTCTCTTGAGAAGAGGATCTGTATGTGCATCGTTTGTACAGAAAAATGCTGTTTCCTGACCATACTTCTTAAGCCATGCGGGAACCTTTTCAAGAACAAACTGCTGTGCTCCTGCAACTCCAACATCGCTTGTAGGATCCGGGGCTGTTTCAAATACAAACTTTAACCCTAGATCTTTACATGCCTGTTCCATTATGTTTCTCCTTCTTGAAAGAAGCTCATAACCCATATGTCTTGGGAAGGATATATGTACGAATGTTTTTGCTCCTAACATCTTTGCAGCATAGATTATGGTATATCCTCTGGCAATGTTGTCTGCGTTTATCGCTATGTCTGAAACTGGTGCAATAACGCCTGGGTCTTCATGAGGCTCTCCTGCAAAAAGAAGAATGTCAGGACGTTTTTCTCTAACCTTTCTGAAAGCTTCAGCAGTTCCCGGAACAGCCTGATTAACGATTATTGCTTTCATCAAAGGATCATCTGCAAGACCTGCAATTTGAGCAATGGTTGTTTCCATCTCAGACATAAAGTTGTCCGGATATGTAAGGTGGGTAATCATACCGCCGGATGCCGAGTCTCCGTAATTCTTTATAAGAGCCTCTGCTCCTCTTAGATCATCTTCAGACTGGGAAACTGTACCGGTTACTACTCCAATGTGAAAAGCTGCTGCTGAGAATGCGAAAACCGAAAACATCGCTACTACCAGTAAAACCAATAGCTTTTTCATTCATCTTCCCCCCTATGGTTTTTATTAGCGTTTGTAATAATACGCAATAAAATGATAACATATTGTTCTTTAGTTGTCAAATTTGAAAAACTTATCATTAATATTATCTGAGAATATTAATACTATATATTTTAATGAAATTTTTGATGGGTTTCTTGTATAAAGTATTAATGTCATGTGTTTCCGGTTAATCTTCAAAAGCTACTCCAAGGTAACCGAAAGTAAATTCATGCTTTCAGAAAGAATAATCTTTCATTATGATATAATATATAATCATCTGTGAAAATACTTTCCCGGAGGAAATATGAATAAAGAAGTTGAAAATTATCTTCAGAAAATAGGACTTACCGATGATGATATAAAGCGGCTTGTCAAATCAGAAAAACAGAAAACAGCCAGTATGTGTTATGCTGTGAATGAGTATGATGAGTATCTTTAGATAAGTATTTTGGATATTACCTACGACATTAACCTTAAGGTCAAGATCTCTCTAATTAAGAATCATGAAAAATAAGATTTTATGTTGTATAATACATACTACATTAATATAAAACGGAGGTTGATCTATGGACGAAAAAGAAAAGGAAGTTCCCAAAGGGGAGAATCCCTCTGAGGAAGTAGTAAGACTCAAGGCAAAGATTCTTGAATACGAAAGAACTATGGAGTATCAGAAGAAACTTGAAGACTCTCTCAAAAAGAGCGAAGAGATCTATAAGCTTCTCACAGAAAACTCCACGGATATAGTCTCCAAACATTCTTCCGACGGAATCTTCACCTTTGTTTCTCCATCCATAAAAAATATACTGGGATATTCGGCGGAGGAGCTTATAGGTACATCTATCTATCAACTTTTTAATCCTCAGGATCTTATAAGCGTGAAAAGAGCTTTTTCCTCTATTCTGGCCTTGCCGACATCATCTACTTTTTCTTACAGAATAAAGAAAAAAGACGGTGCGTACCTTTGGTTTGAAACTACAGGCAAGTCCATCAGAGATGAATTTTCCGGAGTTGTAAAGGGTATTATCCTTATTTCACGAAATATTAACGAAAAAAAGCTTATAGAGAGCGAACTTACTTTCAGAAACGACCTTCGCAACCTCACTGAAAAGATATCAAACAGGCTAAATTCATCAAAAATTCAGGATATTGAAGATGATCTCATAGCTCTTTCCACAGATGTGGCTAAGCTTTTTTCATACGACGACGGTGATGTGTTTATATTCAATGAAGAGTTCAAGAGTATAATGCCTAACGTTTACGGAAAACTTAGAGCAAATATAGTGCTTGAACATACTCAGCCTGATCTTCTTGATGATTTTCAAAAGTACACCGGAAAAAGTATCCGTTCTTTTGCTTTTTTTCCTTTAAGTATAGAGAAAAACGTAATAGGTATGCTTGCGCTTTACAATTTCCAGACGGAAAGCAGTATTACAGAGAGTCTTAACAACAATATAAGAACTGTTCTTGAGATCTTCGCCAGTGCTCTGGGAAGAATGCTTGACAACTATAAAATTGTTTCGCTCAACTCCACCATTAAAGTTATTCTGGATAACATACCGCAAGCTTACATACATATAAACAACGAAGGTCTTATATCTGATATAAACTCTAAGGCACAGGAGTATCTGCCCCTTAAGAAGGACGATCCTTTTGCCAAAATTGTTTCCGACAACTCTATATTTTTAAAGGATTCCAAGTTTGACAGAGAGTTTAAAATTGCATGGGAAAAAAGACTTCCTGTTTCCTTTGAAGAGTTCGACATATCCGACAACTCATGGTATGAAGTACGTATGATACCTGCTTCAGACGGACTCAGTATATTCTTCAGAGATATCACTCAACAGAGAACTTCTGAAGAAAAACTTGTTGAATATGCAACAAAAGACTCACTTACCGGTGTCCTGAACAGAAGGGCAGGACTCATACACCTGCAAAAACTAATAAATATATGCAAAACTCAGAACAAAAACCTCTGCATCGGTTATATAGACATTGACAATCTGAAAAAGATTAACGATAAGTATGGTCAGAATGAAGGTGATTTTCTTCTGACCCTTGTGATTAAAACTTTGCGCGAAAATCTCAGGGAAGGAGATATAATATGCAGAGTCGGAGGCGATGAGTTTCTGATAATATTTCCGGATACTTCAATTGAAGAAATCTTGCAGCTCTGGCAAGAAATAGACAGTATCTTCAGGCAGTTCAACGAGACTAAGAAGAAACCTTACAGCATTTATATAAACAGGGGTTTTTCTCAGTTCGATCAGCAGAAAAATTCAACTCTTGATGCTATGCTTGCAAATGCAGACAGGGAACTTACAGCATTTTCAAAGAAACCAAAAAGTTCAAAATAGCTTTTTATTATATTAAATTTGAAGTAATCCGGCATACTCTTAATGCCGGATTATTTTTTGCCCTTATTTTTTTCAGTTTACACTGGATACTTATTATTTTAACCTTCAATAACAGACATATATGCTAAAATCTCTTCAGAGATAATTGGAGGTGGACAATGCTGGTACCTTTGAGCAGTCTGAAAATAGGAATGAAAGGAAAGATTCAGTCAATTGACTTTGAAGAACAGGTAAAGGAACGGTTTTTGGCAATGGGATTTGTTCCGGGCAAAGATATAGAGCTGGTACATGTTTCACCTTTTGGTGATCCTATGGTTTTTCTTATTGACGATAATAAAATTATGATACGCAGGGAACAGGCAGGCAAAATACTTATAGATGTAGGATTCCTGATTGAAACTTTATTCAGCATACCCGACGGAATGTGTGAGGTTTTTACAATAGATTCCGGAATGATGCTTTACGAAAGATTGAAAAGTCTTGGTATTTATCCTGGAATCACAGGAGAAAAACATCTTTACAAAGGAAAAATTTTTTTCAGGACTAACCAAAAGGATATTCTTCTGGGTAAAAGAATAAGCAGAAAAATTTTATGTAAAAAATATGTCTGAAAGCGGTGATTTATGGCATTTGAAGTATCAATAATAGGAAATCCGAACGTTGGCAAGACATCCTTGTTTAATATAATAACCGGAACACGCCAGTATGTTGCTAACTGGCCCGGGGTAACCGTAGAAAAAAAGATCGGATCATTTTCATACAAAGGTCACAACTTCAAATTGGTCGATCTTCCCGGAATATATACTCTTTCCGCATGCAGCGAAGACGAAAGGGTTGCAAGGGATTATTTTTTGAACGAATCACCTGACGCAGTTATAATAGTTGCCGATGCACTTAATCTCGAACGGTCAATGCATCTGATGATACAGATTCTTGAGATGAACCTTCCGGCGGTTTTGGCTATTAACTCTATTGACGAAGCCGAAGAAAAGGGAAGAATAATCAATCCGGAAGTTATTTCTAAAACTTTTAACATTCCGGTTGTTCTCACATCTGCAAAGACCATGAAAGGTATCCCACAGTTGCTTGAGGCTATTCACAGAACCTCTGAGCAGAAAAAATTCCATGATATTAACTTTCAGTATCCCGTTGAGGTAAACGAATATATAGAGACTTTTAAGTCTAAGGCCGCAAAGTATCCTTCACTTTCTGGTTTTGACCATGAATGGCTGGGCATTTATTTCCTTGAGTTCGGAGCAGGATCCATCCACACGGAGGCTGAGCTTTCACAAAGTATCTGCACCTCATTTGACATGAAAAAACTCAAGGATATCTATCTGAACTGGAAGTACGGTCTGATACGCAACCTTACTGACATGAGCATAGTCAGCCTCGGACGCAGCTGGTCACTCAGAGATGTTCTTGATCATGTTCTTACGCACAAAGTTCTTGGCCTTCTCATCTATCTTGTGGCACTTTTCTTTGTATTCTCAATGACATTCAGCATAGCCACACCATTAAGCGATCTTCTCAATCTTTTTTTTAGTAAACTTTCCTCCTGGGCAGGTTCTGTAATTTCCGTACCATGGCTGAAATCTCTTGTTACAACAGGTATAATCGAAGGAGTAGGTGGTGTTCTTGCCTTCATTCCACAAATATTTGTCCTCTTCTTCTTCATGGGCTTTCTTGAAGAGTCCGGGTATCTTCCCCGGGCAGCGTTCCTTGTAGACAAGATCGTCAGGAAATTCGGTCTTTCCGGCAGATCCTTCATGTCAATAATACTTGGTTTTGGATGCAACGTTCCTGCTATAATGTCCACACGTACCATATCCAGCACTAAGGAGCGTCTGGCCCTACTTCTGAGTATACCTTTCGCTTCATGCAGTGCAAGACTTCCTGTATATATAATCATTATCGGGGCTTTTTTCCCAAAACATGCAGCACTTATAATGTTTCTGCTATATATTTCAAGTATCCTTCTTGTGCTTCTTTCTGCCAAACTTTTGCAGGTATTCGTAACCAAAACCGATGATATCCCGTTTACAATAGAGCTTCCAAGATTCAGACTCCCTACGGCTAAAAATCTTTTCCTTTATACGTGGGAGAAAACTGAACATTTTTTGCGTAAAGCCTCCGGAATAATTCTCATTGCTTCCATTTTAATATGGTTTTTATCGTATTTTCCATCAGGAAGCGATATACAAAACAGTTTTGCCGCAACCATAGGCAGGTCTTTTGAATTTCTAACTAGACATCTTGGATGGGACTGGCATACAAACACGGCTTTGGTTTTCGGAGT
>JAKJGQ010000047.1 GCA_022704305.1 Thermotogae bacterium | reverse complement strand
ACCTGAACTTTTATCGCCTGCAGGCAATTATGAAAAGATGGAAACTGCATTTCATTACGGAGCTGATGCCGTCTACATGGGCGGAGAGCTTTTTAATCTCAGAGCCCTTGCTGATAATTTTACAAATGAGCAGATGAGCAGTGCTGTACTCTATGCTCATTCAATGGGGAAAAAAGTTTATGTCACTCTTAATGTAATACCTCATAACCGGGAAATTGATATGATGGATGAGTATATAAAATTTCTCTCAGGGCTGAAAGTAGATGGTGTGATAGTTTCTGACCTGGGGGTTTTTGACCTGGTAAGAAGCGTCTCAGATATTCCTATAAGTATCAGTACACAAGCCAGCAATACTAATTGGCGCTCTGTCAAGATGTTTAAGGAGATGGGAGCCAAAAGGGTGATACTTGCCCGTGAGGTTTCTCTGCGTGAGATGATACAAATAAGGCAGAGAGTTCCGGATATTGAGTTGGAGGCCTTTATACACGGTGCAATGTGTATATCGATTTCCGGCAGGTGTCTCATAAGCAACTATCTTGCACAAAGGGATGCCAATATGGGACTTTGTACCCACTCATGCAGGTGGAAGTACTATCTGATGGAGGAAAAGAGACCGGGAGAGTATCTGCCGGTTTTTGAGGATGACCATGGAACATATATACTTAATTCAAAAGATCTTTGCACAATTGAGTTTTTTGACGAGGTATTGGATGTGGGGCTGGACAGCCTGAAGATTGAGGGCCGTATAAAAGGAGCGTTTTATAATGCGGTTGTAACCAAAACCTACAGACAGGCAGTTGACATGTACTTTAGAGGTGATTATGCCTATAATCCATTGTGGATGGAAGAACTCAGAAGTGTAAGCAACAGGCAGTTCACCAGCGGGTTTTATCTGAATCCCCCGGACAGCGATTCACAGAACTATACAACGACATCGTACTTTTATACCCATCAGTTTGTGGCCAAGGTGCTTGAAAAGATAAGCAGCAGCGAGTATATTCTTGAGATAAGAAATCAGGTTCTTCAGGGTGAAGAAGTAGATCTTGTAAGAAGCACTGGAGAGAACTTGACATTCTTTATGCCGCCTATGGAGGACGCCCTGACAGGCGAAGAGTGCGAAACAGCCAACACCAACCGGAAGGTGAGAATTTTTAAAGCCTTGGATGCAGTAGTCGGAGATATGATCCGAAAGAAGATATAGTCCGTAGAATTTAAACATGGAAAGTTCGGAGTTAAAAAAACCCTTAAAGAACCTCATTTTCTCAATTTATTGGAGGCGTCGGACAATGAAAAAGGCCAGGAGTATTCTTTCTGTTCTTACTTTCAAAACTTTGGCGGCTTTGGTTGTGGTGCTCAGCTGCTCTGTTATGTTAATGCTTTTTATTATTGAGAACTACTATGAAAAGCATATATATGAGCCGGTATACAATGACTGTATAGAAAGCCTGGGTGAGTATCTGTCTTCCATAAACAAGACAATGACGATTTACGGTCAAAATTACAATCTTTCTCTTACCGGCCTGCTCGGTGAAATTAAGGATCATAAGCACAAGGATGAAAGTTTCGATATAGGCAGTTATATAAGAAATTATTTTGATTCTAAGACTTCGGAAGATTTTATAAGTGCCATAAATTATTATATTATAAGTAAGGATGGGATAATTGAAGAGACAGACTATGCTACCGATCTTTTTATGGATTTTTCAAAAACCACACCTAAGTACTGGAAGACCTTAAATGTTTTGGAGCCAGGAGAGATCATGATGCAGCCTCTGAGCTTTGAAATACGTTCAAACAGGGCAAGATTATTCGGATATATAAGAATAGATGACGGAAGGATTATAGAGATAGGAGTTTCCTTCAAGGATGATATAAGGGCTTTGATAGCTTCTGAGCTTGAAATTATGAAGAAACTTAATCCATACATAGAAAATATAGAGCTTTACAATTCGGGGTACATACCTTTCGGGGATTTTGCTAATACAGTTACCGATGAAGATAAAGAAATTTTTACAAAGGTTCATGAATCCGGTCAGCCGTATACGAAAAACTATTCTTCCGGAAGAAAGGTATTCTACAGGGTATGGTATCCCCGTGCAGAAACGGAAAAATACTTTAAATTTCTGGGATATCTGAAGGTTACAGTTGATTTCTCGGTTCTGAACCTTCTCAAGTACACGCTGAGTTTTATTCTTACTATAAGCTTTATACTTCTTGGTCTTACGCTTAGTATTGTTAATATTTACAATTCTCGGAATATTGTAAGGCCTTTTAAAAGAATAATGGATGAGATAGACCAGATTGCTGATGGAAAGATAGAAAAAGAAATTAATGACAGCGAGTATGTAAGTATTAAGGAGTATCAAAAGGCTATGGAGACAGTAAAAAAGATTGAGGATAAAATTTCTTCACAGATAATTGACTCAAACTCTCTTCAAAGATATGTAAAAACATTGAAAAAGGATAAAGATGCCTGAAAGGGCATCTTTTTTTATGGAACCGATAGTAGGTATGTATTTAATTAATCAGATTTTACGTAACTGTCGAATTATTGAGTATATTTAATATGTTCTGTTAACCATTATGTAAGTTTTTATTATTTTAAATACCCTAGTTGTTGCATTTCAAAAGTAAAAAATGTATAATTGATAAAAAGAATTAATTATAGGTTAATTATATTAAGAAAGGGGTGAGAATATGAAAAAAGCATAGGCGGTCTTATCATTCTCCTGATCCTTTTGGTATCAGCTCTTCCTCTTGGAGTGCTGACTGCGTATACAAGCATAAACTCCTACAGTAAGGATTTCAAATCAGTGAGCGACTATCTTTTGCTGGATAATCTTCAAAAGTCATCAGCATTTGAATCTTTTATCACTCCTTTGATGAAAACTACGGGCTTTATAACTACAGACAGTGAACTTATAAGCTCTCTTGAAGATAAAAGCAAGCGTGAAGTGGTGGTAGGAGTTTTTTCTGATCTTCAGAAAAAATTTCCCGAAATACAGCTTGCATATGCCGGTTATCCCGATAAAGCTTTTGTCTCTTATCCAGTAGTGGATCTGGGAAAAGACTATGATCCCACAATAAGAGTATGGTATACACAGGCTAAGTCATCACCCAAAAACGTTATACTCACTGATCCTTATATTGATGCCGTTACCAAGCTTATGATGGTTTCAATAACCAAAGCAGTTGTAGATCCTTCTTCCAATGATGTGGTAGCGGTTTTTGGAGTGGATTTTTCGTTGGACGCCCTTAAAGATATTCTTTTTAAGGAGAGTTCTTATAAAACTGCGTATTCCTTTGTTGTAAACGAAGCTGGAGTAACAGTCATACACAAGGATAACTCTTTGGTAGGAAAAAGCGTGAAAGATCAGGAATTTTTTATTAAAGCATCCTCCAGCAGCGGATATATAAACTACACCAGTGATAAAAAGAAGTATCTTGCATTTTATGAAAAGCTTCCAAGTACTAAATGGGTTGTCTATACGGTAATTGAAGAAGCAGAGGTTCTGAGCGAAGCCAAAAAATCCCTGATAATAATGCTCATACTTTCAGGATCAATAATAGCGGCTGCGATAGTAATAGCCCTGATATTTGTAAAAACCTTGATAGCTAAGCCTATAGCCGCTATAGTTAAAGATATAGCAGTGTTTGGAAAAGGGGATCTTACTGTACGGTTTTCAGAAAAAGGCGGTTCTGAAATAGAAGATATGGCAAAAAGCCTCAACAGTATGGCAGGTTCATTAGGGGAATCAATGAAGTCCATACAAGAAGCTTCCCAGCAGATAAACTCTTCTGCCGGAGATCTTGCAAGCGTTTCCGAGGAAACCAGTGCCACAAGCGAGGAACTTTCTTCTCAGGCCGAAAGTATACAAAATAATGTACAGAATACATCGGCCTCTATAGAAGAGTTAAGTTCATCGGTAGATGAAGTTGCAACAAGCGCTCAGAATGTCTCCAAAGCCTCTCTTGAGCTTGCCAAGAGTGCCCAGCAGGTAAGCGAGACTGTAAATAGCGGGCTGAAGGATATAAAGGGTATTTCGGATATAATAAAGGAAGCGGTTGTTCAGACAGATAATACTGCAGCTCTTGTAACGGCTCTAGCCACGCAGTCTGTCAACGTCGGAAAAATAGTCGATTCCATAAACAGCATAACCGAACAGACCAACCTTCTGGCATTGAATGCAGCTATTGAAGCAGCCAGAGCGGGTGAGGCGGGAAAAGGTTTTGCTGTGGTTGCCGATGAGATAAGAAAACTGGCGGAGGAAAGTAAAAAAGCTACCCAGAATATTACCACGATACTTACAGATGTCCAGCAGAAAGCTTCGCAGGCAGATTTGGCAACCAAACAGACCAAAAGTATAGTTGAAAAGGTAAACACCGGAGGAAACAACATAAGTGTTCAGTTTACCGAAATTGCCAAACAGGTGGACAATATCACCTCAATGACCGAAAATGTTTCTGCCAGCGCCCAACAGCAGAGTGCGGCAGCCCAGGAGATTACTTCGGCGATGGAAAATGCCTCAAAGATGACTACGAGCATTTACGAAGAAATAAAAAATGTGGTGATAGCAATTAATCAGCAGAGTGAGGCAGCGCAGCAGGTAAGTGCTAACGGAGAAGAACTTAATGCTCTTGCCGAGGGTCTTGAGTCACAGGTTAAAAAATTCAAGGTATAATATAAAAAAAGAGCGGGGTGTTTTCTAAACCCTGCTCTTTTTAAGTGATATGCCACGGAGGAATCTTTCCTTTATATGTTCTTTTCCTCCGGTATATATAAACCTCTGAAGTCTTTCTTCGACAGTTCCCTCTTTACGTTCATCATCTATAATCAGGGCATCGAAGGACATACCTTTTTGAAGCTTTCCTGAGCCGGGGAATAGATTTTCCGGTCCGGTGCTTGCCATATAAAAAACCTGCGCTAAAGTTAAGGGCATATACTGCGGATTTTTCATGTGAATTATCTTGGAAGCCTGAACTGCACTTACGATTATATCAGGAATATACATGCTGTGGCCTGCGGCAATATCACTCCCTAAAAAAACATTGATTCCATTATTCAAGTACTCAGCAGCAGGCATTATACCGCTTGAGAGATTGAAGTTAGACTGAGGGCAGTGCACTATACCCACTCCATTATTTTTTATAAGCTCTTTTCCGTCCTTGGTAAGATAGATGCAGTGTGCCATGATGGTAGGGGTCTGCCCGAAAAGACCGAAGCTGTTGTATACTCTTGAATAGTTCTGACAATCGGGAAAAAGTTCTTTCACCCATTGTACTTCCTCTCTGTTTTCTGAAAGATGCGACTGTACAGGAACGTTATACTTGAAAGCCATTTTGCCAAGCTCCTGCAGGAGCATACGTGAGCATGTAGGTACAAATCTTGGAGTAATTATGGGTTTTACCATAGGCTGAGAACAGTATTTTAAAACGATCTCCTCTGTATCCTTTAAAGAGGTTATAGTTCCTTCCTGAATTTCCATGGGGCAGTTCATATCCATGTTTACTTTTCCTACATAAGCCGAAAGACCTTTTTCTATTAGCTTTTCAAAAAGAATCTCAGTAGATTGCTTATGAACAGTTGCAAAGATAACCGATTTAAGGGAGCCGTTTTCAATGAGCTCCTCGCAAAAGCTTTCATATACTGCTTGTGCATACTCCTGTTCTGAAAACCTTGCTTCTTCCTTGAAGGTATAGCTTTCAAGCCACTGAAGCAAAGGCTTGTCCATACCAAGACCTTTTTGCATGTACTGTCCGCTGTGAAGATGCATATCGATAAAGGACGGTATTATAAGATGACCGGAGTAGTCATGCAGGGTGATGTTTTTATGGTCAGAATCAAGTACTTGGCATATATCATGAATTATGCCGTCTTTAACTAGTATGAAACTGTTCTGAAGCACAGTAAACGAATCAGGTGCAGCTGTATATATTATATCTCCCTTATAAGCATCCATAAACAGCCTCCGTTTTTCAGTTGTGTTCTATGAAGTTGACTCCGTCAATTGAAAGCAGCTCATCGCGGAGCTTTTGAAGATTGGAACTTCTTTCCCGTTCCAGAAAAAAAGTGAAATCGTATCCTCCTACCTCTGCAACTTCTTTTTCTATTGATTTTATATTGAAATTATTCTTTTTGATGGTATCCACAACTGCTTTGAATGCACCGCTGTCAGAAAGATATACGCTGAGCTGTATATTATTTGAGTTAGATCTGTAAAATCTGTTTGACGTAACTATAAAAAATATTAATGCTGCTCCCAGTGTTCCTATAAAGTACTCGCCTGCCCCATAGGCTATGCCTATGGCAGCAACAGACCATAAAGCAGCGGCAGTGGTCAGTCCTTTGACGTTCATTCCTCTTTTTAATATGGTCCCTGCACCAAGAAAACCAATTCCTGAAACAATCTGTGCAGCCAGACGCCCGGGATCACCGGTGTTGGTAATAGGGTCGTAAAAGGCATATATAGAAAGTATAGTTACTATACATGATCCTGTGGCAATGAGAGCATGAGTCCTTATGCCTGCGGGACGGTTTATCTTTTCCCTTGTCAGCCCTATTATAGAAGCAGCAACGGTAGAAGCTATAAGACGTATGGTTATGTCTATATAAAATTCAAAGGGATGCTTCAATTTTTCCACTTCCTTTATGGTGTAGTACTTTAATTATAATGATTTTTTCTGTAAAAGTCCATAGAAAAACAAAAAAATCCTCATAAGAGGATTTTTTTGGTGGGCAGGGACAGAATCGAACTGTCGACACACGGATTTTCAGTCCGTTGCTCTACCGACTGAGCTACCTGCCCTTAAAAAAATGGTGGACGCAGCAGGGTTTGAACCTACGGCCCTCTGCTTGTAAGGCAGATGCTCTCCCGCTGAGCTATGCGTCCAACTATGGCGCCCCCAACGAGATTTGAACTCGTGTCTTTGACGTGAAAGGCCAATGTCCTAGGCCGCTAGACGATGGGGGCATCATCATTTTCTAACCGAAGAATATAATACCATAACTTTCTTATAATGTCAATAGTGAAGAAAAAGAATTAAGCTAAAATTAGGAAAATTAAATATTACGAATTACCTGTAACCGTTAATCAACCTCTACTGTTCTTTTGGAAATTATCTTGCTAATCTTGTGTGATATAAGAGTTATATCGCCTGCACCCACAAATAGCAGAACCTGATCCTGAGCTTTTAAAAGCTCATTTATAAGATCATCTCCGTTATCATAAAAGGATGTTTTGACTTTATCGTTCAGAAGTGAGGCAACTTTCCGTTCGTCCACACCATCTATGGGATCTTCAAAGGCAGAATATATCCTGTATATAAGAACCTCATCTGCATTTTTCAGAACATCTACAAATTCAAGGAAATGTCTGTGCAGGCGGGTATAGCGGTGAGGCTGGAAGATAACGGTAAGCTTTCTGCCGCTAAAATACTCACGTGTGGCCTGTATAGTGGAGTATATCTCGTCCGGAGTGTGCGCATAGTCGTCAATTATAAAAAGGTCTGTGTTGGAATAAAGAATATTAAATCTTCTGTCTACGGTATCGTAAGTGTAAAGACCGTCTATTATATCCTCTGTTTTTATACCGTATTCCAAAGCTACCGAGGAAGCTACCAAAGCATCCATAGCATAATGGAGTCCCGGAAGTCTTAGATTTATATTCAGAACAAACTTGTTTTTGTAGTAAAGATCAAATGACTGCATATGGTCTTTCATGGCTCTGTTCTTTATGAAATAATCATTTTTTTCGGAAGTTCCCATAGTAACGGAGTTGGGAAACTCCTCAGCCCACTGTGAAAGGATAGGGTCGTCTCCATTTAGAAAGATTATGTCTCTTGATCTTTCGGAGTATCTTTTAACTGCGTATTCAAGATTTTCAAAGCGGTTAGCGTAATGTTCAAGATGATCAGGTCTGAGGTTGGTCACAACTGACACATCGGTCTGGGCATCTTTAATATAACCGTCGCTCTCATCCACTTCAGCTATTATCTGCCCGCTTCCCATCCGGAAGTTGCCGTCCTCAAGGCAACTGTGTATGCCGCCAAGAAAAACAGTAGGGTCTTTTCCGGCTGTTTTGAAGATCTTGGACATCATGGCTGTAGTGGTTGTTTTTCCGTCTGTACCAGTTATTCCTATACTCCAGGTTGATTTGAGTATGTTGCTCAGATACTCCATCCTGAAAGCTGTAGGGATGTTTTTTGATTCCGCAGCGACAACCTCCGGGTTGTTGTTGCGTATGGCGGTTGACCTTATAAGAAGATCTATGTCAGGAAGATTTTTACTGTGTCCAATGCTTATCTCTACACCTTTGGACCTCAGGTAATCAACACGTTCGTTTTTTTCGTTGTTTGAACCGTAAACTTTATGGCCGCAGTAGTTTGCATACAGTGCAAGGCTGCTCATGCCTATACCGCCAATGCCTGAAAAAAAGTACTTCATTATTACTCCTCCTAAAATTATATTAACTGTTCGATATTATCAATAATTTTTTTAGCTGATGTGTCTTCATGAACATTCCAGACAAAAGAAGAACCTTTATTGGGCATCCTCTGTATTATTCCGGTTATCTTGGAAATATCTTTTTCATCCTCCGCTATTATATCGGCCAGTCCAAGTTTCTCAAGCGAAAGGGCATTTCTGAACTGATGATCTTCGGCCGCACCGCGCCATGGCACAAGAAGTGCTTTAAGACCAAAGTACTTTATTTCAGCAATACTTGTTGCCCCTGCTCTGCAGATTACACCGTCACATATGGCAAGAAGATTGTATATATCGGGTATATATTCACGGGTAAAAACATTCTTAAACTGCTCAAAAAGATCAGGCTGCCTTGTGACATGGATAAAGTTGGTCTGAGTGTCCAGAGGGTAAACCTTAAGCATAAGCTCGTCTATTTTTTCGGAACTCAGGCTTCCTCCGAAAACAAGAACCGTTCTTTTGCCCGTATCTTTTATCCCCATTGTACAAAGATACTCTCTGCTTATGCTGTTTTTAGGAAGCCTTACAGGATTTCCGGTAAGCAGAAATTTTTCGCTCAGAACTGTTTCCTGGAAAGATACAAAGACTTTTTGTGCATACTTTGAAAGCCTTCGGTTTGTAAAACCTATTATAGAGTTTTGCTCGTGCAGAAAAAAAGGTACTTTAAGATCCCTAAGATTAAGTCCTACAGGAGCACTGATGTAACCTCCAGTAAGAAAACCGAAATCCGGGGAAAAATCCTTTATTATCTTTTTTATACGTGATTTTTCACTATACATTTTTTTTATAACAGAAAAGTTCTCGAAACTGTAAACAGGTCTCTTAAGACCTGTAAGCTCGACAGTAAAAACCTTTGCCCATGGAATATCAACAGGCAGATACTTCTCTTCTATACGTCCTTTAGTAGCAAAGTAAATAATTCTTGTCTGGTATTTTTTTGAAAGCTCGTTAACGAAAGCTAAAGCCGGGTAGTAATGTCCTCCTGTGCCTCCGCCTGCCATTACTATGTTATATGTCTTGTCTTTGTTCATCTGAATGTACCTCTTCCTTTTTTTTGATGCTGCTGAAAACAAGTCCCATTCCTATACCCAAAGCAGCTATTGAGCTTACCATGGAATTGGTTCCATAGCTCATTAGGGGTAAAGTAACTCCGGTTACAGGTATAAATTTGACTCCAAGACCGACCATGGCGTTTATTGAGACTTGCAGCACAAGCCACAGCGACACTGCACCGCAGTATGAAAAAACAGCCTGGTCAGAAGTTCTGTATGCGAGTCTGGTGAGCTGAGAAGCCAGAAAAAAGAAAAGGGAGATTACAACAAAAACGCCCAGCTTGCCCCACTCCTCACCAATAACGGCTATTATGAAATCACTGAAAGAAACAGGAACGTTGTACTTCATGGTTCCGCCAAAGGGAGCGGTACCAAGAAGGCCACCATTCTGAAGGGCTCTGAGAGCCTGTTCTGTCTGAAAGTCTTCTGTCTGTGCGAGTCTTTCCAGCTGGTAAGGCTTCAAAAACTTGTCGTTGTTTATTATCTGGTCTTTGAATAAAACAGCTCCGGCAATTAAGGTAAAGATAAAAATAAAGTAAACTAGACCTATCTTTTTATTTTTTATATTAAAAACACATACAAAAAACGATATAAAGAACAGTACGGCACTTGTGCTTAGATCAGGTTCAAGAAAGACCAAAACCGTGGGTATGCCGCAAAGACCCATTGGCAAGAAAAAAGAATTGATAATATTTTGTTTTTCTTTTACGTAGGTCAGAAAATAAAACGATATAAACGCCGGAAGTATGAACTTGACATACTCAGAGGGCTGAACCTGAAAAGAACCTATATTAAACCATCTGTGTACCTCATTAACAGGTTTTGAAACAAGTGCCAGTATGAGAATGCCAAGCATGAAGGCATACATCGCCCACATGAAGTACTTGTTTCTGATAAAAAAATCTGCTCCGGTAAAGCCTATGAATCCAGCAAAGAACCCTATAGCAATACCTAAAAGATGTGTTCTGAACTTTATGTCAGGACCGTTTATATTCTCAGAAAGCTCACTTGCGAAAAGCGAACTGTAAACAAACAGAACTCCTATAATGATTGTAAAACACAGTACAATAAAATATATCATAAGTTCACGTTTCATTGCAACAGGCTTCAAGAATCTCCTCCAAATCTCTGGGCTATATTTTTGAAGTGATTTCCCCTTTCTTTGTAATCCTGGTAAAGATCAAAGCTGGCACCTGCAGGGGACATTATTATGCTGTCACCGGGCGAAAGGGCATTCATACCTATTTTGACAGCTTCTTCCATATTATTGCAGAATACAAACTTTTCATCAAGAGGATACTTTTTGACTTCCTCTGTCATTGCCCCAAAGACCAGGGTGATTTTTGAAAAGTTCCTGACTTCTTCAATGAGTTCGGTAAGATCTTCATTTTTAGGAATTCCGCTTAGAAGAGCAGCATATCCTTTTCCCCTGAAGCTAAGATAAGCATTGTATGCGGAATGCACATTGGTGGCCTTAGAATCGTCATAGAAGCTTATACCGTTTACATTTCCACACAGTTCTATTCTGTGGGAAAGAGGTTTGAAGCTTTTAAGCCCCTGTTCTATGAGATTTTCACTTATTCCCAGATTTAAACAGGCAATTACAGCGCTTACTGTATCTTCACTGTATATTTTTAAGTTTAAGAAGTCATTCATGACTTTAATTCTTCGATCTTCAAAGTTGACATAACCGTTTTCTAGCATCTCTCCTGAAAAATGTATGGTCTTTCCGTTATACATGGCATTTTTAATATTTTGGTTTACAATTGCTAGTCCTCCGGATGAAAGTGTATTGTTTATCATGGATATTTTGCATCCGTAGTACTCTTCAAGCGAGGTATGCCAGTTGAGATGATCCGGAGCAAGGTTCAAAAGAACAGATACTTCGGGACAGAACCTTTTCCCCCAGTACAGCTGAAAAGAGCTTATTTCTGCCACATAGAACTGAAGGTTTAATGGCGCAGTTATCAGTGGAATTCCTATATTGCCTCCTACAAAAGTAGAATAACCTGCTTCCCTCAAAAGATGTCCTATAAGAGATGTGGTTGTTGATTTTCCGTCTGTTCCGGTTATACCGACAAAGATACATGCCGGATTTGCTCTTTTTATATTCATCCAGGCATACTCAACTTCTGTAGTATACCTTATATTTTTTTCAGATATTATCCTTGCTGCACTGCTGTTTGGTGGGACACCTG
Source organism: Thermotogae bacterium (assembly GCA_022704305.1). Taxonomy (GTDB): domain Bacteria; phylum Thermotogota; class Thermotogae; order Petrotogales; family Petrotogaceae; genus UBA5851. Next base: position 999 of record JAKJGQ010000047.1, on the reverse strand, counting down.
GGCTTACAACAGCCAATTCTGAGTTTTCAAGCAGTGAGGAGTGTTCTTCCTCATACATTATACCTCTGTCTGAAAGGAACTTAATATCTTCAGGACGTAAAGGCTTATTATTGCTTACAAATACAGTGTTGCCACCTTCCGTCAAAAACTGAACCATCTCTTTATTGCTGCTGCCGTAACCTACAAGACAGACTTTCATGTTATCTTCCTCCAAGGGCTATCAGCCCTGCTATAATATTAAAAATCCAAAAATTCATTACAACTCTTTCCTCATGCCAGCCAAGGAGCTCAAAATGATGATGAATAGGAGCCATCAGAAATACTCTTTTCCCCTTTCGGAGTTTGAAACTGCCTACCTGTATTATAACGCTGAACATTTCGCTGAGAAATATAAAGCACGTAAATAAAGTAAAAATTTCTGTTCCTGTATATACGGCGATAGAAGCAATTATTCCTCCCAGGGCAAGGGAACCTGTATCTCCCATGAAAACTTTGGCAGGTTTCAGGTTAAATATCACATAAGCCAGTACCGGAAAGATTATAGTAAAAGCAAGGGAAATATGCAGTCCTGATACCAGCACCGTAAGAAGGGCAGATATAACGTATACCCCTGCGGCAAGCCCGTCAAGTCCGTCTGTGAGGTTTGAAGCATTTGACAGTCCTGTCATATAGACCATAGCCCAGACTACATAAAAGATGCCTAGGTCAAGTTTTTTCAAAGTAAACGGAATAAGCATCTGGGTATGATTGTTGAAAAAAGATATAAGAAGATAGATAAGAAAAGAAACAGCGAACTGCATTATGAGTTTTTGAGGAGCACTAAGACCCATAGACTGTTTTTTCAGTATCTTGGTTATGTCATCCATAAAGCCTATGGATCCGAAGCCTACGGATGACAGGGCAACTATAAGATGTATCGGCTCACCGTTGTAAATGTAAACCGCAATATTCAGCAAAAATATTATAATTACGAAAAGCATACCTCCGGCAGTGGGGGTT
>JAKJGQ010000046.1 GCA_022704305.1 Thermotogae bacterium | reverse complement strand
TATGATTGAAGGATTTGTAAAATCAACAGTACCTGACTATCAGATGGCAGCCTGGCTTATGTCAATATACTTTAACCATATGACCGCTAGAGAAAGGTATGACCTGACAATGGCCATGCTCAATTCGGGTGATAAGATAGATCTTAGTGAAATAGAAGGTATAAAAATTGATAAACATTCCACTGGCGGAGTTGGGGATAAAACAACTATTTGCCTTGCTCCCATGGTAGCTTCTATGGGTCTGAAGGTTTCCAAGCTTTCTGGCAGGGGACTGGGTCATACAGGCGGTACTGTAGATAAGCTGGAGGCAATACCAGGGTTCAGAAGTTCGCTGAGTGAAAAAGAGTTCATAGATATTGCTAATAAGTACTCTGTGGTTGTCGCAGGGCAAACTGCAAACATTGCGCCGGCAGATAAAAAAATATATGCGCTCAGAGATATTACAGCAACTGTCGATGAGGTATCTCTTATATCTGCAAGTATTATGAGCAAGAAACTGGCTGTTATGTCCGATGGAATAGTTCTGGATGTAAAAACCGGTTCTGGAGCTTTTATGAAAAGTGTTCATGAATCAGCTGAACTTGCAAGGGCTATGGTTGATATTGCCAAGCTTAATCAAAAAAAAGTTGTTGCTATAGTTACAAACATGAATCAGCCACTTGGAGAAACAGTCGGAAATTCGATAGAGGTGCTTGAAGCTATACAGACGATGAAGGGTGATGGACCAAGTGATCTTACAGAGCTGTGCTTTGAACTTGCCGCCCGGATGATTCAGATATCAGGAATTGATACTTACCAGAATTCCAAAATTATATTGGAAAAAAATATAAGATCCGGAAAAGTTGCGGAAATTGCGAAAAAATGGATACAGGCTCAAGGAGGCGAGCCAAAGGTAATAGATGATCCGGAAAGCTATCTTAACATTTCATCAGATAAACTTGAGTTTAGAGCCCAGAAAGATGGGTACATTTTCAAGATAGATACCCAGGCGGTAGGAGTTGCATCGATGGTTCTTGGAGCCGGCAGGGCAAAAAAAGAAGATGTTATAGATCCTTCTGTGGGAATAAAAGTTGTAAAAAAGTTAGGGGATTATGTAAAAAAAGGTGAGGTTATAGCTTATATATATAAGAGTGCCGCAAGTAACTATGAAGAGTCACTGAATCTCCTTGAAAATGCCTATGCTATAAATAAAGAAAAACCTGATTCAGATGAGTATAAGCTCATTTATGAAGTAATAGAGTAATTAGGTGAGAACTGATGCATAAAAAAATGATTGTTCTGGTTCTTGTATATGTTTTCGCCATTACGGCATTTTCAGGCGATGCCATTTTTATCAGTACTGATAAAGAGCCATCAACTGCTCCATTAAAGATTCTGGGATCAGAGTTCTTTATTCAGGTTGATAATCTTATTCTGGAAGGATTAACAGTACATAAAACGGAAAATGCTATTTTCATGGTTTTTCAGAAAGATATTCTTGAAATAAACAAGCAGGATCAATACGCTAAGCTTAATTTCCTTACCAAATATAAGAGTTCTATTGTTACGGAGAACGGAAGTACATATCTTAAAGCAGATTTGCTGGCAAAATTCCTAAAAAGATCGTATATAAGTGCAGACAGCAACATGTTTTTTTATTCGCAGCTACCTAAGATAGTGAATATGGCTTATTCTTTGAATAAATTGACGATAGAAACAGATTCAATAGCTGATGAAAAGTGTATTTCTTTTGCCTCATCAGGTGAACAGAAAATTATCAGGCTTATTCCTTTTCAGAACTCAGGAATAGTCCCCAAGGAGATAGATCTTACCAGTTCGGGCGGTATGATAACTTTAAAAATCAAAAGTGCCTTAAACTACAAGGCTGTAATACAAGGGAAAAAAATAATCATTGAAACAGTTTCATCTGTCAGTAGTGATAAGCAGACCGATCCAGCTGCTGTTTTTTCGGGATATCAGCAAAAGATAGTTACTATAGGGGATCAGAAGGTAAAATGTTATTATGCAAAGTACGATCCTAAGAAGTATAAAATCCAGCCAGTAGTAAACAATCTTGGCATTTCTTCAAAATTTATAAATGTTCTGTCTGCACAAAAACCTATTCTAGCGGTTAATGCGTCTTACTTTGATGTTTCGACACTTGAACCGATAGGCAAGATAATACTTAACGGACGTGTCCTTCATATAGATTCGCATCTGAGGCCTTCATTCTATATCGATACAAACGGTAATCCGAACATGGATTATATAAAACTTGAGTATACAGCATATCTTGATGATATACCTCTTTTGGTCAAGGGTGTAAACTCCCTTTGGAAAGCCAACATAAAAGTATATACATCGGAGTACAAAAACTCTATAAAAGAAGGCGAGGATGAATATCTATTCTACCTTATTGAAAACGGTAAAGTAATATCCACAGTAAAAAAAAGTCCTTTAGGCATCCAGCTTCTTTTGCTTGTAAAAAGAGATTATGAAAAGTATCTTACAGAGATCGTAACAGGTTCTGTTTTCCGTTATGAAACCAATAACGATAAAGATATAAATGTCTATCATATGGCAGACGGTGGGCCCTTCTTAATTAACACAGAGTTTTCAAAAGAAAGGCTAGCGGAAGAAAAAAGAGGCTTCAGCAGTATTATTAACGGTAGAACGTCAAGGACGCTTGTTGCAATTGATAATGATAATATGGTAACATTTATACTGGTCGAAGGTAACCAAAAAGATTACCCAGGTCTTGACTATGATGGATGTATAGAACTGTTGAATCAGATAGGTACATTCAAAAAAGCCATGATGTTTGATGGCGGAAGTTCTTGTCTTTTCTATGCAGATAATAAGATCATTAATTATAGAGAAGCAGACTGGCGTGAATCGATACCTGTAATGTTGGGTGTCTTTAAGAAATAACGCTCTATGATTATCTACCAAAATCTACGGAGGTGGCACTTTATATGGGGAAATATTTACCAGCTCAAAAAAGGATAGTAGGAGTATTTGGACATCATAATAGCGGAAAGACTACACTTCTTGATGCAGTACTTAAAAATTATTATTCGGGAGCGGACAGAATCGGGCAGAGGTATCTCGATTCGGAGCCCATTGAAAAAGAAAAAGCCGCAAGTTTTTCCAATCATATTACGACTGTCGATTTTGAAGATACACGATTGTATTTTATTGATACTCCCGGTTCAACGGAATTTTTAGGAGATCTTCAAACTGCAATAAATGCTTCAGATAATATTTTATTAATAGTAAATGGGACTGCCGGAGTCGAAGTATCAACTGAAAGAATATGGCAGATGGCAAGAGAACAGAATAAACCTGTTATTGTATTCGTATCCCAGATGGATAAAGACGGAGCGGACTACGATAAAGTTATTTCGGATCTGAAAGAAGCTTTCCAGGATGGTGTGAAGTTGACTCCAGTTCAAGTTCCGATAGGACAGGGAAACAACTTTAAGGGGATAACGAATGTATTGCTTAAAAAGTCTTTCACATATGATGTCAACACGGGGAAAGCCTCAGAAATGCCATCTTTGGCACCTGAGAGTCAGGCATGGTACGATAAGTATCATGATCAGGCCATCGAAGATATTGTGGAAAATGATGAGGATATTTTAAATAAGTATTTTGAAGGCGGAGAAGAGGCAATTACAACCGAAGAACTTATTAAGTGCCTTAAAAAAGCTGTCGGTGAAGGGACTGTAGTTCCCGTTCTTATAGGTTCGGCCTTGCATAATGCAGGAATAGACAGGCTTATGTTCTCTCTTAAGAATTATGGTGTATCACCAGAAAATTCAAAGTACTCCAATGTGAACGGTGAAACGATTGAAAATTCAGATAAATTCACAGGATTAATAATCAAGAATGCTGTTGATCCTTTTGTAGGTAAGCTTACATATTTAAGGATACTCAGCGGTACGCTCAAAGCTTCCGATTCGTTCTATGTAGTTCAGGAGGATTCGAATGAAAAGTTTTCGCATCTTTACATTCCTAGATTTGATAAGAATGAAGAAATAGAAGAAGCCTCGCTGGGAGATGTAGTGGTAATACCAAAGCTTAAGAACAGTAAAATAGGGCAAACAGTAGTATCAGCAGGTCAGAACGGCATTGTAAAGGTTCCTGATTTTCCTGAGCCTATGATATCAAAGTCAATATCCCCAAAATCCAAAAATGAAATAGATAAAATTACGGGTGCCCTTTCAAAGCTTTCCGAATCTGATCCGACTTTCAAATGGGAATTTGATCCAGAAACCAGTGAGACAGTTATAAGTGGTATAGGCACGATACATCTTGAAGTAATGACAGAAAGGCTAAGAAAGAACTTTGGAGTGGATTTTGAAATAGGAAAACCCAAGATAGCTTATAGAGAAACGATAAAAAGAAAAACTAATGCGGAGTATAAACATAAAAAACAGACTGGCGGTCATGGACAGTACGGTCATGTCAAGATAGAGGTAGAGCCGCTCGAAAGAGGTTCCGGCTATATATTTGAGGACAAGATTGTAGGAGGAGTCATACCGAAGAACTATATACCGTCTGTTGACAAAGGAATACTGGAAGCTATAAAGAAAGGAATACTCGCAGCATTTCCTGTCGTTGATATAAAGGTAATTCTATATGATGGTTCTTATCATGATGTAGACTCGTCAGATATTGCATTTCAGATTGCTGCCAGAAGTGCCTTTAAAATAGCGCTTGAAAGTGCAAATCCTGTTCTCCTGGAACCTATAATGAAGGTGGATATATTTGTTCCGAGTGCCAATACAGGGGATGCAATGGGAGAAGTAACAGCTAAGAGAGGCAGACCGCTTGGAATGGAAAACGTTGGAAGAGGACTGGATAAGATAATGGCTGAAATACCTCTTGCCGAAATGCTGGATTTTTCACCCAGGCTGAGTTCAATAACCAGCGGTAAAGGATATTTCTCCATGAAATTTGAAAAATACATGGAAGTAACACCCGAAATCCAGAAAAAAATTGTTGCTGAAAGACAAGCCGAAATGGCTGCCGAACAGAAATAAAAAATAGAACGGAGACCCCTGGTCTCCGTTTTTTTAGTGCAGAAACTTTTAAAAAGCTATACTAATTTTGTATTATATAATAAAGAGCATTTGGTGTGAGGCATAAAAAAGCTTTTATACAATTACTTTTTTGCTAAGATGTATTCGTAAAAACCCGAGGAAATATATTTTTCATTTTGTTTTCTTTTGACTGTGCGTTCTTCTTTATAAATGATTTCAAATTTACTTAGAAAACTTTCAATTTCGGTGTCTTTATAATGAACATAAAGGATTTCTTCATTATTTTGTATATTGATGTACTCACCGTCGCTTATCTTTTTTCCTTCCCCATAGGAATCGCAATTCTTGCTCAAAAAATTCACGTAGCATAATCCATCATCTTTTAAAACTCTATGAAATTCGGATAAAGCGATTATAAAATCTTGTTTTTCCATATGGACGGATGTGTTATATGAGAATAAAAAACCAAAAAAACTATCAGGAAAAGGTATTTTTAACATGTCTCCCAAAATAATATTTAGGTTCATATTTTTTTCTTTGCAAAAAGCTTTGGCCTTTTCCAACTGTTTTTTACAAATTTCAATTCCATAAGTTTTATAACCATGTTCGTAGAATAATGAAAGAGGAGGATTAGAACCACCCGCACCACAATCAAGGATAGTTTTTTCATTATGACTTTCATTGCAAAATTTCAAATAGTTATATAAAGGAAAAGCTAGTACAAGATTATTCATACCTCACCTTTAAGATATAAAGATATTTTTATATGTATTAATTATACTATAAGAATATTATCACAGCAAAAAATATTGAAAGCTTTATGGCAAGGTCTTTAAAAAAAAGAAATGCTGCTTTGAAATATAAACCTCTTAAGGTATAATATTAATGAGGTGATAGAATGAGCATAAGCACTAAGACTGGCGATGCCGGACAGACAAGCTTATGGTCCGGAGAAAGAGTTTTTAAAGATGATATAAGGGTAGAATCATATGGAACGGTTGATGAACTGAACTCTTTTTTAGGTGAGGCAATATATTATGCCAATTCATCTGAAGTCAAGGATATACTTTTGAGCATTCAGAGAGATCTTTTCAGAGTTGCCGGGCAGCTTGCCTCAAAGGATGTTCTATATGTTAAACCGGTTTGTGACGAGGATGTTCAAAAACTGACGGATCTTGTTCACCATTATGAAGAGATAATCAAGCTGAAAGGTTTTGTCATACCAGGTTCTATTCTTGCATCGGCAAAACTGGACATCTGCAGGACGGTCTGCCGCAGGGCTGAACGGCGCATAGTAGCATTAAATAGGGTCGAAGCTGTTCCGGTTCAGGTTGGGCAGTATATAAACAGATTATCGGATCTTTTATTTATAGTTGCGCGTTATGAAGAGTATCTTAAAGATAAAATAATCTATAAATAAATGCACTGCCTTAAATGCGAAATAATTCTAAGGTGTACGGGAGTGAAGTCTTTAAAGGAAAAACGAAGCATTTTAAAAAAAGTAATTTCTCGCATAAAGGAAAATTATAACGTTGCAGTAATAGAAAGTGACTGTAATGATTCTAGGGAGTTTATTTCTATTGGAGTTTCTGCTTTGAGTGATTCCAGAGACTTTTTATATGATCTTTCCCAAAAGATTGAAGAGTATATAGAGAAAAATTTTCAGATACTTGTAGTTTCTGAGGATGTAGAGATTTTCTAAAGGAGGAATATTCTGAACTTTTTATATATAAAAGATAGTTTAAATGATTATTTGGAAAAGCTTATCAAAAGCAGGAAACGCTATGAGCATATAATGGAAGTTGAAAAATATGGATTGAAAATGGCAGAAATCTGGGGAGCCGATAAGGATGAAGTCAGTGTAGCTTGTCTGGCACATGATCTTTTCAGGGAGTTACCGCAGAATAAAGTGTTTTTGATGTGCAGAGGCTACTCTTTAAGCTACGATAAATATGAAGAGCATAATCCTAATGTGCTTCACGGGAGGTTGGCAGCCGTATTTCTGAAAAAAAAATTTAAGATAAATAAAAGTATTTTTGAGGCTGTTTACTACCATACCAGCGGATACTATAAGTTTGATACTCTTGGCAAGATACTTTTTGTTTCAGATGCCCTTGAGGCAGGCAGAGACTACAAGGGCATAGCAAAACTTCGTAAGGCTTCATTTACAGATTTGGATTTGTGTTATTTTCTTGTTCTTAAAAGCAGTCTGAAGTATGCGGTAAAAGATAATCTTATGTTATTGAAAGATACAGTTAAAGCCTGGAATCATATAGCTATGGAGGTGCAGGAAAGTGGCAAGGATTAAAGTAAAAAGAGGAAGGAAAAGCGGAAGCTTTCTTAAAACGGTAATTTTTGTAGCGGTTATAGCAGTTTTATTGATTGGGGCATTTGCTGTATATAATATCTATGCTCTGAACTCTTCATCAGAATTGAAGCTGGCCAAATCAACGTATACATTTTCTTATGGGGATAAGATTTATTTTCTGAGAGTTCTTAATGACAGGAACAAGGTTCTTATAATAAGGGCAGAAGACGGGCTTACATTTAAAGATAAGCTTTTCAGCATATCAAAGGATGATCTTAAGGATTCGACAAACAGCTTTCTGAAAGAATTTGAGCTTAGCTCCAATCTAGATTTTTATATAAAAGTTGATGAGAATACTGTCAAAAAACTTAATCAATCTGTAAAGAGCCAAAAAGAAGATATAGAATCTTTTTTTGAAGCTTTGAAGTACAGGAACAGTAATATTTTTGATTTCTTTTTTGTAAATAGTCTGGAAGGTCTTATAAGAAAGTACGACAGGGACAGCAACTTTACTAAAGGAGCAATTGCAAATCTGCTGAATGCTTTCGCGAAATATACTATAGTTAGTTTTGATAAGCTGGATCTTAAAGCTGATTTTTCACAGCCAATACAGATTAACTACAGTTCAAACTCTTATCTTAGGAAGTACTCTGATGAGCAAAGTTTTCAGATTGTGAAAGATATATTAAAAAGTCAGGAGTGAAAAACTTTTGAGGAAATATTTGAGTGTTTTCGGAAGCCTTTTTCTTGTGCTTATACTTACAGCGGTTCTTTTTTCTGTGAAGAAAGCTATTGTATTCAAAAGCGATATTTCACTTCCCTATTATTTCCTCATAATTGGAATGGACAGTGATACATCCGAGTCTGTAAGCAGAACCGATACTATAATACTCGCCGGTATAAATAAAGGAAAGATAATTTTTCTCCCTATTCCGAGAGATCTTATGATAGGCTCGGGAAACACAGAAAAGAGAATAAATGCCCTGTACTCAACCCTTGGCAAAGACAGCTTTCTCAAAACAGTTTCAGATCTTTCTGGAGTCCAGGTGAAAGACTATATAATATTTAATTATTCAATATTTAAAACATTGGGGGATGAAATTGCCCCCGTTCGTGTTTTTGTAGAGAACAATATGTCTTACACTGACTATCATCAGAATCTTTTTATAAACTTTAAACAGGGATATAACGATATGGACGGTGAAAAGCTTCTCTATTATATGAGATTCAGAAACGATGAGATGGGCGATTTAGGAAGAATACAAAGGCAGAAAAAGGCATTTTACTCTATCCTTGACAGAGCCAAAAATCTCGGAATGACCAAACTGGTTGATCTGATTAATATAGTAAAAAAAGAAACTATAAATACATTTTCTTCATCAGATCTTTTCAAACTTTACTCTTATGCTAAAAGTTCCGAAATAGAGTTTCTTGAATTTCCTTATATAATAAAGGAAAGCTACGTTATAGCAGATAACAAAAGACTTGAAGAAGTAAAAGCATATCTTACTAAGTTTGAAAAAACCCAAGAAATAAAAAAGCCTTCAGTTATGTTTATACGGAATAATTCATCGTATTATATTGCTTTTTATAATGAAATATATGCAAAATGGAAAGCTAAGGGATATCTTATATATGTGCCGGATGTAACTTTTGATTTTCTAGAAAAATCAAAAAGTTATATACTCGTGAAAAACGACCAGAAGTACCCCAATATAAAAATAGATACACAGGCTAGCTTTAGTAAGGATTTTATTGATATACCTACCGCCGGAGATACATATTTTTCTATAGTTAAAAAGGTATCCTCAAGTCTTATTGATTTTACATTATACGATGCAGTGGTGATTATAGGTGACAAATAAGAGATTTTCAGATAAAGCAGTATTTTCTCTTGTAAAAGGGTTTATAAAAAAATCCCGTAAGAACTTTAAGTTTCCCACAATAGCCATTGCCATTGGAGTATGGGGTCTTATTGTTATTACTTCGGTGGTCAATGGATTTGACAGGCTTCTTATTGATTCAATAACCAGATTTTACCCGCATATTACTGTTGCAGGAAAAAGTGACCTTTATTTTTCCGGGATAAAAGAAAAGATGTTTTTTAACCTTGATAACTCTATGGTTGCTTTTAATGGATCATTTGATTATGTGCAGCTCATGGACTGTGATGATGTATCATTTCTCGGTTCTAGCATAATTTCAGGACAACTGGAAAACGGAGCTGCTATCGGCAAAGAGCTTTCGGAATATTTAAATATTTCCATAGGAGATGAACTGACAGTTTTTAAGATTAAAGGCATCATTCCTATAGCTAAAAAGTATAGGGTTGTATCTTTGTTTAAAACAGGAGTTTATATTTTTGATTCAAAATTTTTGGTTATAAATGATCCGGATTCCGTGAAAAATTTTACAGCTTATTACTTTGAAGATCCTCTTAAAGCTGGTGAGTATAAAAGTAAGTACTTTTCATATAGTCCGGCATATACATGGAAGGAATCAAATAAAACGCTTACACAGACAGTGGAAATAGATGGGCTTATTGCCCTTCTTATAACCGTTTTTATAGTTCTTATGGCAGGTTTTTCGGTTTCAAACTCTATTACCTTCAGCATACTTACACGGAAAAAGGAGATCGGAATCCTCAAGTCATTAGGAATGAAAAACATTGATATTCAAAAAGTTTTTATTTCTGAAAGTCTTATTATTTCAGTTATTGGATATCTTCTAGGACTTTTGTGCGGTACGTTAACGGTTACTGTGTTGGATTTTTTGAAAATAAAGATTCCTTCAGGGATATTTTATGTAGACTATCTTCCTGTATCTCTTAATGTTTCAATAGCGGGGAGTTCATTTTTTATAATCACTGGTATTGTAGTTTTTTTCAGTTTTTTAACTACCCGTATGATCTCAGGTATAGATACTTTGGAGGCTTTAAAGGATGAATGAGAACATCATTTTAACTGCCGAAGGGATTTTTTACTCGTATGATAAAAAAAATCCTGTTTTAAAAGGATTGGACATAAAGGTATTAAAAAATGAAATACTCACTCTGTATGGACCTTCTGGGAGCGGAAAGTCTACACTTATATATATATTAGGCGGACTTCTGACCCAAGACGCTGGAAAAATATTATATAATATAGAGGACAAGAAAAGAAAGATTGGGTTTGTTTTTCAAAATTATAATATGCTCAATGAATTAACTGTTTTTGAGAACTGTAAAGTTGCTCAGAATATAAGGTCTTTTGACGACGACCGGCAAATTTTTGACTATGCAGAAAAAATTGGTATAACCGATATCCTGTACCGATATCCAGCTGAACTTTCAGTAGGACAGCTTCAGAGGTCGGCCGTACTCAGATCAATCTCCGGACCTGTTGAACTGGTTTTTTGTGATGAACCAACTGGTTCGCTTGATTCTGAAAATAAAAGAAATGTCTTTGAACTTTTTTCCCAGCTTAAGGAGTACGTAGCTTTTTTTGTTGTTTCGCATGATGAAGTATCAAAAAAATATGCAGACAGAGTCCTAAATATGTCTGACGGTATAATACTGTGAGGTGGAAAAATGGAGAAAGAATTTTTGATCATCAAACCGTCTACAGTAAAAAGAGGGCTTATAGGCAGTATTATAAGTGAAGTGGAAAAAAGAGGCATTAAAATTATTGCTATGAAGATGCTTTGGATTTCCAGGGCACAGGCTTGTGAATTATATAAAGAACATGAGGGAAGGGATTACTTTGAACCGCTTGTAAGTTATGCTATCTCAGGTCCAGTGGTTGCATTGGTGGTGTCTGCAGAAAGAGCTGTTCAGCATATAAGGCATATCTGTGGTTCAACAGATCCTCTTAAGGCTGAAGCGGCAAGCATAAGAGGTAAGTATGGTCTTTCTGTGCGGAAAAATGTTGTTCACTCATCTGATTCGCACGAAAATGCTTTAAGGGAGATGAAGATCTTTTTCAATGAAAATGAGCTATTTGAATATGAAGCAGTTTATGAAAAAGAAATTTAATGGAGGAACCAGATGACTGTAGTTACTTTAAAAAGAGGGAAAGAACGTAAAGTTCTCAATGGATATCCGTGGATTTTTTCCGATGAGACTTTTTCTGTTGTCGGAGATAAAAAGAACGGAGAGATTTGCACTGTTTTTTCAGATAGTATGAAGTTCTTGGGGAAAGGTTTTTTTTCTTCTTCCAATATTGCGGTCAGAATGCTGGTTCTTAATGATGATGAAATTGATTATGAATTTTTCTACAGTAGAGTTTTAAAGGCTTTTGAATTAAGAAAAGCAATCATGAATAATTTAGATTCTTGTAGGATATTTCATGGGGAAGCTGATGGAGTACCTGGTCTTATAGCCGATAAATATAATGACTATATAGTGATTCAGTTAAGAAATGTTGGCGTGGAAAATAAAAAGGTCCAGATAATTGAGGCTTTTGCAAAGGTATATGCGCCTGTCGGAATATACGAAAGAAGTGATTTTGAAACCGGTTCTGCAGAAAATATAAAAAGAAACAAAGGAGTTGTTTTCGGTAAAGAACCTGAGCATACACTTATTGTTCACGAACATGGACTGAAGTATAATGTGGATATAATAAACGGTCAGAAAACAGGATTTTTCTTCGATCAGAAGGATTCAAGGTTTTTTGTGAGACAGTTTGTAGACACTAGTTCGGTATGTCTTGATGCGTATACTTTCACCGGCGGATTTGCAATGAATATGGCTGTTTCGGGTGCAAAAAAAGTATATGCGGTTGATAAAGACGAACAGTCGCTTGAAATGGCTAAAAAAAATGTGGATATTAATAATCTTGGAAATATAGAGTTTTTCTCCGGAACTTATGAAAAGTTTATGCAGGAGTATTCAGGAGAAGATTTTGATGTAGTAATTCTTGACCCTCCGTCTTTAATAAAAAAGAAGGAAGAAAGAAGGAAAGGCCTTGACATATTTAAAGGCATTGTTAAATTGATTGTGCCTAAAATAAAGACCAACGGAATAGTCTGTCTTTGCAGTTGTGCATACCAAGCTGACACTGATATGCTCATAGAAGCTTCAAGAATGGCATTTGAAGGTACGGGCAGGAGTATCCAGATGGTTGGATTCACTTTTCAGTCAAAGGATCATCCCTATATAATACAGATTCCAGAGAGTTTTTACTTAAAATGTGTGTGGCTTAAAATAAAATAAGGGGGAAATGCTATGAGAGTACTGGGTTTGATTTTATGCGGTTCAAATCAGGATAATTTGAAACCACTGACCAGAATAAGAACCAGTGCAGCTGTTCCCATGTTTGGAAAGTACAGGGCAATAGATTTTACTTTAAGTAATATGGTAAACTCCGGTATTTCGAAGGTTGGAGTACTTACGCAGTACAATCCCAGAAGCCTTATGGATCATCTTGCCGGCGGAAAGGAATGGAACCTTGACAGAAAGAGAGGCGGGATATTTATCCTTCAGCCATTTATGGTAGGTAGCGGTGAGAGCATATACTATAAAGGAACTGCGGATGCTATCTTTCAGAATATATCCCTTTTGAGGAGAGGCGACGAGGACTTTGTCCTCATAGGCTCAGGAGACCACATCTATAATATGAGTTATATGGATCTTTTTAAGTACCATATCCGCAAAGGTGCTGATATCACAGTTATTTCAAGCAAGATCTGCAGAGAGGATTCAAGGATATGCGATTACGGTCAGTTAGCTGTTGATAATGACGGAAGAATTAGCGAATTTGTAGAAAAACCAACCGATTGTATTTATGAAGATATATCTATGGGGGTTTATTTTATAAATAAAGCCCTTCTTCTGGAACTTCTGTACTCATCGGTTCCGAATAATGGCTATGATATGGTCAGGGACATTATTATTCCAAACATATCCAAGCTTAGGGTTTATGCATACAAACATTCTGGATACTGGAGAAACATCAAAAAGTCTATAAAAGAGTACTACGATACCAATATGGATATACTCAAGAGAGAGGTCAGGAAAGAACTTTTCTATTCAGGAAGGAAGATATATACCAAACTTAAAGATTATGCTCCTCCTAAGATAAATATAAATGCTTGTGTAAGCAACTCACTTATAGCCGATGGCTGCATAGTCAACGGACAGGTCAAAAATTCCATAA
>JAKJGQ010000045.1 GCA_022704305.1 Thermotogae bacterium | reverse complement strand
TCCGGTGCTAAGGGCACTTGCATTTAAACATATTATGGAGAACAAACATATAGATATCTATGACGGAGAGCTTATAGTAGGGGAAAGAGGTCCTTCGCCGGCACATACCCCAACCTTTCCGGAGTTGTGCTGTCATAGTTCCGAGGATTTTGAGATAATCGACAAAAGAGAGAAAATATTTTTTAAAGTCGATGAGCAGTCAAAGAAAGTTCAGAGGGAGATAATAATTCCTTTTTGGCAGGAAAGAGCTTTAAGGGGTCGTATACTTGCCATGATGTCAAAGGAATGGAAGGATTGTTACAGTGCCGGAATATTTACTGAGTTCATGGAACAGCGGGGTCCTGGTCATACAGTTGCTGACGGAAAAATATACGGAAAGGGTTTTAAAGAATTTAAAAATGAGATAAAAAAAGCAATCGGACTTCTAGACTGGGAAAATGATTTTAATGCTCTGGACAAGTATGATGAACTTACAGCTATGGATATCTGCTGTGATGCCATAATAACCTATGCCAGACGCTATTCAGTTCTTGCACAAAAAAAGAGTAAGGAAGAAAATAATGAAAAAAGAAAAGAGGAACTTCAGGAAATAAGCCGTATCTGTGCGAAGGTACCAGAGTATAAGCCAGATACTGTTCATGAAGCTCTTCAGATGTACTGGTTTGTCCATGTAGGAGTAATTTCCGAGATGAATAACTGGGATTCATTCAATCCTGGCAGGCTCGATCAGCATCTTTTCCCTTTTTACAGTAAGCAGTTGATTGAAGGGACTATTGACAGAGAAAAAGCAAAGGAACTTTTGGAATGTTTTTGGGTGAAGTTCAACAATCAGCCTGCTCCTCCGAAGGTAGGAGTTACGCTCAAAGAAAGCAGTACCTATACGGACTTTGCCAACATAAATATCGGCGGGCTCAAACCTGATGGCTCTGACGGCGTTAATGAACTGTCATACCTTATTCTTGAAGTTGTTGATGAGATGCGTCTTTTGCAGCCTAGTTCAAACGTCCAGATAAGCAAAAAAACACCGGATGCTTTCCTGCTTAAGGCACTTGATGTGATAAAAAAAGGTTGGGGACAGCCATCTGTCTTTAATGCCGATGCTGTTATCCAGGAAATGATTCTGGCTGGGAAAAGCATAGAAGATGCAAGATGCGGAGGAACAAGTGGATGTGTTGAAACAGGGGCTTTCGGAAAAGAAGCATATATTCTGACAGGATACTTTAATCTTCCAAAAGTCCTTGAAATAACTCTAAATAACGGATATGACACCAATACTGGAAAACAGATAGGTCTGAATATAAAAATTGAGGAGGCCGAAAATTACTCGCAGTTTTTTGAGATCTATAAAAAACAGCTGAATCATTTTATAGATATAAAGATAAAAGGAAATATGATAATTGAAAAGATGTATTCCAAGTATATACCTGTTCCTTTTTTATCTGTGCTAATCGATGACTGTATAAAAAAAGGCAGTGATTACAATTCCGGAGGGGCGAGGTATAACACCAGTTATATTCAGGGAGTTGGCATAGGGAGTATAGCAGATAGTCTGAGTTCTCTGAAACAGCATGTTTTTGAAGAAAAAACTTTTTCTGTTTTGCAGGTTAAAGAGATACTAAATAAAAATTTTGCCGGATATGAAGATGCGCAAAAACTTTTTAAAAACTATACTCATAAGTACGGAAATGATGATGATTATGCAGACAGTATAATGAAAGAAGTTTTTGAGGCTTTCTACTCTTGCGTCACCGGGAGAAACAATGTAAAAGGTGGAAAATATAGGATTGATATGCTTCCAACCACTTGTCACATATACTTTGGAAGTGTTTGTGGAGCTTCTGCCGATGGAAGAAAAGCTTTCGAGCCACTTTCAGAAGGAATTTCTCCGGCACGTGATGCCGACCAAAACGGACCTACGGGGGTTATTAAATCTGCTTCTAAGATGGATCATATAAGAACCGGAGGCACTCTCTTGAACCAAAAGTTCCTTCCGAGTGTCTTTCAGTCTTTGGAAAACATAATAAAGATTAAAGATCTTATAAGAGTATATTTTAAGCTTGATGGACACCATATACAGTTTAACGTTGTCAGCCGTGATACCCTTCTGAAAGCCCAGCAAAATCCACAGGAATACAGCAACCTTATAGTAAGGGTTGCAGGATACAGTGACTACTTTAATAACCTTTCTCCTGAACTCCAAAACGAGATAATTAACCGTACCGAGCAACAAATATAAGAAAAGGCGTGCATATTGATGCACGCCTTTTCTTATATTCTATAACGTTCTACTTTCTTAATATAATCGATGAATTCCTGTATATTGTATACGCTGCTCTCATCCTCATCAGCTTTTCTTACAGAAATGACAGAGTTTGAAACTTCTCTTTCTCCGAGAACAACTATATAAGGGATTTTAAAAAGTACAGTCTGACGGATACGTTTTGAAAGACTTTCTTCACTGTCAATTATGACTGCTCTAACAGATTTTTCTTCAAGCATTCTGAAGATAGTGTTACCATACTCCGAATACTTTGAGCTTATAGGTATAACAGCGGCCTGTATCGGAGAAAGCCATAACGGAAGCTGACCTTTGGTATGTTCAAGGAGTATTCCAATAAACCGTTCCAATGAACCCAGCAGAGTTCTGTGAAGCATTAAAGGTGTCTGTTTTTTTCCTTGTACGTCTGTATACTCGAGTTCAAACCTCTGCGGAAGATTAAAATCGAGCTGCAGAGTACTACATTGCCATTTTCTTCCCAGACAGTCGTTAATCATAATATCGATTGAAGGTCCATAAAATTTGGCGTCTCCTTCAGATATACAGTAAGTATAATTTAGTGCCTCAAGTGATGATTTGAGAGTAGCTTCCGCTCTTTCCCACTGTTCATCATTTCCAAGGTATTTTCCCGTTTTTTCAGAGCTTCTTACTGATACGGCAAAAGAAAAATCTCTGAAACCAAACTCCCCTATCATATCAACAGACATTTTAATTACCTGCTGTATCTGTTCAGAGAGCTGGTGGGGACAGATAAAAATATGTGCATCATCCTGAATAAACTGTCTGACACGCATTAAACCATGCAAAGTGCCTGAAAGTTCGTTCCTGTGAACCAAACCAAGCTCCGCAACCTTAAGCGGAAGATCTCTGTATGATCTGCTTTTTTCAAGGTAGTACAAAATGCTTCCCGGACAACTCATAGGTTTTATAGCGTACTCTTTATCCTCAATTTTTGTTGTATACATGCTTTGCTTGTAATGGTCCCAATGACCCGACTGTTTCCATAAGCTTGAATCTAAAAGTATAGGTGTACTTATTTCCCTGAACCCATTTTTTCTGTGTACTTTTCTCCAGTAGCTTATAATAAGATTACGCAAGATAAGACCATTTTCATGCCAGAAAACACTTCCGGGAGCTTGTGGGTGAAATGAAAAAAGTTCAAGTTGTTTTCCTATTACCCTGTGATCATGCTTTTTAAGCAGTTCTGAATAGGCTATGAACTCTCCTAATGCTTCTTGGTTTTCAAACGCTATACCTGAAATTCTTGTGAACATCTGATTTTTGGGATTTCCCATCCAGTAGGCTCCGCCGATGCTTAAAAGTTTTATGGCTCCAATATTCTCACAATTATTAATATGACTTTGCGAACATATATCATAAAAATCTCCTATGCTGCATAGAGAGATCTTTTCGTTTTTGTCCATTCTTTGAAGGATCTGAAGTTTATAAGGCTCATTGCGAAAAAAATTCAAGGCCTGTTGTATCTGAAAAATTTTATTTTCATACTTGATTCCCTCATCTATTATTTTTTCCATCTCATCCTGTATAAGTGTCAGATCAGAAGCTTTGACCGTCAGATCATCAAAATCATAAAAAAATCCTTCGTCTGTTACCTGACCATTACCAAGTTTAGCTCCCGGAAAAAGTCTTTTGACAGCTACTGCCAGAATGTGTAATGATGAATGCCAAAGTATGTTTCTCTGTTCCTGCATAATTGTCATAATTTCCATCTCCTTTGATTTTTTTTTCATGGTATGTTTCGTAAAAATCAAAGGTCATATGAAAGAGCGGTCTCTTCATGATATCTCCTCCTAAAAAAAATCAGTGCCGGCTTTCTGCCGGCACTGACTATTGTTTGTTTTGAGCATGTCAAAACTTACAACGTCTTTTACCGGCGTTGTTGGTGGTAGTTGTTATAGAAAGCTTGTACTTTAACATATACACACCTCTTTTCTGACATTTAAAATATAGTATAGCATAATAATTTTTTTCTGTCAATTAAAACAAATGGCGGGGCTTTAACCCCGCCACTCCCTCTTTGGATGACAACATTTTATTTTCTTTGCTTAAGAAACCTTAGGTACTACAAAACAGAAAAACGTAACGCTTTTCTTTTCAGAATAACAAGTTACTTCAGAACAAAAAATAAAAAACGACGTTAAAGGAACAGTATACCTCAACGGAAATATAAACCACTTACTGTACTTAAAAAATTAGTACCCGTAAACATATACATAATACTAATCAGTTACAGTAACACCGTTCAAATCCAAAGAGGAAAAAATTAAGTTTAACTCGTCGTCAATATAAGTATACCGCATATTGAACAGTTTGTCAACTTGAAATTCAAACTGTAACAACCACTTGTTTTCTGAAGGTATAAGAAAGGTTTTTATATAAAGACATTGCTGATGTATAATAAATTATCGGAAAGTATTTTGTAAGTTACTAATTTTGAAGTTCAAATATGCTGTCTAATTTGGTGATGATGAAAAGCTCTTTTATATTATCTTTAGCACCTTTAATTATTATCTTTCCGTTAGTTTTAGAGGCTTTGCGGTGTAATGCCAGGAGTACCCCAAGACCAGCGCTGTCAAGATATGTAAGATTTGAAAAATCAAAGAAATACTCTTTTACACATTTTTCTGGTATATCCTGAATGCTGCTCAAAAGATCCTTAGCCACGCAAACATCGATTGAGGGTAGATCAGAAATAAAGATCCTTGTGCTGTCATATGTAATTTTAAATGCCATATTGCCTCCTGAAAAAACTCATCGGTATATTTTACCAGAAAATAGTTAACAAGGCTTTGAAACAACTATAATTTTTGATATTTATATTTACAATACTTTATACCACGGTACTGTGGAAGGGGGAGTGCGTCTGAAAGAAGAAAAATTTCTCGAAGAGTTGAAGAATAAAGATTCAAAAGCATTTGAAAAGCTATATTCTGAATATACTGCTATGGTTTTCAGCATATTGCGGAACTTTGTAAGACCAGGAGAAATTGATGATGCAATGCAGGAGGTTTTTCTGAGAGTTTTCAGAGGAATAAATAAGTTTAGGGGAAGTTCAAAACTTTCAACATGGATATACCGCATAGCTGTCAATGTCGGGAAAGATTATGTGAAAAAATATTCTGATGATAAGGTTCAGACTATCGATCTTCAGAACGATGTTAATGAAAAATATGTAAAAAGCTCTGTCAGTGACAGTGACTCTCAGGATGATGTTTTGCAGGGGGTTAACTATAGTTCCATCATAAAGGTAATGGAGAAATTATCGCCTGGAGACAGGCTCCTTATACAAATGCGTGATGTGGACAGACTTAGTTATAAAGAAATTTCCAAGTTGCTTGAAAAGCCATTAGGGAGTGTTAAAAGCGGTTTGTATTATGCCCGAAAAAGACTTGCAAAGCTTATTGAACAAGAAAAAATAATATAAATGTCAGTAAATAGTTCCCGATTAAAAGATAAAGTTGTAACCATGTATTTCAAAGTTGATGATATTTATGGTTTATAATTAAAAATAAAGCAGAGTAGTTTTATCGCATATAAAAATATTAGGAGTGGTTTGATGAGAGAACTGATGAACGTAAAAGAAGTAAAAGATGGATACGTCTACATGCTGACACAAAGAAAAGTAACTTGCGAAAGCTGTGCAATGAGTGGTGCGTGCAGCATTATGGGGAGCCCAGATACAAAAGTGAAAGCTAAAAATATAGATAAACTTGGTCTGAAAGAAGGGGATTATGTGGTTGTTGAACTGCCTAATGTCTCAGTTACTAAGCTTTCTTTTCTTGTTTATGGAATACCTCTGATTGCTTTTATTGTATTTACAGTTTTATTTTACTACCTTAATTTCGGGGATTATGTATCGTTTTTGATGGGGTTGGCAGCAACTGCGCTTTCCTTTGTATTTATGGGTTATTTGGACAAACATAAATTTCAGGACAAATATCTGCCTGTAATATTAGAAAAGTATGAACTTCCTGTTGCAGTATCGGCCCAAAAAACTGTTGGTGACGGATTAAAACAGTAATGAAAGGGATTTCGTGAAAAAATTTTCATAGTTCTGCTTAAAATCAATTTAAAGTTGATTATTTTAGCTTATTTACCGTTAAATCATACATATATTAGATTTTAGGACTTTATTTTTAACGAATAAAGTTCTAAAATTATTGTAGACCGAGATAAATTTTATGGTTAAACAGAATTTTGAGAGGGAGGCTTAAAGCATGAGCAGTTTGTATGAAAGCGCAGTTAGACAGTTTAACAAAGCCGCTAAGATCATGGAACTTCCAGATGATTACAAAGAAGTTTTAACTAAGCCTAAAAGAGAGCTTACAGTAAACTTTCCTGTAAAGATGGACAATGGTAAGATTCAGGTATTCACAGGTCACAGGGTACAACACAACATTGCCAGAGGTCCGGCAAAGGGTGGAGTTAGGTATTCTCTTGACGTAAACCTTGACGAAGTAAAAGCACTTGCATTCTGGATGACATGGAAATGTGCAGTTGCAGATATTCCATACGGCGGAGGCAAAGGCGGAGTATGTGTTGATCCTAAGAAATTATCAGAAGGCGAATTGGAAAGACTTTCAAGAAGATATTTTTCTGAAATACAGGTAATTGTTGGCGACGAGAAAGATATTCCTGCTCCTGATATGGGAACAGACGGAAGAGTAATGGCATGGTATATGGATACATACTCAATGAATATCGGGCAGCCTGATCTTGCAGTTGTAACAGGTAAACCCCTTGAAATAGGCGGATCACAGGGAAGAACCGAGGCAACAGGCAGAGGCGTTATGATCAGTGTCGGTGAAGCAGTAGAGTACTTAAGATCAAAAGGTAAGATCACTAAGAAGAATAATGAGCTTACAATTGCTGTTCAGGGATTCGGAAACGTAGGGTCATATGCAGCCATTCTGATAGCCGAAGAGCTTGGCTTAAAAGTTGTCGGTATATCCGATGCTTCCACAGGTCTTTACAAGGAAGATGGATTTACTGGAAAAGAAATGCGAGAAATGATGGAAAAGATATTGGCAAGAAGAGTTCTCCTTGATGCTGTAAATCCTGGCTACAAAAAGATTACCAACGAAGATTTGCTTACTCTTGACGTTGATATTCTTTGTCCATGTGCTCTTCAGGAAGTTATTACCGAAAGGAACGCAGCAAGCGTTAAGGCAAAGCTTATTGTTGAAGGCGCTAACGGACCTATCACTCCCGACGGAGACGAAATACTTCTTAGCAAAGGTATATTTATAGTTCCTGACTTCCTTGCAAACTCAGGCGGAGTTACAGTTTCATACTTTGAATGGGTACAGGGTATGCAGTGGCACTTCTGGGGAATTGACGAAGTAAGAAAGGCACTCAAGCAGAAAATGACTTCCGCTTTTGCAGATACAATAAAGCAGATGGAGAAGTACGATACTGATATGAGAACAGCCGCTTACATAGTTGCAGTCAGCAGAGTTTACAATACCACAAAATTAAGAGGCATCTATCCGTGATTCTAGGAAACAAAAATTGACTGTTTTGGGGAAACCCAAAACAGTTTTTTTATAGGTAATACTCGACAGGAAGTTGGGAAGTTATATTCTTTAAGAATTTAATGTACTTGTCATTCTGATCACTGCGTTTTACAGTTTTTAAAAAAAGCTTCAGTCTAAATTTTTTTGAATATCCTGACTCTTTAGGAATGAAAGAAATAAGATCCACATCATTTGAATGATAGTTGCCCTTTGTTATAGAAAGAGCATCAAGTGAGAAAAAATCAGCTGCGGAAACAGTGAAATCCATAAAATCAGATCCTATAAGAGCATAGTCTTTTCCGAAGGAGTTGACACACGCCAGCTTGAAACCTAAAGTATTACGGTACCTTTGAGCAATTGAGAGCCTTTGAAAGGAATCATTGAAAGACTGAAACTCTGTTATTTCTCCATTGGCAAAGAAGAAAAGCGACTCAAGCAGATAGTGGTCATTCTTTATAAAAAGCTCTGGGGAGTCATCAAAAAGATCTTCCGGATTCCAGCAGTTTGCAAAAACATTGAGGGAAAGATTGCGTACAATATTCAAAATATCGATTTTCCTGCTTTTAAAGTTATTGAAGTCATATCCAAGCTCATCAAGGAAAATTCCTTTTACGCCCATGTTTTTCCATCTTATGCAAAGCTCTTTTATTTCGGAGTTTGTCCAGCACGAATCTACCCCATCACGGTTTCCGCAGGCAACATAACCGAAGGTATTATTTTTAAGATTTTTTATTATGGCTTCACTATTTTTATGATCTATATGTTCTGCAAACTCTATGCTTTTGAAATTTTTTCTTGAGCCTGCAAAGACTACTGTATCGTATACCGAAAAGTACTCTGTTGCCCGAAGGATACTATCGGCATGATTTACGGAAGAAGGAAATCCATAATAAATAAGAAGCCTGTCCATAAAATCACCTCCCGTAAAATTTTATCATAATCTAACTAGGTATTTAAAATAATTATCTGGAAAACTTAGTATTTTTTTGCTTTGCTGGGGTATAATAAATGTAAAACCAAGGAAAGGTGGATAATGGAAAAATTAAAAATAATAAGCAGTAATGCACGTAAGTACTTTTTGGTTAAGTTTAAGTTTGTAATAGCCAGAATAATCCTTATAGGCGTATTCATATTAAGTATAATATTTAATGGTATAATATTAATCTATAGTTTTATAACATTGGTAGTTCTTTTTATAATAAAAGTACTAACCAGTCGTCTTCCGTTGCAGACTGACGAGTATGACGGACCATATACTTATGTTTATAAACAGGAAAAGAAAGATAAACTCAAATTAGATATATGGTATCCTCTTGAAACAAGAAAAAAATATCCTGTGGTATTCTTTGCACACGGCGGAGGATGGATTGCCGGGTTCAGGAATCAGCCCAACAATGTTTCATGGTGCCGGTACCTTGCAAGCAGAGGTTTTGCCGCAGTTTCGATAGATTACAGATATGGAATAAAAAGTACGATGTTTGATATACTCTCGGATTATGATGATGCTTTAAAGTATATAAGGGAACATTCACAAAGACTTGGATTTGATGATAAAAACATTTTCCTTATGGGACTGTCGGCAGGCGGTCATATGTCTTTGCTGTATGGTGCATATAATACTTTTGTAAGAGATTTCAATGCCATGAAAGGTGTAAGGGCAGTTGTCGCATATTATGCTCCTTCTGATCTTCAGGAGGTGTTTAGTGTGACGGATTCTGTTTTTGCAAAAATTGCTACCAGAACGACACTGAAAGGCAGTCCGAAAAAACTGCCAAACGAGTATGCCATGTACTCTCCAATAAAATGGATAAGTGAGCGTATGGTTCCGGTTTTGTTGGTGCACGGAAAAGAAGATAAAACTGTTCCTGTAAAATCATCATATGATATGTATGAAAGCCTTTTGAACTATAAAGTTGACAGCGAACTGATTATTCACCGGCACGGCGGACATACCTTCGAATTTGAACTCAAGGATATAGATACTCTTAAAATTATAAGAGACACGGTTAACTTTATGAAGGAGCATATTAAAAATGAAGATTGATTTTTCGTATGAAAAAAAACCGATTGATTTTATTTCAGGATATATATACAAAGGTTCTGGATATAAATGCAACTACATACGTTTTCCCACCCTTTATAAAACTCCTGCGCGAGGAACAGAGACAGTTGAGCTATATAATTTCCAGGCGCGGGAAAAGTCTATGGCATCTGTACTTATACTTCATGGATTGGGAAGTTCTAATGTGAAATTTCTGCTTTGGATGGGAAATCATCTTGCATCAAGCGGTATTGATGCTTCAATATTGATTCTTCCAGGAAATTATACAAGAGTTGATGACAATTCAACTTCCGGCAGAGGCTATGTTTATCCGGACATAAATGTCATGTATAATTTCTGGCAACATGCAGTTGTTGACGTTATGAGCACGATAGATTTTCTCAAGGAAAAAGAGATGTGGGCTGAGAACAACTGCGTATTAGGCTACTGCCTTGGCGGAATGGTAGGAACGATAGTTTCAAGCATGAGAGATGACATAGGTGAGCTTATACTAATGACCGCAGGCGGACATCTCCCAAAGATACTTTATGAATCACCAGCCACGAGATCCTCAAGATACATTCAGCAGAAAAGAAACCTCTCGTTTATTGAAGAGAAAGAAAGAATCTATAAAATCTATGAAAAACAAATGCCGCTAGTAAGAAATATGAGCCTAACCCAGCTTATTGAGTCAGAAGAGATACACCCTATTTTCAAGGTTGATCCCATATCCTATGCGCATCTGGTAGACAGCTCAAAAGTAACATTTTTTGAAGCTATATTTGACAGAACCATTCCTATACTCGGAAGGAAGCTTTTGTGGGAAGAACTCAAAAAACCAAAACGGTATCTTTTGCCTATTGATCATGTTTCATGGCTTTTTTTTGAATACTTTCTGAGCGTATATATAATGAACAAACTTAATATAAAAGGTATTAAGATTAAGGCAAGGAAAAACAGAGAAAAAAAAGAAAGAACTATAGATGACGTTCTTTTAGGAAAATAGGAGGAAAAAATGCTTTATTCGCTTATTTTTATTGTATTAAATGCAGCAGGAGGATGGTTTTTCACAGTTGATAAACTTTACTTCTGGATTTCACTTATTCCGCTGGCAGCCATACTGCTGATAACCATCAAACACAAAAAGTTTGATAAACTCACGACCCTGGTACTTTTTCTTTCTGTCATACTTACGCTTATAGGCTCAATAAGAGATATAAATTCGGGTCTTTTTCTTGTTCTATATAATACAGCTGCCTTTGTAAGCTCGGTAGGTTTTTTAAGTGGGAAAAAGATATTCTATCTTTTCTCATGGATTATTAATGGTGCAAGTATAGGATTTCTTGTCTCACAGATAAGGGGCATACCTTTGGGAGTGCTTTTCGGGATATTAATATTTTTCACGGGCTTCAGATACTTCACAAATTTCAAGATACCCGGGAAACTTACAGAAAAGTAAATTAATATCTTTACAGTAATGCAGTAATATGTGATATAATTTATTTTAGAAAAGGGATTATGAAAAATATCTAATTTTCCGGGAGGTATTAATATGACGGAAGTAAAGATAGTTACTTTCAATCTTGGCAAAGAAAAGTACGGACTGGATATAATGAAGATAGATGCAGTAGCAGATTATGAAGAAGTCACAGTTCTTCCTCAGGCAGCGGACTATGTCGAAGGAATAATAAATTTCAGGAAACGTGAGGTTCTTCCCCTCATTAACCTAAGAAAAAAATTCAAAATGAAAGATTTTGCTGACAAAACAAAATCCAAGGTTATAGTCATAAAGATGGAAAACAAGAAAATTGGGGCAATGGTTGATGAAGTAAAAGAAGTAATGTCGATTCCTGCAAATGTACTTGAAGAAACCCCGGACATCGGCGGATTAAAAAATTCAAGATTCATAAGCGGGGTTGCAAGATTAAATAACGAGATGATCATCATACTTGACATAGACAAACTCCTTACCGAAGAAGAAAAAATAGAGCTTTCAGGCATTGTAGAAAATGTATAAAAGGGCGGAAATCCGCCCTTTTATTTTTTATATAAGATGCAGGTACTTTTTAATTTCCCAATCGGTAACGCTGCAGGAGAATGAGTGGTGTTCCTGCTCTTTGAGTTGTATGAACTTTGAGAAAACATGTTCTCCCATTACACCTTTAATGAAAGAATCTTTCTTCAGAGCGTCAATTGATTCCTGAAGGTTCTGCGGAAGCTGTCGGATATTAAGCTCTTTTTTTCTTTCTTCTGTCATAAGATAAATATTCTCATTTACAGATTCATGTGGCTCATTTTTGTTTATAATTCCATCAAGGCCGCATGCGAAAACAACAGCAAGAAGCAAGTATGGATTTGAAGTAGCGTCAGGACTTCTGAACTCAACCCTTGTGCCTTTTCCTCTGGTTGCCGGCACACGTATGAGTGCTGTTCTGTTTGATGCCGACCATGCTATGTTTACAGGGGCTTCATAACCAGGAACAAGCCTTTTGTATGAGTTAACAGAAGGATTGGCAATAGCTGTTATGGCATCAATATGATTAAATACTCCTCCAACGAACCATCTTAATTCATTGCTTATCTGATATGGTGAGTTTTCAGAGAAAAAAATGTTGTTTCCGTTGCTGAAAAGACTCGTATGTACGTGCATTCCAGAACCGTTAATTCCAAAGAAGGGTTTAGGCATGAAAGTTGCATGGAGGCCTCTTAAGAGGGCGATAGTTTTTACTACCAGTTTGAAAGTCTGTATGTTGTCTGCTGTTTTGAGAATATCTGCGTAGGTGAAGTCTATTTCGTGCTGCGAGGGGGCTGCTTCGTGGTGGGATGCTTCGACATTCAATCCCATTTCTTCGAGGGAAACTACTATCTGTTTTCTTGTTTCTTCGCCAAGATCTATGGGCAGAAGGTCAAAATAATCGCCTTCATCCATAAAGGCCAGTTTAGGTTTTCTTGTGGCTTCGTCTCTGGGAAGAAGGAAAAATTCCGGCTCCGGCCCCGCAAAGCCTGTGTATCCGTGCTTGGCAAGTTCTTCGGTTACATTTCTCAAAATTCTTCTGGGATCACCTGGGAAAGGTTTTCCATCAGGAGTGTAGACATCACAGATGAACCTGGCAACCTTTTCTTTTTCCATTGTCCATGGAAGGATGCAGAAGGTGTCTATATCCGGTTTGAGAATCATATCAGATTCTTCAATCCTTACAAAGCCTTCAATAGATGAACCGTCGAACATGGTTCCGTTTTTCAGAGAGTTTTCCAGCTCATCTGCAGGAATCTCAACATTTTTCAGGGTACCGTTGATGTCGGTTATCTGAAGGCGTATAAACTTTACCCCTTCTTCCGATATCTTTCTTAGTACTTCTTCTTTCTTGGCCATGGGAACTCCTCCCTTAAAGAATAGAATATGAAACAAAAAGATTTTTAATATAAATAGAGATTTATGGAGTATAGCGGAGAAAAAGCCAATTAAATCGGATTAAATAAAAACAATAACGAAATTATATCTCAAAAGACCGATGAAGTCAAATTAAAAACAAAAAGAAAAAAAACTTCAATATGGTTTACAAAGCGTACTTTAGGATATGATGCAAAAAAGACCTAGAAAAAATAAAAAACTATAACCATTAATTAGAAAGAATTACAGC
>JAKJGQ010000044.1 GCA_022704305.1 Thermotogae bacterium | reverse complement strand
TGTGCCGGGATGGCGGAATTGGCAGACGCGTAAGATTCAGGATCTTATGAGCTCAGGCTTGTGCGGGTTCAAGTCCCGCTTCCGGCACCATTTTTTTATGAGGTGTTAAATGAGGAGTGTTTTCAGCGATTTTACAGAAGATTTTTTTCAAATAATCTCTTTCAGAAAAGAAACTTGGGAAGATTTCTGGCAAGAATACAAAAGACAGAAACCCAAAGTTATAAGTGAATACCTCCGTCTCAACGGTATATCTGATGCCGATGCAGTGAGAAAACTCCTAACACTTGGGAGAAGATATATTGACATGGCTTTCTGGTTCAGGCAAGAATGCTTTTCAGAAGTTAAGTACCGTATAGTTAAGATGCTTACAGACAATCCGCAGAAGTACCAGCTTGAACGCGGAGATTATTCTGTTCATGTAGTATGCATGTTTGGAGAAAAACCCTATGAAATGATAGATACTTATGCTGGAACAATAATAGCCGTTGATTTTTTATATTTTTACAATCATCAAAAGGAATTTTCTTTCGAAACCATTATTGATCAGGCGATACTTGATTTTCTTTCTAAAGTTCCCTTTGATAAAAAGAAAGCCGACTTTTGTATCTTACTGGAAGAGATTAAAAAGATAGTAAACGATACACCAGATAGGGCTCAGGCTATGTCTAAAATTGTGTCGGCCATGTCCAAAAGAATAAATTATTACAATTGGGTAGGCTTTTATCTTACAGATACTGATCAAAAAGATACCCTAGTTCTGGGACCGTATGTCGGAGAACCCACAGAACACGTAAAAATACCTTTTGGAAGCGGAATATGCGGACAAGCAGCTCAAAATAAGACAACTTTTGTTGTAGGAGATGTTTCGAAGGAGACTAACTATCTTTCTTGCAGCTCCAAGACTCTTTCGGAAATAGTTGTTCCTATAAAAAAATCGGACAGTTCTGTAGTAGGTGAGATAGATATAGACTCTCATTTTATTGAACCTTTTGACAATAAGGATACGCTTTTTCTTGAAGAGGTAGCTTATCTAATATCAAAAAAATATTATAAATAAACAACCGCCGAGAGCGATTCTCAGCGGTTGTTTTCATTTTAAATCCACTTTTATTCCGATATTGTTGAATTTATTCTTTATATCTTCGTACCCTCTGAATAGATGGTCTATTTCTGATATCTGGGATTCTCCACAAGCATTAAGTGCAGCAATAACAAGTGCTGCAGCCGCTCTAAGATCTGTTGCCATTATCTGTGCCCCGGAAAGATTTGTAACTCCGTCTATTATGGCCGTATTTCCTTCTACTTTAATTTTTGCACCCATTCTATTCAATTCATCAACATGATTAAAACGACTTTTAAATACATTTTCAGTTAAAATTGACCGTCCCGGAATAAGCGATAGCATTACCATAAGCTGAGGCTGAAGATCTGTCGCAAAACCAGGATATGGTTGTGTTTCAACCGAAACACTTTTCAGATTTGAAAAATCCATTGCAGAAACTATCATTTGTTTTTTATGTTTGTCGTATCTATAGTTAAAGTTCATATCATCAAACAAAGAAAAAAGGCTCTGAAGATGATCATATTCGATACCTTCTATGCATAAATTTTCACCTAGCAGCGCTCCCATAATAGCAAATGTTCCGGCTTCTATTCTGTCGTAGATAACAGAGTACTCTAATCCGGAAAGTTTTTTTACTCCTTTCACTGTTACGACAGGAGTTCCACCTCCGCGAATATCTGCCCCCATTCCCTTAAGAAAATTCACTAAATCCAAAATTTCGGGCTCAAGCGCACAGTTGCTTATTGTGGTAGTAACTCCATCCAAAAGAACAGCAGAAGTAATAATATGTTCAGTTGCTCCAACACTCGGAAATGGAAGATTTATACTTACATTTTTTTCTGATGCCTTTAGTGCACCGATAACATAGCCGTGTTCTACAGTACTCTCAATCCCAAGCTTTAAAAGGCCTTCAATATGGAAGTTCACAGGCCTTGCGCCAAGAGCACATCCTCCAGGAAGCGAAACCTTTGCTTTTTTTGCCACCACTACCAAAGGACCGTATATATTAAAAGATGCCCTCATCTTCCTTACCGGCTCGTAAGGTACTTCAGGGTTAATATGCCCATCCTGCAGAATGACCAGCATGTCACCAGTTCTTTCCACTTTCTTGCCTATAAAGGTCAATATTTCTATCATAGTATTTACATCCTCAATCTGAGGAACATTTTTCAGAACTACCGTATCCTCTGTAAGAACCGTAGCAGCCATTATAGGGAGTACAGCATTTTTCGCACCGGACACCTTTATCGTCCCAGTAGCTTTCTGCGGACCTTTTACATGCATTACCGTACCTGGAACATTATCTTTCATAACTATCTGCCCCTTTATCCTCATTCAGCTCTTCAAATATATCCTGAAGACTTATTCTTTCTAACGGTATGTAGTGTTTAAGAACTCCAATATTCCCACATCTGTCACAAAGCATTTCGAGCCTGTCCTGAATTCTAACCGTTATCTTTTCAAACACCTCATCAACAATATCTGTAAGCAGTATTACAAATCTATCTTCGCGATATCTGGCTATGAAATCAAGCGGTATTCTTACACTTTCACGTAAAACTTTTCCGACTTCTCTTTCCATACGCTTTTTAGCTTCACCGAAGCTGCTTCTCAACGTAGGGATAGTAAGAATTATTATCCCACATTCTTTTTTTAGCTCAAAAGACTTCTGATAGTATATGGCAAACAGTTTATCAAAAAAATCTTTTGAATAAACTCTTGTGTTTTCGTCTATTATCTTTCTGGTAACCAAATTCTGTACAAAATCATCAAAAGAATTAAACTCGTTTTTCACCAGTTCATTATACTGCTCCACCAGATAGTCCATCTCCATAAGTTTCTGTTTATAAAGTTCTACTTCCCCCTCAAGTTCCAAAACTCTTTTCTCAAGTTTTTCAACTTCCCCAGAACTATTCATAGGTCGTTTAACCTCCTGTAGATATTTTACCAATTCCAGAATTTATTTCCAGATGGACTTGTTTTTCCCTGAACTGCCTGCTCTGCAAGATCTTTTACTTTCTGTGAAAAATAAATAACGGACTTATCATCATTATATGAAGGCTGTCTGTAAATAAGAATGGGTAAATCTTTTCTGTAGCCACTCAATACTATTGAAGCCTTAAACACTTCCATTATGTTCTGGGAAAGAGTTTCTGTCGGATACTCCCAAGCGAGAGAAAGGATATTCTGTTTGTCACTTAAAAAAACATTCTCCTTAAAAAATATATCTGCTGAATCATCATCATACGAAAAAGTAATCATACTCCCACTTTTTTGAATAAGAGACTTGTAGGCATTTTTATCATCCCCACGAGATACTGAAATTACCGGAAAAATCCCGGCTGCTTCAAATCCCCGGATCATTCTGTAGGTATGTTCTGCTATCAGAGAATACGAAGAGTTGAAAAAATCTGTCTTATTCTCTGAATCTTTTGTAAGTAGCCGTAAATTTCCAAAAATTACAAAATCAAATCCTTTACGTTTAAGAATTACTCCTATATCTCTCGCAAGCTTCTGAGTTACCTCAAAGTTGCGCATTGCTCCAATGCTAAGATAGCAAAGATCCTGGTCAAATTCTGATAGATCAAGAATATACCCGCTCAACTCTTGAGTAGGCACCTGTTCATTTATACTGTCATAAATACATCCAACCCTTGCGGAACAACAAAAAAAATCAGTTCCGACTGCTGTAACGGCTGTTGCAGAAAGTATCAATATCAGAAGAATCAAGAATTTTTTCAAGTATCTGAGCAACTCCTTCTTCATCATTTGTAGGAATAATATACTTACACACGTTTTTTACATTTTCTGTAGAATTTCCCATCGCAAAAGAATTTTCTGTAAGCTGGAGCATTGAAATATCGTTCTGTGAATCTCCAAAAACAAAAGCTTCCGATATATCTGCTCCAAGTTTTAAGGTCATAGTTTCCAATGCATTTCCCTTAGACACGTCAACCGGAACAATATCAAGATAATTTCTGAAAGACATTACACTCTGAACGCCCGAGAAGTACTTCCCAATGAACTCCTGGATACTACCGAGTCTTTCAGGCTCATCTATAACAAGCAGTTTATTTGGTCCCGATGGTGCAGATCTTATAAGTTCAATTAAGTCCTCGTGTATTATATATTCAACTGATGCATGTAATGAATAATCTCTTATCTTGTCACAATCTTCATATGTATAAAGCTGATCGTCTATATATATTTGAAAGTAAATACTCTTACTAAAAAAATACTTTGAAATTTCCACAGCTATATCTTTATCGATCAATGATTCATATATGAGCGTACCTTTTGCATCTTCCACTCTGCCACCATTATACGTTATCAGATTTGCTTTACCCAAAAATGAGGGAATATATTTTTTCAGTATATTAACCGTTGAAGAACACATTCTTCCCGTACAGATTACAATCTCAGCCTGTTTGCTTATTCTTTCCAGTGCTCTGATTGTTCTGCCACTCATTCTTACCTTTGAGTCAACCAAAGTTCCATCAATATCAAAAACAAACAAATCCATAACTTCCTCCTGTTAGATTCTATCATAAATCTTAATATAAAATCAATTATACTATCTCGGACCATCTTTTGCATAAGAAGAAAATCAAAAACACTTGAGGTTTTTTTAATACAGAAAAAACATCTTTATGATAAACTTTTTTATAAGGAGATGCTACCATATGAATATAATAGATACTCATTGCCATATATGCTCGGAAAAACTTCTTCCTCTGCATAAAGAGATACTGAAGGAATGCTCAGAGCTTAATATGAAAATTATCGAAGTCGGTTATACCCTTGAAAGTTCAGAATCCGCCATAAGACTTGCTGCGACTAACAATGATATATACGCATCGGTTGGTATACATCCAAGCGAGTACACTGCGGAAAAACCTGAAGAGCTTTATTTTCGTCTGAACAGTCTGTCCTTATCTCCAAAAGTAATCGCTGTGGGTGAGATAGGTCTTGATTTTTATTGGCAAAGTCCTAAATCTTTTCAGTACCAGATCCTCGAGCTTCAGCTTGATCTGGCAAAAAAGAGAAACCTGCCTGTTATTTTCCATGTAAGGCAGGCTTATCATGAGTTCTATGAATTTATAAAACCTTATAATTTTTTATCGGAAAACGCTGTATTACACTGTTTTTCATCAGATATCTCATGGGCTCGTTCATTCTTGAATCTTGGCTTCTATCTTGGCTTTGACGGTCCTGTTACTTACCCTAAAAATGATGCTCTGCGGGAAGTTCTGACATTCTGCCCACACGAAAAACTCTTGTGTGAAACAGACTGTCCGTATATGCCTCCTGTTCCCTACAGGGGAAAACCTAACAGACCCGCCTATATAGTTGAGGTAATTAAAAAAATCTCTTCAATTAAGAACATGAACATTTCAGAGATGTCTGATATACTTTATAAAAATGCTCACAGACTTTTCAGGATTGACCCATAGTAAGCATTTTATTTTTGCTCCACAATAGAAAGAAACTTTATCCACACCTGATCTGATATCAGTACCGGATTTGAGATGTCGCTTATATCAAAAACCAATGCGCCATCTTCTCCACAGGCTGCATAAAGTTTGTTTCCGGATATCTGCATACTTACCAGAGATGTATTCATGTAGATGCTGGTTATCTTATAAATATTACTCATATCCTCAAGCGAAAATATATCAATAAAATAGTCACTCACAGCATATAGTTTGTCATCATTAAGATACAATGATGTATATCCGAAATTATCTTCAAGCTGTACAGAGTACTTTAGATAAATATTTTCAGGATTACTTACATCTATTATATCCAATCCGTTGTCTGAAGATGAAAAAATAATATTGCCGTTAATGTATTGCATCTGTCCATAATATGACTCAAGCATCAACGTACTTTTCAGCACAGGATTATATGGATCTGAAACATCCAGAAGACTAAGTTGTCCTGAACTGTTGCTGTACACATAAAGGCTTTCACCATATCCATACATATTTTCAATACTGTCAAAACCAACCATTGAAACGAATGATGGATATGCAGGTGAATTAATGTCATATACGGCTATCGAGTACTGATCATTTATATAAAGATACTCACCATAAGCATATACACTCACTGCATAATTTTCAGTATCAATATCGGTAAGGTAGGTTATATCCTGCATATCGGAAATATCGTACACTCTTACTCCACTGCTTCCATTGGCAACATAAAGTGTATCTCCATAAATCCATGTGCTGTTAACATAATCCAGATCCATAAAATTATATTTTACATAAGAGTTCTCAACTGATGAAACATCAAGAATCTTTAACCCTTTTGATGAATCCGAAACAAATGCATAGTTCTCGTGAAGCTTTATATCGCAGGCATAATCACCAAAGTTGGTAAAATTATATATCAAAGGCTTTTTTGGATTGTTTATATCAGCCATAAACCATCTTCCACCTGCACTACCCATATAGGCTATACCATCAGAAACTCTTGTATGCTTTATATAATCATTGACAAAAAGCTTGCTTACCAGCCTTGGCTTGGATGGATTAGATATATCTACTATCTTAAGACCCTTATAACCGTCTGACATGTAAACATAGTTGGAGTCTACATAAACCCCCTCACAGTAATCTTCACAGGGAAAAACGGCAAGCTCCTTAATATTTGTTTTGTCAGTAATATCTAGGATTCTCATTCCGGCTACACCTTCAGCCGTAAATATTGTGTTTTTCGAAACAAATAGATCCAAAATATTTTCACCGCTTTTAAAGACATTAATCGGAACTATACTTTTATCGTCATTCATTTTAAATATAACAAGTCCTTCATATCCGCTTGCAACATAAAAGTATTTTTCCTGTGCTGTCACTGCCGAAACCAAAAAAAATAAAGATATAATAAGGGCCAGCCCTTTCTTCATAATGATTCCTCCTTTAGTTTTTGAGTCTATTGTAAATATTATATCTTGAGTATGTAAATTTTTTGTTTCTCAATCCAAGTAAAATTAATTGACTTATAAAACAGGGAATTTAATGATAAAATATTATTTGTGAAAAAGAAATCGGAGGATAACATGATCACTCTTTACAATATGAACGAAGAAAAAATGATGACAGTTGCTGCAATCACAGCAGCCCAATCTTTTGCAGGAATGAAGATTCTGCTTTACGGCGATCTAGGAAGCGGAAAAACTTTTTTTGTGCGTCATTTTATAAAAGCGCTCTCAAAAAACTCCGATATAACCGTGTCTAGCCCGACTTTTCCCGTGCAGCGTATATACGATACAACACCAAGAACCTCTCATATTGATCTTTACAGGATCGCAGATCCTGATGAAATAGAGTACCTTGATATTTTTTCCGATGAGACGATGATCTATCTGATTGAATGGGCTCAGTACCTTGATTATCTTATACCAGAAGAATATCTGACAATCCATATTGATTATACAGATAAAATTGAACTAAGAAATATCTCTATATTTTCTGATTCTGAAAAATACTCTCTTATAATAAAAAGCATAGATGAATGGAGGAAAAACAATGAAAATAGGAATTCTGGGACTTAAGTCAACCGGTAAATCCACGGTTTTTTCTTTACTGACAGACTCTGTTTTCGATGGCTCTTACAAAACAGATGCAGTTGAAAAAACTGCTAAAGTAAAAGATGAAAGAATTGATTTTTTTTCCGGTATGTACCTTCCCAAGAAAACAACTTATGCAACACTTAATTTCATAGATATTCCCGGATTCGATTCTAAATCCGATCAAAAAGAAAAAACTAGGATTCTTCAGATGATACAGGCTGTTGATTCTATCATTCTGGTAGTACGAGCTTTTGAAAGCACCGTCATTCCATGGCCTGAGGACAACGATACCACTTTGAAACAGCTTGAAACCTTACGTACAGAACTTGTAATAAGAGACATGGAGGTTGTAGAAAACAGACTTGAGAGACTCCAAGCAGATAAAAAGAAAAAGAAGCTTACACCTGAGACGGAAAAAGAAGAAGCGCTCTTAGAAAGAATAAAACAGGAACTCGATAACGGAGATTTTTCAAGTAAGCTATCGATAAACGATGACGAAAAAAAACTTATAAGTTCCCTCGCGCTTTTGACTCTTAAGCCTATAATTGTCCTTGTTAATATTGACGAAGATCAGCTTAAAAATGGTATTTATAAAGGCCGTGAAGATATTCTGACCGACTGTGAAAAACAGAACTTTGCTTACCTGGAACTATGCGGGAGGATCGAATCTGACCTCGTAGAACTTTCACCTGAGGAAAAAGAAGTTTTCATGACTGAACTGGGCATAAAGAAACCCGGTATTGATATGCTTTCAAAAATTGTATACGATCATATTGGACTGATTTCCTTTTTTACCGTAGGACAAGATGAAGTAAGAGCATGGACAATAGAGAAAAATACTTCCATGAAAAAGGCTGCGGGAAAGATACATTCAGATCTTGAAAAAGGCTTTGTAAAAGCTGAAGTTATGAAGTCAAAAGATCTTATGGAGTATAAAAGCGAAGAAACGCTTAAGTCTAAAGGACTGTGGAAACTCGCAGGAAAAGAGGAGATAGTACAGGACGGAGACATTCTTAACATAAGGGCAAACGCCTGATGTCAATCCAGAATATTAAGCTGGTTCTAGAGCATATTGATTATTCAAATCACTGCCAAAGAATCAGATACGACATCACAAGGCTCAACAGTTGGCTTGTGAATCCAAGAACCCTTAATGAAAGGAAGATGTACCTTTTTTACCGTACTACCGGGAGAAATATTGAAAAAAAATTTATCAGCAAACACATTAATGATTTTCAGTTTCTTCTTATGCACATAATAAAGAATCCAAACTCATCCCGGTTCAACGATCTTAAAAATTACTATAAGCTTACGGATGATGAGCTGCAGACCTTAAAATTTCTTCTTTATCCGAAAAAATTTGCACCGGGCGGATTCAATACCGATCTTAAAAGATACAATATTGAATTTTATTCCGCTGATGCTGTCTTAAAAAAACTTGGTTTCAAAGATTATATCGATCTTTATGCACTAATGAAATTTGTTCCGTATGATGCAGACAGTCCTATAATAAAGAATTTTTTAAATGAGGTACTATGTATTGATCCGTTGAAAACCAAAAAGAACTACTTTATGAAGGTAAAAGAATTTTATCTTTCATTCAGCGAGCTTGAACGTCAGATTATAGACTTTCAACTCAGCAGTATCTCTTATTATCATTACAGACTTTTAAGCTGTCCTACAGTCCGTGGGGTAGTAATAGACGGAAGCAATGTCATACGATATAAATCCGAGAATAAACTTCAGAGACTGCTTGACCTTATAGACAATCTCTTTATAGATGATATGATTTTTCTCCCTGCAGTCATTGTTTTTGATAAAAATATTGAATATGTTTTGGATGTATCCGAAAGAGAAAGCTTTCGAAGTTTTGTAAACGACCGATTTATTTACTTTAACTCACCTGCGGATGACCTTATTTTAAGCATATCAAAGAAGTTTGACTACTATATAGTATCTAACGATAAGTTTAAGGAATACAAAGCAAATCAGGAAAAGATTCTTGAAATACGGAGGTTTTTGGATGTATAATCTGGAGGAATATGACTACGAGCTTGATCCGATGCTTATTGCACAGAGTCCTGTTGAACCAAGGGATTCATGCAGGCTTTTGGTCGTTGACAAAAAAGAAAAAACGTTCGAAGATAAAATTTTCAGAGATATTTCACAGTATATAGAAAAAGATGATATCATCGTTCTTAACAACACACGAGTAATACCAGCAAGACTTTTTGGAACAAAAGACAGCGGAGCTAAAATTGAAGTTCTGCTTCTTGAAAAACTAGACAAACCGAATATGTGGAAGTGTCTTGTAAAACCAGGCGGCAAAATAAAAGCATCTTCCAGACTTCTTTTTTCTAAAAATCTTTCGGCAACTGTAGTTGATCATCTTCAGGACGGAAGCAGAATTATCGAATTTGAAGGAAATGATGTGTGGAAAGAGATTTGTCTTATTGGTCAGACACCGCTTCCGCCTTATATACACGAAAAGATAGATGATCCTGAAAAGTATCAGACCAAGTATGCAAAAGTAGAAGGCGCAGTAGCAGCACCAACTGCCGGACTGCATTTTACTTCAGAACTAATAGAAAAAATTAAAGCTAAAGGAACAAAATTCGCTGAACTTACGCTTCATGTGGGACTAGGAACTTTCAGACCAATCAAGGAAAACGATATCCGTAATCATGAGATACACGAAGAATATTACAGTATAGACAAAGACACAAAAGAAATAATAGACGAGACCAAGAAAAACGGCGGAAGGGTAATTGCTGTAGGAACTACGGTGGTAAGAACCTTGGAGACTGTAGGAAAATTCCCGGACAGGCTGGTTGGAAAAACTGATATTTACATATATCCTCCGTTTAATTTTAAGTACGTAGACTGTCTGATTACTAACTTTCATCTTCCTAAATCTTCTTTGCTGCTTTTGGTAAGCGCTTTTTCAGGATATGAAACTGTTATGGATGCTTACAAAAAAGCGGTAGCTGATCATTACAGATTTTTTTCATTTGGGGATGCGATGTTTATAAAATAAGCTTTTTAAAAAGCTTATAAACTTTGGGGGGCATAGATGGAACGGTATAATATTATTGATATTTTGGGGAGTTACTCATACTGTCAGGACTTTCTGGTATCTTTTAAAGATCGGTTTTACCGTTTGAGAAAACTCAACAGTCCTGAAATTTTTGATATGGCTGCTTTTTCAAAGTTTGAAACCGAACTGGAACCATTCAAGATTTTTGGACTTGTGCTTCCGGAATTTCTTAAGTTCGATTCTGAAAGGCCTGAACTATTCTATCCTTATCATAATGAAAAATCTTTTACAGGCGATATTTCAAAGAAAAATTACATACGCTCACTTTACTTTTTTTTCGATCTGATCGATAAAGTGGTTCATGGCGTAAATTTCATACCTAAATGTCTTGACATTAGAGATCTTTGCTGCGATAATAACCAGAACTTTTATTTTATAGCCCCTTTCTTTAAAAACATATCAGATCACTCGGTTTATACTCTTTCTGAAAACTCCGAAGAAGCTCTTATATCTGTTATGAATAGAATAATCAAAGACACTGATATACGTATGCGCGGAACTTCCCGGAGATTAGATCTCTTTTTCAACGATATTCAATCAAGAAAAATTGATTGTGTTTCAGAATATTACAGTTTTTACAACTCCTTTTTTAAAGACATATGGCAGATAAAACCTAGAGAACCATATTTTGTCGACAGGAAAAATGAAAAAGAGCTTATAAACCAAATTGTTTTGGAGAACGTATCTTATAAAAAACTACTTGTCTACGGACCACAAAGATCAGGAAAAACTTCCCTGCTTTCCGTAATAAAAAACGAGATGATCTCCTCAGAAGATTACTCTGTTATAGAGGCTCACAGCAAGCAGGATATTTATTCCGGTCTTCTTCAGATAATAAGTGCCATAGAAAATATAGATTACACTGTACTTAACGATATATCAAACCTTAATATAAAAATTTTCGACCTTCTTAATATCCTTAACACACATAAAAAATTTAAGATAGCAGTTTTTATTGATGACTTTCATGACTATGAAAATGTTTTTTCAGACCTTCTTTCTCTCATGGAGAACATAGATTTTCAGTTTCCTTTAATACTGATTGTATGTACAAACAGTTATGAACTGGTCTTAAAAAAACAGTATAATACTTTTATCAAGATCGAACTACGACCTTTTCAGATTGAAGATACGACAACTGTACTCACTTCAATGCTATCCTCTTCATTTGCCAAAAAAAACCAGGACTTCATAAATTTTATCCAAAATGTTTCCAACGGTCTCCCAGGAAATATAAAAAGCCTTATACATGACATGGAGGAATCTGGAACACTTTTTTTCAAAAATGGTGATTGGCAGGTTGATTTTGATAAAATTGAGCTTAACGACTATTATTCG
Source organism: Thermotogae bacterium (assembly GCA_022704305.1). GTDB lineage: Bacteria > Thermotogota > Thermotogae > Petrotogales > Petrotogaceae > UBA5851. The sequence goes on along the minus strand of JAKJGQ010000044.1, from coordinate 1,577 downwards.
TTTATCCTGGAAAAGATTTCAAAAATAGAACCGGTTTTCCAAAGAGAACTTTCTCTTCTTTCAGTTTTAGGAAATAACTTCCAGAAACAGGACATCAAAGAACTTTCTGTTATTCTGGGAAAAGACTTTGATATACAAGGCCTGTTAAAAACCGAAATACTGCAGATAGAAGCAGAACATTACCGGTTCTTTGATTCGCTTTATTGGCAAGCTTTTTATGACAGACTTGACAAGACTGAAAGAAACAAAATTCATGTAATGATTTCAAAAAATATAAATGAGTTCAGCAAAAAAATCTGGCATTTAAAAAAAGCCAAGCAGGATAAGCTTATTGCCCTAAACTTTACACAAAAAATGAAACGCTGTATCGATACATGGAGCGATATTGAGTTCATTGATTTTGGCTACAATGAGCTTCAGAATATGGGCCTTACAAATGATTGTGCTACAGTCATATATGTCTATACCTCAATCATTTCCGAAAATTATATTCAGATTTCAGAACTCATTGATTCTCTGAAAAAAAAGAGATGGATGAGGTTTTATTACCTTCTGGCTAAGAGCTTTTTTTCTCCAAGGCAGACTATAGATGAGGTTGATTCAATACTTAATAATTCAGGAAACTCTGACTTTCAAATCTTATACCTGAACTATGTGAAACTGCTTGCGTGTTCTTTCCTGGAAAATCTTGGTGATCTTAACGAGTTTGAAAAGATCTTCGAAACAGTAGAACATATATACTACAAGCACCGCAATCTAAGAAAATTCACAGAAATATACCTTGATTCATGTATTGCATTCGACTCAATAGTAAAGGCTTTCGACAGGATAAGATCGATAAATATCCTTGAAAGCGCTCTTTTGCTGGCAAAGCAACAGAATCTTAAAAAATTTGAGATTGCCATTAATACTGCTTTAGCTCATAATTATATCAATGAAAGCCCTGTGCTTTTTGAAAACATGCTTAAAGAGATAACTATCCTTTCAAATAAATCCAACGATTTTTCAAGACTTGCCACTGTATATGCAACCCACTCATTCCACAGTCTTTACTCTGGAAATGTAGAAGAAACGCTTAAAGGCATACAGGAATCACAGAAGTACTCCAGACAGTCCAAAAACTTAAAGGCTGATGCTACCTGCCGTTATATAAAGGCTCTTTTATACTTTTACAGTGGTGATTTTAACAACATGAACATAGAACTGGCGCGTGATCTTGCGGAAAGCCTCAAAATGCCTGATTATCTGCAAAAAAGGTACAAGCTTCATTATCTTATAGTCAAGGTCATGTACGCCATATCGATTGATGCCAGACAGTCCGTTATGTCATACCGCAAAGAGCTTGATGAGTTCAGAATGTCTGCACACGATATAATAGCCTATACTGACCTTTATCTGCTTGACAATCCTCAGGATATAAAAAGAAATTTTCTCTCTCTTTTTGACAGTGGAACTTATCAGGAGGAAACTATACTTTTTCTGCATGAAAAATTCCTTCTGTCACAAGAGCTTAAAGAACTTTATGAAGTCAAATCTTTAAAACTGATTGAAAAATTCAGAGAATCAGATCAAAAGCT
>JAKJGQ010000043.1 GCA_022704305.1 Thermotogae bacterium | reverse complement strand
TGGAGGTATGGGAATAAAGAGATTTTATGGAAGGTAAAAAGCGGAAGTGTGGTTGAGTACGGAGATCTTCTTTTTATAGAGAAGGAAGGCGGAAAAGAGTTTTTGCATCGGTATACCGGCAAGTATACGGCAGAAGTTAAACAGATTCCTGACAAACCTGAAATTCCGGTTAAAAAACGTGATAGTAACGGAGAGAATAATGAGTATTATATAAAGATAGGAATGCTTTTTAATGTTGTAAAGCCTCTTGAAGTTGGAGATAAGATAATGGGCAGACACGGAAATAAAGGAACTGTTTCTCTTATTCTTGACGATGACCTGATGCCTAAGGCAACAATAGGAGGCGAAAATAAGGTATTAGACATGCTTTTGAGCCCACTGGGGGTTGTTTCAAGAATGAATCTTGGGCAGTTGTACGAAGTACACGCCAGTCTTGCACATCCTCAAGGTAAGAAATATGGACCATTCTTTAATGGATATGATGAGAAGCAAGAGATTTTGGAAAAGCTGAAGCTTATTGGATCAGACGATTTTGGAAGGTTTGCAGTAAGTGGATATGAAAATAGACTTGTGTGTGGATATCAGTACTTTGTGAGATTGGATCATTGTGTCAGAGATAAGATACATTTTGTTTCTTCGGCAAAGGAATCAGAGCTTATATGTCAACCGTTGAAAGGTAAGTCACGTAATGGCGGGCAAAAGATCGGAGAGATGGAGTTCTGGACACTTTTGAGTTATAACAATATGGAACTGGTTCATCTTTTTAAAGGTCTTAACTCTGTAAAAAAACCTGTTACTGAAGCTGAAGACGTATACTTGGAGATATTGAGAAGAGCAGGAGTTAATATTAAAACGGACGGGTTTAAAACTGAGGTATGTGCAGAATATGGTTCTAATAAGAAATACAGCAGGGTAATTTCAGAAATTTTTAAAAACTCTATAAGCAACAGGTGGGCTTTAAAGTATATATATGATGAACAGAATGCTGATAAAGAAGAGTTCATAAATGTTTTAAACGTATTTAGGGAAAAGAACGAACAATCAATTAAGAACAAGCTTAAGGAGCTGGACGGGAAAGTCTTTAATGAATTGAAGGGAATATTAGAAAAGTACAGCGGCGTTTTAAAGGTCGTAATAAGGGAGAAAGATCAAACTATTGATGATGATGATATTGATGCTTTTTGTATAACTCCCGAGAAAAGAGCCGACTCTTTGATAAAAGATATAACAGAAAAGTTGGAGTATACAAGCGCAATTAAGAAGCAGTTTAAAAGTCTGTCTTTTCAAAAGTCAGGTTATGCTCGTTCGTATGTTGTTGCAAGGAGAATTCATAACTCTGGCAGAGCTGTAATAACTCCTCAGCCCAGGACAGAGTACAGGAAAACGAAGCTTACGGTTGATGATGTGATACTTCCTATCGAGTTTGGAATTGAGATGTTAAAAACTTTAGAGTACGAAGAAAAGGATTTTTTACCGCAAGTATTGAAAGAAGATGCGTTGAAAGGAAGTAAAGAGGAGAGAAAAAAGGTATCCGAGAAATTGAATGAGCTTTTTGCCAAGAGATGGCCTGACAGGTTGGTGATTTTAAACAGGCAGCCTTCTCTTATCAGACATTCGATGCAGTCGTTCTATCCAAAGTTCTGGGAGAATTATACGATAGGGTTGCCGATATTTGTGTGTCAGGGATTCAATGCGGACTTTGATGGGGATACCATGGCTGTGTACTTTCCGGCGATATGGAATGAAAAAATAAAAGCGGAAACCGAAAAGATGTTGCCTTCAAATAATCCTTTTTCAATGAGTAATTCGGATCTAAACTACTCTATAGATCAGGATATAGTTTACGGAAAGTATCTTGTCCAGACAAAAAACAAAAAAGTGGTAAAGGCAGATATAAAGAAAGATATTAACGGAAAAAATGCCCAAGAGATAAAGATCTATCTAAACGATCTTATGTGTAAGACACTTAAAGATTCTACAGAAAAGAGTATGACTTTAGGAATATATGAAATACAGAGTAATAATGATAAGAGTAGCAGTATGTTTAAGATAATGGACTCTCAGTGCAGAGGCAAAGAAGAACAGTACAAGCAGCTGTACAAAGAGATTGATGACAAGAAAGAAAACTTTTTGCAGGGAATTTCTGCGCAAAGCTACTATAATGTCAAAAACGGAGTTGCTGCAAGAGCCAGAAGAACTCTCATGGATAAAAAACTTCATGTTGCAGATGCTGGATATTTTACACGAAAGCTCACGGAGTTTCTTGGAAGTATATATGTGGACAGTAATTTTAAAGAGTATTTTGAAATTGATTTGAAGTCTATAGGAAAAATAAAATCTTATGGAAAAGGAAAAATAAAATCTTATGGAAAAATAAAAATAAAATCTTATGGAAAAGGAAAAATAAAAATAAAATCTTATGAAAAGCCCGAAAATTTCATAATGTACAGGTATGTAAAGGTTGACGGGGAAGAGCTTTTTGTAGATGCATCAAACTTCAATGAGATAGTTAAAGTCATAGATAAGGTAAAGCTCCTTTCTCCAGGTATAAGAAAAGAAAAAGATAACACTTTCAGAGTATCGGGAAAGTATCTTGGAAAAGACATTTCAACACTAAAATCTTTTTCAGATGGTGAAATGATAGGTATTACAGCAGGACATGTTCTTGGAGAAAGAGGAACTCAGCTTTCTATGGAGACCTTTCATTCTGGTTCTCGCGGGTTAAACATGAACTCAATAAGCTCGTATATTCTCAGTCAAGCTTTTGAAAAAACAGAGTATATGGATTTTTTATACAAGCTTCAAAATTATAAAAAGAATAAGTCAGATGAGGTAGATATTCTGAAAAAAATAAATCCATATTCAATTTATTTTGAGATACTCTATAACTTTGCCAGGTTTATTAAAACCGAGCTGAAGATTAATTCATTCAAGAAGTTTGTTTTAAATACAGAACTAAGGGGTTTTTTAACCTGTCTTACTTTTGAAAGTTCTGACACGGTTATGAAGAACGTTATGGACGAACTTCAAAACAAGGAAGTTCTGATTTTTAACGAAACGCACCCAAGGGTCAATTATTCTTTTTTCAGGAGGGATGAGGATGGCTCAGAAGCAGAGTAATGAACAGAAATTACAGCAGATAGCCAGGGATTTCAGTGAAGATATAAAAGTAATAACTCTTGAAGAAGAAAAGGAGAAAAGCGATATTCCGGAGGAGTACTCATCGGATGATTATTCGCAGACATCTCTGCATAAAGGCGAAGAGTTTGAGGAGTCGTTTGAAACAGGGATAGCTTTTTCAAAAAAGTATTATTACCAGGTAGGAAAGACAGAAGAAAGATACTTTGTGGTGAACTTTTCCAGTCAGAATAAGTTTAAAGAACAGCTTCAGAAGGTTATCGATTCTTTTCCGGTTTATGAGAGACTTGACGGCGATAAGATAAAAGCAGTGGCTAAAACTTCAAGAAAACAGGATATGAGCGACAATATATTTGTTCTGGATAAGGATCATATAAACAACTATGAAATTCTTTTACCGGACGGGAAGATTTACCCCATATCCTTTTTTACATCCGGAAAAGGCATTCAGTCTGAAAATTACTATTCTAACTTCAGGCAAAAGATGTATGAGTATAAGGATGTTTTCAACAGCATACAATTTACTGATAAAGATATAGCAATCCTCAAATCAAAAGATCTCTCGGAATTTATCTATTATTTCATTGCATACATGGGTGAAAAGAAGATAGGTAAAAAGTTTGAAGATGGCATTAATTTTGATAAGTTTAATACGCATTTTAACTCGTTCTTTTCTCTTATACTTAAAGAAAACAATGATTATTGTAAAAGCGGAATAATTGAGCAGGTTCTAAAAGAAAAATCGGTACTTGTTCTTCAGGTATTTGAAGAGTATAGGAAATATTTCGTGGAGGATATGAAATGATATATATAAAAGACAAAGAGTACATAAAAAAGTTTATGGAGTCTTTGAACAGACAGTTTAGAGAAAAAGGAGAAAATATTCAGCCAGAAGATTTTTTTACGCAGGATTACGAAAAAGCAAGCTGTTATATTGTTGATGAAAGCGAATTTGAAAAGCCTAAGGATAGTAGACAGATAGAAGAGTTTAAATCGTATTTTCCCATGATTATTATTGTAGAGGCTAAGATATGCTGCGAGGTTATGGAAATTTTTTTAAAGTACAATGTAATCGGTGTTTTCAGAAAAGATAGACTTGAGTATGAGTATGAGGAAATGGGAAACTTTGAAAAGCTTTTAAAAGAAATAATAAGAAACCAGAGTGAAGAGTTGGATACCAAGTGTGAAGAACGATTTGTCAAAGTCTTAGGCTATAAGAAGATAAGCAACTGGAAGCTCGAGATAGAAGATCCCATTGATACTTACAAGTCAAAAAAGTATATAAGCATATTTTACGATAAGAGCATGAAAGATTTTTCGGTCAGACTAAGGACTATAATAAATGACATAAAAAAGTGCCGTAAAGAGAATACGGACCAGTTTGGAGAGATAGACAAAAAGATTAAGAACTCAAAAACCAGAATAGATCTTTCCAATTTTAGTGATCTTGTTCTACCTTCGCTTTTGTTAGAAGGAGAGACGGGGACAGGAAAGTCTATGATTGCAGAGGTTATATCCAAAGAAACAGGAGCAGAGATGTATAAGTTTTCACTTGTTAATATAGAAAAAAATCTTGTGGACACTGAGCTTTTCGGAAGCAGGAAAGGTGCTTATACAGATGCTGAAGATAAACCGGGTAGAATACTCAAAAATGCCGGAAAGATTATATTTTTGGATGAAATAGCCGAAGTTAGCCTGGGGGTACAAACAAAACTGCTTTTATACCTGGATGATTTCAAGGTTCGTCCTATCGGTTCTGATGAGACCGGAATGCCTGCTCCGGCTTTTATAGTTGCAGCTACTAACAAGAACTTAAAAGAAAGCATAAAAGACGGAAGTTTCAGATCAGATCTGTATTACAGGTTTAGTTACAGGATAAGCATTCCGCCTTTAAGGGAGAGAAAAAGCGATATCAGATTTCTTATAAACTTTATACTTCAAAATCCTAAAATAAATCCATACTTTGAGGGAAAGTATGCAGTGGAAAAAATATCAATAGACGCAATAGAAAAACTTGAAGAGTACAACTATCCCGGAAATTTCAGGGAGATGGAGTTTATAATACAAAATGCTGTAAATAATGCAATTTCTGAGAGAAAAGATATTTTGCTTTCGGAGCATTTGGAGTTTTAAGATGACCGTTGATGGTAATATGTAAGGTTTTGAAAAAGCTCTCCGGAGATATTTAACTGTAAATGTCGAATAATAATTTGAAGACAATGAAGGAGGGGAGAGCATGAGTATGCGTATATCAAAAAACGCTCTAAGAAAGGCTATCAGACACGGACTGAAAGAAAAAGAGATCCTTTTCATTCTTCAAAACGGCAAATCCAGGAGAGTAACCAGAGGAGCATTACTAACGTATATCCCTGAAAATAAAATAGAAGACAACAAGTATCTTACAAAGTATTCGGGTATATACGTTATTCACGATGAAGAAACGGTAATAGAAATATTCAGAAACAAAGACTTCAGAATCAAAAATATTGCATAATACAAAAGAAGACTGCGGTATGAGCAGTCTTCTTTTTTTTTGATTAAAAGATAAAAGGATATATTAATTCAAAAAAATTTCCTAAAAGAAGTATGATATAATATAACAGAAACATAAAAACACGTAGACTATGGAAAATAGTCAGGTTTGGAGGATTAGCATTGAGAATAAAGATAAATCTTAAGGGAAAAAACATAGATCTTCCTATTCATTACAATTATGCTATACAAGGTCTTTTGTACAACATTATCTCACAGAAGTTCAAGGATGTTCATGATATAGGTGAAGTATATGAAAACCAAAAGTTTAAACCATTTTGTTTTTCAAGAATATTTTCTTCAAAATACGAGATCAAAGATAAAAGAATACTTTTTGACGGAGAGATATACTTTATTTTTTCATCTCCGTTTTCTGATATATCGGATCATGTAGTAAATTACTTTCTTAATAATAATACAGTAAGACTTGGAGATAATATCGTCAGTGTGAGTTCTTTGAAAAGCAATGATTATAAGTTAAAAAGCAGTATGAAGGTGAGAGCGCTTTGTCCTATAACTGTTTATGAAACTCAAAAAAATGAAGACTCGAAGTTTGTCAGATTTTTCAGCCCGGATATGGTGGAGTTTAAAGAGTGTATCAAATCAAACATGAACAAAAAAGCGGCAATTTTGGGTATCAGATCAGGTACTTTTGATATTTCTCCTTTTAAAGTAACCGAAAAAGATGAAAAAGTTATAAGATACAAACAGTCAATAATAAAAGGCTGGACGGGAATCTACAGTATATCAGGCAGCGATGAGATGATGAGGATAGCTTTTGAATGGGGTTTGGGAGTAAAAAACTCCGAAGGGTTCGGAATGGTGGAAGAAGTTTAAAAATATTATATAATAAGAAGGGGTTAAAATTTATAAGAGGTGATAGTATGAAAAAACTTTTGGGTATTTTGCTTATGGTTCTTTTAGTCTCGCTTGCATTTTCGTCTTCCCAGGAAGCTACTCCTACTACAGTTCCGGAGCCTCAGACTCAGCAAGCTACTTCTACGGAAGTTTTGGAGCCACAGGTTTTAGATGTTCAGGAACAAGCTGTTCCGTCTCTTGAAGAGCTTCTTAACCGAAAGTTTGAGATTCAGCAGGAGCTTATCTCTCTTGAGAAGTATCTGAATGATTATTTAAAAACTTCGGTTTCAAGTGTTGTGGAGATGACTGACTTTATTAAGACTATTGAGGAATTGATAAAAACGATTAATGAAAAGATGATCAGCCTGGACGAGGAGATAGATATTAAGGTCAATGAGATTCAAATAAAGCTAACGGACTTTGAATCAAATATTACCCCTGTTATTGAAAGCTATAAAAACGAAATTGAAATATTGAAAACAGAAATGGAAAGTCTGAAAAAAGAAATGGAAAGTCTAAAAAATGAGAATACGCAGTTAAAAGCAAGACTTGACTCTATTGAAAGCAATATTAAGTCTCTTCAGAGCAGTTCGTCCAGACCCGGAATATGGGATTTTATAATTATCGCACTCTGTATTGCAGCGGCAGCAGCAGGAATATTAATAAAATAAAGGTATAATAGGATACTTGGAAGTAAAGTTGTGATGCCTTTCAAGAGGGAGGTGAAAACATGAAAAAAGACGTAAGAAAGTATACTTTGGGTGAAGAGATCGCAAACAGTATTACGCATGGTATAGGGGGACTGCTAAGTATTGCCGGATTAGTCATCCTTATAATATTTGCCGCTATTTACGGAACAGCATGGCATGTGGTCAGTTTTACGATTTTCGGGGTATCCCTTGTAGTGCTTTATACTATGTCTACTTTATATCATAGCATTCAGCATGAAAAGGCCAAGCATATTTTTCAGATTCTTGATCACTCATCCATATTCGTTCTTATAGCCGGAACCTATACTGCCTTTACTCTTACTACTCTGAGAGGCCCCCTGGGATGGACGATATTCGGTATAATATGGGGTCTAGCTGCGTTAGGCATTACTCTTTCTGCTTTATATATAAAAAAGTATAAAGCGGTCGCCGCCCTTGCTTACATAGGTATGGGGTGGATAGTCATAATGGCTATTAAACCATTATGGGACAACCTTCCCAGGATAAGCTTTATCTTTTTACTTATCGGGGGCCTTTGTTATACTGTTGGAGCTGTATTTTATATGATGAAGAAGGTGAAGTTTATGCATGCCGTATGGCATCTCTTTGTTCTAGGAGGAAGCATATTTCACTTTTTTTCGGCAATATACAGTTTACCTAAACTATAGTAAAGATCAGGATCGCGAGCGTGAGCCCGCGATTTTTTTATGATCTTAAAATTCAATTCTTTTTTTGTGCATACATATGTTAAATGTTTAGTGTATAATATTAAATGTTATTACAAAAAAAGTTGAGCGGTGAGTTATTATGAGCATTGTAGGTCCTAGAGTTTGGATTCTTCTGGTAAGTTCCCTGTTGATGTTTTTATTGAATATATTTAGCCTTGGAAAAGGTGAGAGAAGCATTGCCCATCCGTTTTCCGCCTCAATGGCCTGTGCCAGTCTGTGGTCGCTGGGCTTTTTTTTCGAGATAGTCTGTATCAGTTTTACGGACAAAGTTTTTTGGTATAATCTTCAGTATCTTCCCATGTTTCTTCTTCCTGTTTTTTGGTTTTGGACAACTTTGAAGATTACCGGTGTTTTTCCCTTTTTTAAGAGGAAGCATCTGATTATTTTTGCTGGTTTATCTATAATATTTTTTGTATTGGTTGCAACCAACTCTTTTCATGGGATGCTCCTTACAAATCTCGGCACAATAACCGAAGATGGATATACCTTCATACTGGGAACACCTACGCCTCTTTTTTACTGGATAAGCATATATGAGTACTCCTTTCTTGTGATATCTTTTTTCATGGTAGTTATAAAAGTATTCAGCAGTAAAGGCATGTATGTGGTGATTTATCTTTTGCTTTTGAGTGCCTTGCTTTTTCCTTTAGTTTTCAATACTCTTCATCTGCTTCAGGTAATAAAGTACAGTTTTAACTACACACCCTTCTTCTTTCTCATTTCTGGGGTTATAATGGCCTATTCTATAGTCAAGCTGAAAATATATAATATCGTCCCCATAGCGAAAGATCTCCTTGTATCCAATATGGCAGACGGCTTGATAGTGATAGATAAAGCAGGCTATATCATTGAGTTCAACAATAGGGCCTGCGAAATATTCAGCATGCATACAAACGATGTTTTGGGAAAAAGTGCAGAAAAGGTTTTTCCAAGTATAAAAGAGTACTTTAACTCTCGTGGGGAACTTGATGATGAATGGAATTTTTTCTGGAAAAACAGGTATTACAATGCTTCAACCAGAAAAGTATCCAGAAACGGAAAGGTTATATCCAAAATTTTTGTTGTCAAGGATATAGATGAGAATATAAGGTATGAAAAGCAGATTCTTGAGTCAAGGGAGAGGGCTGAAAGAATAAATTATGAAAAAGGTGTCTTTCTTCAGGCTATGAGTGAAAGAATAAGAGATAATATAGATGATATATTTGCATATCTTGATCAAATCATTGATACACCACTTTCTGAAACGCAGATTGATTATATTTCAAAATCAAGGACTTCATCGGAGTTTCTTTATGAGATAATTAATAGCCTAACCGATGTATCGAAGATAGAAAGCGGAAGTATAGAGCTTAACAATCAGAACTTCAACCCTGTGAAGATGCTTGGGGATATAAAGGATCTTTTCATGCCTATAGTCAGAGGAAAGAATCTGGAGTTAAAAATACAGTTTTTTAATCATGAACAGGGTTCATACTCTGGTGATGTGGTAAAGATAAAACAGATACTTGTAAATCTTTTGAACAACTCTATAAAGTTTACCACAGAAGGTGGTGTGTACTTAAACGTTATTCACGGTAGATTATATGGAAATATGAGGAAAGTAGTTTTTGTGATAAAAGATACCGGAATCGGAATGTCATCCGAGCAGATGGAAAGATTGTTTTCACCCTTTTCTCAGGCAGACAGCTCCATAAGCAGAAAGTATGGAGGTTCAGGTCTTGGGCTCACGATTGCCAAAGCATTTATAGAAAGGATGTCGGGTCATATTTATGTACGCAGTAAGATAGATGCCGGAAGTACTTTTATATTCTATCTGATGGTTAATGCGGCGTAGGTTTCCTATATCAGCCTTTCAAAGGCTATAAATACATCTCCCCTGAATGAAAGCCTGCCATTATCTCCTTCAGTTATTTGTGCATACTCATGTGCGGAAACTTCAAATACTTTTCTGTCAGTGCTTTCAAATTCAAAAGTTATATAATAATTATTGACTGTAGCTTTTGATCTTACGGGCTTTATCTGAGAAAATTGAACAGATGTGTCCTGAAGGGTTTTAACCACTTTGGCGGGAACGGTTATGAGAGGTTCTTTTTTGCTGTGCCTTGATTTAAAAACGCCTAAGATTACGTTAAAAAAGACAAGTGCGAATATCAGGATGAATACTAATATCCCCGCAGCAGTTATACCGTAAGAAAGAACGTCAAACACCATAAAGCCCTCCTTATGCATCTTGTTTATAGAAATATTTTACCACATCTTCTATATCTGGTTCTTTTATAATTATATCTTCAATTTCAAATAATTTAAAAAGAGTACCGGCAATATCTCCGGGTTTTTCAGCGCCATGAAGCATTACAGTCAGTTCAGATTTTTCCTGGTTAAACGAACGGTTATCCAGATAAAGGAACTTTCTGTTATCCTGATCGATAGATTCTTTTCGTATCTTCACCTTTACCTGAAGCGGCAATCCTGCTTCAGCCTTCAGTTCATTCTTACTTCCCTTGAAAATTATCTGTCCGTTATTTAAAATCATTATCTGAGAACACAAATTTTGTATATCCTCAAGATCATGCGTTGTAAGAAAGATGGTCTTACCTTGTTTATTGAGCTCTTTAAGAAAGTTATTAACTTTTTCTTTTGAAAATATATCCAGCCCTATAGTTGGTTCATCCAGAAAAAGAATATCCGGATCATGTATCAGACATGCCCCTATTTCAGCTCTCATACGCTGCCCAAGGCTCAAAAACCTTACCGGTTTTTCCAAAAGCTCCTGAAGATCAAGGTTTTCAAGTATATAAGAAAGCTGCTGGGTATACTTGGTTTTGGATATTCTGAAAATATCGCGCAGGAGATTATAAGTATCTATTACCGGCAGATCCCACCACATCTGGGTTTTCTGTCCAAAAACCGCTCCAATTTTCCTAACGTGTTCCTTGCGGTCTTTCCATGGACAAAGGCCGTCAACACTGACCATACCGGATGAAGGAACCATTATTCCGGTGAGAACTTTTATTGTAGTAGATTTTCCTGCTCCGTTAGGGCCTATATAGCCCATGAATTCGCCTTTCTTAACCTGTAAAAACAGATTATCCAGGGCATAAAGTTCTTTTTTTGTCTTTTTTGAGATAATAGTATATTTTTTAGTGAGCCCTTCAACTTTGATATAACTCATGCTTTCCTCCTTATGTCCCGCTCCCGGTATATTTTTTAAGACCTGTATTCCATATTATGGCACACGGCAGTATCAAAAGAGTGCAAGCTATTGCCGGAGATGCCAGATAGACGACATTTCCACTTTTTCCTGTCAGAAACGAAAGAGGATAGTATCCCGTAGTTGCAACCGGAATAATAAAAGTGATGATACCTCTGATCAGGCGGTTATAGATGTCCGCCGGATAGTACGAAGCGTTCTTAGTCGAATAAAATGCCAGAACAATAATATCTTTATTTCGGGTTGTCCAAAAGGCTATACTTGCTAGGAAAATATTTATTTCAAAAGTCATGATCACAGAGAAAAACATCAGTAAGAAAAACCAGAAAACCAGGCTGAAATCACTTTCAATGTTGTATACTCCCCAAAGACCTACAGCCACAGCCTGAATAATTATGCCGGCTCTTTTGAAATCTATTTTCTGAAGCATAATCTGTATTATAGGACTGACAGGTCTTAGGAGGAAGGTATCAAACTTTCCGGTTACTATTAGATCTTCAAAGTTGTGCAGTCCTTCCCCGAAAAGCCTGAAAAATCCCCATCCTCCTTCTGTTATTCCGTAAATGAAGGCAAGTTCCGCTAAAGTCCATCCTTTTATAGTTCGCATACTTCCCAGTAGAAAGACTATAAGAATAAAATCGCTTAGTATGCTTAATCCGCTTGCAAATATATCTACAAAAAAGTTAGTTCTGTCTGCAAACTGAGTTTTCATACTGGCTTTAAAAAGAGTAGAAAATATCATATCAGCCTCCTGTAATTCTAATATCTTTGGTGACTTTTTCGGTTATAATCCTGCAGACTGCCCAGAGCAAAAAAACCCAGACGGCTTGAACCGTAATACCAAACAGAGGATTGAGCCTGCCAAGGTAGATGCTTGAAGGTATATATCCGCTGCAGGCGAACGGTTGGATTGATATAACCAAGCGTAAGGCAGGCGGAAAGTATTCAGCCGGAAGGAAAAAACCGCCGAAAAGATTCATCAAAAAATAGTAAGTATTCTGTGCGGCAGAGATATTAAAAAACTTCAATGCCCAAAGACCGACAATATAATTCAGAAAAAACGAGACCAAAAAAGCCAGAAAAAGAGATAAGAAATACGGAAGAAGAATTTTTGGAACAGGCAGTTCTATTTGGAGAAGAAAGATACTGAAAAGAAATATCGGAAGACTTCGGAACAAAAGATTGTAAAAACAATGGCCACCTACTTCAAAAAGACTTAACTGTAAAAGGCTGTAAGGCTTGAGAAGATCAAAGGAAATGGTTCCTTCCCGTGTTTTCTCATAGAGGAAACATCCGTAAGGCAGGAACATGGTTACCCAAAGGGATGCCTGGTTTACCATGACATAAGTAACCATCTGTCTGACCTGTGACGGAGGCTTATCCTGAAGCAGTGCCGTCCATACACATGAATATACGTATCCGAAAATAAAACTGCCAAGAGTGTTTATCATGTGGTTGAATACGTATATTCTGTTTCTTTTGAAAGCTGTTTTAGAAAGTCCGAACAACGACAAAATTTTGAACACCTCCTTATGTGGGTGTTCATTGAAAAGCGGATAAAGGTATTCTACCATATTTCTTCATTTTTTCAAAATAAAAAATGCCTGATAATAAATCAGGCATTCAATAGTTATTTAGAAAGTATTTCAGCGCATTCCTCACATATTCCGGAGATTTTCAATGAAACTTCTTTAACATGAAAAGACTGGTTTTTAAAAAGTTCTTTAAGCATTTTCTGATCAAGATCTACGTTAAATGCTTTTCCGCATTTGGTACATACAAATATGGCGTTTCCACTGTTGGTTTGGGTTTTAACGTACTCATATTTGATATTATCATCATCGAAAAGCACTTCTTTAAGAAGTCCGAGATCAACCAGAAGGTCTATAGCACGCTTAACAGTCATCTTGCTTGTTCTGTGACTCCTTTTCTTTCTCATTTCCATAAAAACATCGTCGATGCTTAGCAGTTTCCCGTTAGAATCCATAAAGACTCTCAGAATAAGTTCCCTTTGAGCAGTCATACGTTGCTTTCTAGTTTTCAGGGCGCTTTTGAGTAAATCCTGTTGTGTCAATCACATCGCCTCCTAATAGTATTTTAGTTTATATTTTAAACGATGATATCATATGATTATTAACAAAATGTTTATATTACACTTAAAATACTACTATTAGGTTAAAAATAAGGTTATCAGGCTTTTTAAGCCGCTAGCTTTAGATCTTTTAAGCCGTTAGCTTTTGAATTGTTAAGCCGCTAGCTTTAGATCTTTTAAGCCGGTGTATGGATATCAATCTTCCAGCCGGTGAGCTTTGCGGCAGCTCTTGCCGTCTGTCCGCCCTTTCCTATTGCAAGGGAGAACTGGGATTCAGGAACTGTAACAACAGCTTCTTTTTTATCAGGATTAAGGGTAATTGAAAGCACCTCAGCTGGTGCAAGAGAATTTTTAATAAATTCTGATGGATCGTCTGAATACCTTATTATATCAACTTTTTCACCCTTAACTTCATTTATGAGCTCAGATATTCTTGAACTGTTTTCACCGATGCAGGAGCCTACCGGATCAACCTTGGGATCTTTGGATGAGACTGCTATCTTGGTTCTTATTCCCGGTTCTCGGTATATCCTCACTATACTGACTATATCTTCCTCTATTTCAGGAACTATAGTTTTAAGC
>JAKJGQ010000042.1 GCA_022704305.1 Thermotogae bacterium | reverse complement strand
AAAGAACAAAATTCAAGATGGGCAAGCTGTTCAAACATCGGAAACCTTAACTATAACTGGAAGATAATTATGGCACCTGTTCCTGTTATAGATTACATTATAGTCCATGAACTGAGTCATCTTGTAGAGATGAATCACTCGTCTAA
Source organism: Thermotogae bacterium (assembly GCA_022704305.1). GTDB lineage: Bacteria > Thermotogota > Thermotogae > Petrotogales > Petrotogaceae > UBA5851. The sequence continues at coordinate 14,239 of JAKJGQ010000042.1, read as the reverse complement.
TTTCTGGAACATTGTAAGCTCTGTGCTTCCAGACTACAAAGAACGGAAAGACTGGCTCAAAACGTTTGGACCTGTTCTTGAAATATAGATTCTCAACCATATAAAAAATATGAGAACACTTAATAGGAGAAAAAATGGGAGCTCTACTAAATATATTCAGAAAAAAGAAAAAAAGACCTTCTGATCAGTTTAACCGCAGTACAGACTACAGAAGGGAGTATCTCAAACATCATAGAGGGTTCTTCGGCATCTACATTTGCTCATACTGCGGGAAAGTACTAACCCGTTCACAGATGCAGGTCGACCATGTTTATCCTGTGAATAGAGCAACAACTCAATCAAGCGGAAGATTTTTTATTTTATTAAGAAATTTAATTACTTTCCGTCAAAGGAAAAAAGGAGTTAATGCTTTGTGGAACTTAACTTCTTCCTGTAAACGCTGTAATCATATTAAAAATGATTCCGCTGGTCTGTGGACAGTCAGAGGCTATATCGGCAGAATACTTTTTCCTCTAATGAATTTGGGATTACTAGGAATTCTGGTTTACGGTACGTATATGAGCATTACATCACAAAACCCGACAAAATTATACTATGCCCTTGCAGTAACGTTATGTATAAAGTTTTTATGCAGAATACTTCTCAGCCGCAAGCCTCAAAAAAAGCAACGTTCCTGATAAACTTAACACTAATAAAAAATCGGCTTTCCAGCCGATTTTTTAGTAGTTCAGCTTTCCTTTAATAACTCATAATAAAAATCTTCCATTTTAACTAAATTATCTATTCGTATCCTCTCATTTGTACCATGAACCCTTGCAAGATCTTCTCCCTCCATAAGTATAGGGGCAAACCTTAAAACACATTTACTCATCGAACTATAGAACTTTGAATCTGTACTTCCAACCATTATAAATGGAGCAGTTATTACTCCGGGGAATACTTTTTCCATAACCTTTTCTAATGCTTTATACCCGAAAGACTCTACAGAAGTTACTTCCGAAGGATTGTCCGCTCTGGATCCATCAAGTATCTTTACTTCGACCCTATTATCGTTAACAGTGTTTTTTATTTTTTCAATGCAAAATTCAACACTTTCCTGCGGAATTATCCTCAAATTAATAACAGCAGAAGCATTCTGAGGAAGAACATTTTCTTTGTCCCCCGCATGAAACATGGTGGGAGCAATCGTTGTCCTAATAAGAGCATTGGTCGTAGGAGAGTTCGATAGCACTTTTTTAAGTAACGGAGAAAAAACAGCTTGATTTCTGAAAACAAAGCCTAAAAAACCTTTTATATCTGGAGCCACTTTAGAAAAAAACATTGATGTCGGCCCTTTAAGATAAGGTTTAAAAAGTGTGTGCCTAAGCTTACCAAGAGCAGTTGATAAAATCCTTATACAGGTATCTTCGCCTGGCATTGAAGAGTGCCCACCGGCAGCCTTTACACTAAGACAAAGACTCAAAAAACCTTTTTCGGCAACCCCTACCGTAGCCACTGGTTTATCCAGAAGAGGAAGAACACCCTGCATAATATTTCCGCCCTCATCCAGAATATATTCAAACTCTATACCCTTATTTTTCAGATGTGAAGAAATCATTCCGGCACCATTTTCTCCGGTTATCTCCTCATCATGTCCAAATGCCAGATATATATCCCTTGAAGGTTCATAACCTTCTGATAAAAGTTTTTCTACCGCCTGCATAACACATATGAGCACCACTTTTATATCCAGAGTACCTCTTCCCCAGACAAATCCATCCTCAACCGCACCGGAGAACGGAGGATACTTCCAATCCTTTTCGGTATCTCCTTCTATCGGAACAACATCCTGATGCGCCATAAGCAACACCGGTTTAGATTGCTTACCGCTTTCCCAATGAAATAAAAGACCATACCCGTTTATTATCTCTTTTTTGAGTTTCTCATGAACATTAGGAAAAGCACTCTGAAGAAAGTACTGAAATCTGTCAAATTCGCCATAATCAATATTCTGACTCTCCTGATAAGATACCGTCTTGAACCTTACCGCTTCGGAAAGTTTTTTAACCACCTGCGGATACTCTTTTTCCATACAGTTCCCCCTATACGTAATTTATGAATACTGCAAATAATGAAAAGCCTATCGTCATAATAAACACAATTAATTGAAGTAAAAAAGTCCATCTGAACCATTTGGGATAGCTTACAGTAGAAAGACCCAAACAGATGAGAAGCACAGGATTGGTAGGATACAATGCATTGCTGAATCCATCGCCAAAAGCCCAAGCCGTTATCATGATCTGATTGGAAAGACCCACCATCTGAGCAAAAGGCACAAGAAGTGGAATAAGAAGGAAAGCCTTAGCTGATGCGGAACCTATGAAAAAGTTAGAACACAGGACTATCATATATATTATTATAACCGCCGAATAAGGAGATGCTCCGGAAAGCGGCTGAGCAGCATAATATAAAAGAGTATCCATTATGTTGCCGCTTACAATTATATGCTTTACGCTTATACCCATAAGAATAAGAACAGCAGAAGCAGATATGCCCGCCATGCCTTTGGCAAAAACCTTAAAAGTGTTAAGCACGCCCATACCTGCAAGAAAACCTGTACATATACCAGCTATAAGATATAAAAGCGCCATAAGAATAAGCGCCATATCAGAAACTTGAGGAATAAAAATTCCAAGTACAATAACAAAAAGCATAAGAAATATCATAATCAGAAAACACCTTACGGCATTAACTGTTTTTTTATCTTTAAAATTTTCATTTATGAACCCATCGGCAGAACTGTATTTTTTTCTTTCAACGAGATCTTCTTCATATACCAAAGATTTTTTGGCGTCTTTGTCTATTTTTTTTGCATACCTTACAAGAAAGAAAACCAGAACCGTATATATTACAGCAAATATAATCAGCCGGTACCAAGTCCCTGAAAAAGCAGGCAAATCGGTAAGTTTTTGAGCCAGACCTATTGTAAAAGGATTAGATATGGCAGAAGAAAAACCAAAGGTTATGGCAAGAAGACTCATTCCGAGCCCCACAAGAGCGTCCCAACCCATAAGATACGATAAAGCAATTATTATCGGAACCAAAGGAACGGCCTCTTCAAAAATTCCAAGAACAGATCCGAAACCCATAAAAATAAAGGTTATTATAGCTATCAAAAAGTATCTTTTATTCCGAAATTTTTTTACTATAGACGATACTATTGATTTTAAAACATTTGCCTTATCTATTACTGCAAAAGATCCACCTATGATCAGAAGAAGTATTATAAGCGCCAGAGCTTTTACTCCATCAGAAGTTCCCAGCACCTCCAAAGGAGCTGTAAACCATCTATAAACAGGAAGCTTATCTTCCTGCGTAAAAGAAAAAGACTCCCAGTTAAATACTTCACTTCCATTAACAATTTGGCGTTCATAGCTGCCGGTAGGCACTGCTAAAGTCAGAATACCGGCAAATACTATCAGTCCCAGTAAAATAAAAAAAGATGAAAGAAAAGCTTTTTTCCCAATCTTTATACCAAAATTCTCTTCTGCCATGATTTAACCCCCGGTAATATTTATTAAACTTATTTATATTCCATATTTATTAAATAAATAACCAACCCTTAAAGTATTTCTGATAGTATCTACTGAATAAATTATATAACGGAGATGGCAGAAAATGACAATATTTTTATCAAAAATATATTTTCCAATAATAGTATTGATCTTAGTCTATGTTTTGATAGCAATAAGACAAATAGGGAAGTTCCGGATACAGCCATGGCAAAGCATGATGCTCGGAGCAGTTCTTGTTCTTGTTACAGGACAGATAAAACCAGCAAATGCTTTTAAAGCCGTCAATTTTGATGTTCTGATCTTTCTTTTCGGTATGTTTGTTATTGGGGAAGCTTTTGCACAAAGCGGATATATATACCATCTTTCATACAAGGCCTTTAATAAAGCCAAAACAATAAACCAGCTCTTGTGGCTCATAATCATAAGCATGGGCTTGCTTTCTCCGTTTTTTATAAACGACACCATGGTCATAGTGTCAACCCCTCTGATAATATATCTTGCAAAAAAACAAAATATTCCGGCAAAACCTCTTATTCTGGCTATGATGTTTGCAGTAACCACAGGCAGCGTATTCAGTCCGATCGGAAATCCCCAGAACTTGCTCATCGCTATGAACGGAAACTTTTCAAACCCTTTTATAGTTTTTTTTAAATATCTGTTGATACCAACTCTTATAAATCTTTTTATTATATTTTTCTTCATAAAACTTTATTACAAAAAGAATCTTTCAAATGTCAAAGAATTGATACACTCTGAAGAAAAACCAACAGACGGGAACCTATATAAAATATCTAAATTCTCTTTTTACCTGACTTTTGCACTCATAGGATTAAAAATGCTCTCCTTCCTCTTTGGACTTGGAGATAGCTTTAAACTGACATATATTTCGCTGATTGCGTCCTCGCCGATATTACTGTTCAGCTCCAAACGATTCAGCGTTCTGAAAAAAATAGACTGGTACACACTTATCTTCTTTTCTTCAATGTTTATTCTAATGGAAAGTGTATGGGAAACCGGAATATTTCAAAAAATGGTAAACGGCTACAATCTTTCATCAATACCTGTAATACTTGTGTTAAGCATACTTACAAGCCAGCTTATATCAAACGTTCCTTTTGTAAGCCTCTATATGCCTCTGATTCTAGGACTTAACGCTACTGCCAAAGAGCTTACAGCACTTGCGGCAGGAAGTACAATAGCCGGAAATCTTTTAATCCTTGGAGCAGCAAGCAATATTATAGCAATGCAGTCTGCTGAAAGAAACGGAGAAGTGCTCACTTTTTCTGATTTTGCAAAAATTGGCATTCCGCTGACTGCCATAAATGCCTTTGTATACTGGTTTTTTTTCAATATAATACCATAATATAATCTTTTTAAAACTAAAATGGTTTTTTTATTTAATGCATTATACACATATTATTATTAAAACTCTTTTTAGCACATCATTGTATTTCTATTCTTAAAACTTCCTTAAAGAACCTTCTTATTCCTGTATAGTTTTTTGTGTATCATATTTTTGTAGTTCAAATTTGGAGGAGGGGTAAGATGAAAAACAATATATGCGTTCCTATGTTGAACTTAAAGTTGGCCTCGCAGTACGAGTTCATAAAGTTTTTCAAACAAGCCAAAAACCCCAAAGAACTTGAGAAAATAGCTAGACTCCGCAGAGGTACTGTGAAAGACAATCTAAATTCAGAAAAAAAGTAAGAGTGGTTTCCTTGAATGAAGCCAAAGATCCTATACTTACCCTCAATAACTACTCCTTAAAAATAGAGGACAAGTTAATACTGAGTGATATAAATCTGAAAATTTATCCGGGAGAGATCATCCTTTTTTATGGACCTCGTAATTCCGGAAAATCTTCTTTATTAAGGACATTTGTTCACCTTAACGAAGAACTGTACAACCATGTAAAAGGCGGCGGTGATCTACTATACAACGGTAAAGATATGAGAAAGATGGACAGAAAGTTTCTTAGATCACAAATTACATACTGTGATACCTCTTTTGTTGAAAATCTTAATTTTCTTACTTTAAACGAACTTCTTAAGATTTCCATTGACCTAAAGATAAAAGACTTGACTAAGGAACACTTTGAAACGCTTGACAAATTAGGCATCTCTCACATATTTGCTAACAATGAATCGCTTAAATACTATAAAAACCTATCCAATTGGTCTATCGGAGAAAAAATTTCCCTTATAACTTTTTTGGCATTGGCAAGAAATCCAAGAATATTTATTTTTGATTCAATATTGGATCATCTGGATGACTACCTTCTTAGACAAGTAAAAGATCTTTTTGCAAGTATAAAAGAAAACATTACTTTAATGGTTTCAACAAGAAATATTGCTTTGTTTTCAGATATGGCAGAAAAAATTGCTCTAATAGACAAAGGAAAACTTGAATATTACGGAAGCATCACTAAGTTCATGCTAAATTTTCCTAAACAAATATTAATTTCTGAAAACATCGAAGAAATTCCTTGACAACCTGAAATAATTATGGTAAGATATCTTACGTAACTGTTGCCTGGGTGGCGGAATTGGTAGACGCTGTGGACTTAAAATCCACTGGGTGGGAACACTCGTGTCGGTTCGAGTCCGACCCTAGGCACCAGGTACGGGAAATACTACACGGTGCGGGGTGGAGCAGTCTGGAAGCTCGTCGGGCTCATAACCCGAAGGTCATAGGTTCAAATCCTGTCCCCGCTACCATACGGCGGTGTAGCTCAGTTGGCTAGAGCATGCGGTTCATACCCGCAGTGTCGGGAGTTCGAATCTCTTCGCCGCCACCAGTCATTTTCCGTAGTACCAAGAGTGTGAAGCGGTTAGAAGCGTGAATTATCATTTATGGATTTACGCTCCTGATCGCTTTTTCATTTATGCCAGTTCATTTTTTACAAGAGCTGGTTTTTTTATATCAAAAATTGAATATATAACTATTCTTATAAAGGAGTGATTCGTTGGTAAGTTGGATAAAACTTTCTGTCAATATTTTTGAAGATGAGAAAGTGCAAATCATTGAGTCCATACCAGAAGGGGATCAAATGATTTTAATGTGAGTTAAACTGCTGACTTTGGTAGAGAAAATCAACAGCTAAGGTATTATTGTTATTATTTTTTTCTTAACTATAAGGTTTTGAAACTAGTTCAATAAACCCTCATATTTCCATTTTGGTTCTACTTCCTAGCATACCTATAAGGTTTTTGAAACAACCTGTATCTTCAAGTAGAACCTTGGATTAGGAATAAAAAAAGAGAGCCTTTAAGCTCTCTTTTTTTATTATATCAACTTATTCTGTAGTTCATTTTCTTTATTTCTTTTTCTATGTTTTCAATACTTTCCATGACACCTTTATCATCTTTGAATACCTTTTTTATAGATTCTTTCTGCTCGTTAAAAAAATCATCAGATTTTTTCAAAATATCCATTAAATGTTGTGCTTTTTTAATATCTCCTGTATTTTTTACTTTTTCGATTTCTTCGACTGCTTCCTCTCTGTATCCGTCTAAATAAGATAGTTCGATATCATCATTTGGGTCGTCAGAAATATTAAAATAAAAACCATAAACTATTTTTTCAGATTCATCTAACTTTTCAAGGTCAATTACCATATTTGACGACCTCCTTTTTCTCACTCATTCTGATGAAAGTTTTTATTGAGTTCCCTTTTATATCTACCGAAACAAAATATTTTTTGTCCTCAATTATGAATTCTCATGCACTTAGTGTTCTTATCAGATCTGTCCTTTAGTTTTTAGTGTAGTGATAAATCTTATGGTTGCTTCCTGCCATGACGGCATTTCATATCCTGTTGTTTCTTTGAATCCAAAGTTATCAAGTACTGTATAGTCAGGTCTTTTGGCGGGAAGATTAAATTCTTGTCTTTTTGATCTTTCCAATACTCCCTGCCAATTGATCTCTTTAAGTATAAGCTCTGCCCATTCGTATCTTGAACATGATGAATTTGTTATGTGGTACGTACCATAAGCCTTTATCTTAATTATATCCCAGACTGCTTTTGCAAGGTCAGAAGTACACGTTGGAGAGCTAACTTCATCGTCCACTACTCTTATTTTTTGTCTGGATGATGCCCATAAAAGTACTTTTCGGAGAAAATTTTTTTCTCCGTCACCAAAAAGCCAGCTTGTTCTTACTAGGTAGTATTTATTATTGAGCTCTTTTAAAAATCTTTCTCCAAGCACTTTGCTTTCGCCGTATTTGTTTATGGGATTTGGTTGGTCATATATAGTATAGGGTACGTTTCTGTTGCCTGGAAATACATAGTCTGTTGAAAAATGAACTAGTTCTGCGCCTGTTTCTGCTGCAACAATAGCTAAGTTACGTACTCCTATTGCATTTACCGAAAATGCCTTTTTCCATTCTTCTTGGGCTTTATCCACGTCATTATATGCAGCACAGTTTATTATGTATTCTGCTTGAATGTTTTTAAGGATTTTCCTTGTTTTTTCTAAATCTGTTATATCAAGTTCCTGTATGTCCAAGGCAAGTACTTCTCTGTTTTTTTCTGAAAGAAACTTCTGAAATTCTTTTCCTAACTGCCCATTTGCTCCTGTTATAAGTATCATATTATTTTCATTGTCCTATGAAAAGTTTTGTTATTTCTTTGAGCTTTTGAGGAATAGATATCGATTGCGGACATAACGGTTCACACCTTCCACATTCTTTACATAAGGCAGAGCTTTTCTTAAGCCTAGACATCTCATTATATGTGTATTTCGCATCTTCATAGTTGTCATATATTCCGTATTCGTTGTACATAGCAAAGTTTCCTGGAATATCCACGCCAAACGGACACGGCATACAGTATTGGCACTTAGTACAGTTTACTTTTATTTTGCTAAGGTATACTTTTTTTACTTCTTCAATAACGTTTTTTTCTTTTTCCGTAAGGCTGCCCGCAAGAGCCTGTGATGCTGTATTTATGTTTTGGATTATGTGAGATTCCTCATTCATGCCGCTTAATATAACGCTGACTTCTTTATAGTCCCATATATAACGGAGTGCCCATTCAGCAGGGGTTCTGGAGTATCCGGAATTTTTATATATTTCTAATGCCTGAGGAGGAACTTTATTAACTAAGCTTCCACCGCGCAGAGGTTCCATTATCACTACTCCCATGCCTTTTTCAGCAGCATATCTGAGTCCTTTAAGTCCCGCCTGGTACTCTGTATCCATAAAATTGAACTGTATCTGACAGAAATCCCAGTCGTATGAATCAGTTATTTCTTTAAAAACATCATATTCATCATGGAAAGAAAATCCTATATGCTTTATTTTTCCGCTCTTAAGTGCTTTTTCAATAAAATCAAAGATATAGTTCTTTTTAAGGTTTTCCCAAAATTCTTTTCTTAAGGCATGAATAAGGTAAAAGTCAATATACTGGGTCTGTAGTTTTGCTAATTGTTCATCAAGGTACTTGTCCATATCCTCTCGTGATTTTATCAACCAGGAAGGAAGTTTGGTTGCTAGTTTTACTTTTTCTCTGTAGCCATTTTCAAGCGCCTTTCCTACTACGGTTTCGCTGTTGCCCCCATGATAAGGATACGCCGTATCAATATAGTTTACACCGTTATCAATAGCCATACGCAACTGAGATATGGCTTTTTCTTCATCTATCTGGTCATTTTTTCCGTCTTTGACCTGAAATCTCATACAACCAAAACCCAAAACTGATACTTTTTCATTTGTTTTTCCCATTTGTCTATATTGCATTTTTACCTCCCCGACTGATGTCTTTGCTGTATATTTTAAAATCATTTTCCGAAGGAGCAAAACTCTCTTTTTCAAATGCTTTTCGTGAAGAAATGTTATTTACCCGTATGAGTGCAGTCAGTATTTCACAATTTTTGTTTTCTACGTAATCATATGCTTTTTTTATAAGCATTCCCGCTATTGAATGTCCTCGGAATTGAGGTAAAACTGCTATAAGGTCTATCCAATATCCAGAATAGTTAAGTGTTTCTGCTTTCAAAAGCGAGATGAACCCTACTGCCTTTTCTCCATAGAAGGCTATAAATACTTTATTTCCGTGATTTAAGGCTGTATCGTCAATCTGCTGATCGGATTTGGTACATTCTTTAAAAGTCTCTCTGTCAATATTTTTTATATATCCAGAAAAACCTTTTTCATACTCTTTTATTATTATCTGCATTTTTTCTCCTACGCAAAACCGATAAAATTTATCTAATTTTATCTTTTGTTAATAAATCTTTTTCATAATTAATTATATAATATATTTGTAGAATAAAAAAGGAGGCGAAGGTTATGAAGAAAGTTATTCTGTCGTTAATTTCATTGTTTATCGGAATCGTTATTTTGGGAAATGTTGTAAAGTATACTGATTTAATGACCGGTAAAACTACTTATTCTTTGGTGGATAATTATCTTGATTTTGGAAATTCTGTACTTTCCATTGATATTCAATTTACTGTTTCCGTTCCGTCTGATTATGAGGAAGTTCTGCTGAGTGTTGTGAATACCACTGATAAGATCACCATTGACTCAAAGAGTCTGATTCTTCAGGGAGGAAGTTTTAATAAGGAATATGCTCTTTATGATTTTAATATTATCAGACTTGACTGTTGTGAGGGAACGGAGACACGAGATTTTCTTATTCCAAGATCTGAACTTATAGCTTGGATAACTTCGGAAAACCCTGTTATAACAGTTATGGGAAATAAAATTAACTTATATTCAAAAATATCCGATGAAGTAGTATTTAATATTAAAGATTTCTATTATAATTATGTTGAATAAAAGGGGAAAAACTTAGTAAATACTACTTTTAGGGGGGAATTTATGATAAAGAAGCTTCTAACAGCCGATATTCCAAAGTTTATTTCTATCGTTTCAAATGCTTATCCTTCGATGGATGCACATAAACCAGAGATACGCGATATATATATGAAAAAGTTTGAAGAAATCTGTAAACACGCTAAAGAAGTGAAAGTATATGGATGTTACAGGGAAAAAGAGCTTTTGGGTGGTATGCTGATATATGATTACAAAATGAATTATTATAACCATATGATTGATGTATGCGGCCTAGGAACTGTGGCTACAGATTTTATACATAAGAAAGAGCATGTGGCTAAAGAGCTTGTAAGTTATTTTATAGACTATGGTAAAAAAAATAAAAAGGATTTTTTGCTGCTTTATCCTTTCAATGTAATGTTTTACAGTAAGTTTGGTTTCTGCCCGGGAGAAAAAATGGATTTGTACAGAGTAAAGCCAGCTCATTTTAGTATATTAAAAAGCAAAGGCATTATGCGTTATCTTGAAGAACCGGATACTGAAGATATAGTCAAGTTTTATAACTCTTTTTCTCAAAAAGTCCATGGTATGATACTTAAAACTGAGATGGAGAAAAAAGCTTTTTTCAGAAATCCTGAAATAAGGACAGTTGGTTTTTATGATTCTGAAAAAAATCTTTGTGGTTATGTGAGGTTCTCTTTCAGAAAAGAAAATGCGGGAAATTGGCTTAAAAACAGTCTTGTAATAAGAGAGATGATTTATTCTGATACTGCGTGTCTCAAATCCATATTTTCATTTTTTGCTAGCCAGAAAGACCAGATAGAGTTTGTAGAGTTTACAACTGTTGATAGGGATATATGGCGTCTTTTCGAGGATATTTATTATCCGGGAGAAGTCATTATACCAAGTGTCTACCATAATTCAAATATACAGGGTGTAGGCCTTATGTACAGAGTGTGCAGTATTGAGTCTGTTCTTAAAAAGTTACCTGCTCCTTCTGATTTTTGCATTGAATTCATTGTTCATGATCCTTTATCCGGAAAAGATGAACACTTTACTTTAGGCAGCAATAAGAAAAAGGTATCTGTATCAATGGACTTGGGTTCATTTTCAAGCTGGAGCATAGGGAGCATAAGCCTTGAAAAGCTTGTCTACCTTGGAAAGGCCTTTATTACTGATAGTTGCGCGCTGAAGGAGCTGAATGCTGTTTTTTCTTTCTTGAAACCTCCTTACTGTACAACTTCATTTTAAGAAAAGAGTCTAAGATTCTCTACAACCTCGTTATACGGTTCTACTCTTTTTTTGAGGTTGTATTTCACAGTATACTCATTATATATGCTGGTTAATTTTCTGGAGTTTTCTGATCTGCATGAATAGTAATTCCCATATTTTTTTATATACTTTTCCTTTATACTGGGAAAGTTTTCTTCTAGTTTTTTATAGTAGTATTCTCGCTGTCTATCGCGCATTGTAACTCCAAAGCTTGCTATTACATAGCTTGCACCGTTATCCACCGCTATCTGCATTATTTTTTTTATATTTTCTTCGTTGTCTGTAATGTACGGCAGGGTTGGCATAAGTAAAATCCCTGTATTTATACCGCTTTTTGCCAGTTGCTTCATCGCGGCAATTCTTCTTGAAGATATTGGAGCAAATGGTTCAATTTTCTTGCTTAGTTCATCATCATACGTTGTTACAGTAAAAGATACATAGGCTTTTATCGTGGCTATTTCCTTGATTATATCTTGATCCCTAAGTACAAGATCGCTTTTGGTAAGAATATGAACCGGAAATCTGAAAGCCTGAATTACTTTTAGGACCTCTCTCATGATAAGAAGTTCTTTTTCAGCGGGATTATACGGATCACTCATTGAACCGGTTCCTATAAGACCTTTTGTTCTTTTGTGAGAAAGTTCTTTCCTTGCAAGAACAGGGGCATTTGTTTTTACCAAAAGATCTTCAAAATTTTCGATCTGATAACATTCACTTCTTGAATCACAGTATATGCATTGATGTATGCAGCCCCTGTATATATTGAAATTGTACCTTAAGCCAAACCATTCGTCTTTCCCGTTAACCGTTGATATAAAGTTTTTGGCTGTTATATGTTTAATCATCTTTGTCAATCCCTTTTCTGACTGGAATTATAGTTCTTGCCAGCCGAAATCCTATCGTATCAGATGAGCTGCTGTACTCGTTCCACCCTTCCCTACTTGTTATTTCCATACTTTCCTCGCCGTCAAACCACGAGCCACCTTTGATTGTCCTTAGATAAGCCGTCTGAGAGGATGGCATATCGTGAAATATATCTGTTTTTAAAGCTTTCATTTCATAGTAATAGTCTTGGACCCATTCCCACAGATTACCGCTCATATCATATAATCCTATTTCATTGGCAACTTTTAATCCTGTTTCATGTGGCTTGCAGCCGTTTGATATTATGGTTGCACGGTCGGAAGACTGAATAAGATACTTTTCTCCGCTGTTGTAACGATACCATCCAGCTTGGTCGGGATCATCCGAAGAACTGTACTTAAAACCTTTGGTTTTCGTTGCTCCTACAGCGGCAAACTCCCATTCTCTTTCTGTCGGCAGCCTGTACCCAATAACTTTAGAAATATCTTTTGTTGCTTGCCCGTTCGAGTCTATTAAGTTGTAGTCATCGTCGTATGCACACGCAAGCTTCTCCTTGCTGCTAAGCCAGTTACAGAAATTGACTGCTTGAATCCAGCTTATGGATTTTACTGGATATCTGTCTCCCGGTACAGTGTGTGAAGAAACATCTTTATCTTTTAGTTCGGCGGTATATCTTTCGTATTGAAGGTACGTTATCTCATGTTTTCCTATCATAAAGTCATAACCGTCTTCAAAACCATATACTTCTATCATCTTCACTTTCTGTTCCCTTTCCCTGATCACAGTATTTCGTATACCAAAGGCTGCGATTATAATACTTATAACAGCAATAACACCAATAAGTTTTCTCATATTTTTCTCCTGATTTTTAAGGTTAAGTATGATATAATATATTAATATTAGAACCTTTATTTTGACGTTATCTTACATACAAGAGGTGGTCTATGAGACTGCGCACAAAGATATCCATAGCTTTAATAATAACTTCTGCCATATTTTCAATCTTCCAGGTTATCCTTTTTTATATTTCTTATCTTGACCAGTTTGACACTGCAAAGAAAATCCTGAAAGATAAAAATGATTTTATTACTGAGAAGTTCAATAACTATATCCGAACTTCTTCTGAGATAGTAGATTACTTCATAACTCATATATCACGCAATGAAAACACTATAGACAAAGAGCATATCATGTCAATGTTTGATGATTTTGTCGAATCTTCTTCATATATTGCATCAGCATTTATAGGACTTCCGGACGGGAGTATCTTAGTAAAACCTGAGTTTGACATAAAGCCCGATTATAATGCAACCATACGTCCGTGGTATACCGCCGCAATAAATGCCCATGGGAAGACTGCAGTGTCTGATCCGTATATAGATTATATCACTAATGATTATTCAATTTCTGTGACAAGAAATATTAACGACAAATCAGGAAAGTTTGTCGGAGTTGCCGGAACAAACTTTAAAACAGATTTTTTAATTGACAATCTTGTTTCTGAAAGTATCTACGGTACTGTTCAGTCTTTTGTCATAAACAGCAAGGGTATAATGATCATACATCCCGAAAAAAATCTCTTAAGCACCAATCTTTCCTTTCATGAAATCTTTGAAAAGAGTTCAGAACAGGAGGGTACTTTTGCTGCTTCCTTTATGGGTATCAACTACTTTGTATCTTATAAGAAGATTCCACAGATAAACTGGATATTTTTTACTGTTACAGAAAGAAGTAATATTGTCAGTCCTGTACTTGATGCTTTTATAAAA
>JAKJGQ010000041.1 GCA_022704305.1 Thermotogae bacterium | reverse complement strand
TAACTCTGAGATAACAGAGATTGAAGCTGAAATTAAAAAGATTATGGATGTCATTGATTCTCCGATTATTTCTATCCCGGGCATCGGTCAGAATCTAGGTGCAGTTATCCTTGCTGAAATCGGTGATTTCTCTCGATTTGAAAGTCCTGATAAAATACTTGCCTTTGCAGGCTGTTCTCCCTCTACATACCAATCAGGGCAGCTTTATTCCTCTCATGCAAAAATGGAGAAACGTGGTTCAAGGTATCTTAGATGGGCATTACTTAACGCTGCTGCCTATGTTTGTAAGTGGGAGCCTACGTTTGCGACTTATCTTGCCAAAAAACTAGCAGAAGGCAAACATTATTACGTTGCTCTTTCTCACGCTGCAAAAAAGCTTGTAAGAGTACTATACCACCTTGAAACAACTGGCAAAACCTATCAGCCTACATCTATTCTCTCTTGAGACTGAGTCCAAGCCTAATACACACTATCTGGCGCAACCTCCCTTTACAAACTCAAGCAAATGCTACAATTCTTTTTTCGAGGGTGAGTTGAGCTTGTTTTGTTATTCTCTCTTTCACACTCGCTTGCATTAAAAAGTTTTTGATTGATGTTTTTCAAGGAAGGCACATTTTTTTCTACTTTTTTCATTTTACCCCTTGACTTTTAATAGTTAGTCTCCTTTACATACAACTATTATAACCTAATTTTATGATTTCTTTACTTTACATCAACTTATTGATATAATTCTATATGAAGAAAATATTATATTTTGGGGGCATATATGGACAGATGGCTTCTTATTGTTAATCCTCATTCTGGAAGAGAGAGCGGTAAAAGGGATTTTCCGGTCATTTTTAATATGCTAAAAAAACACAAGATCTCTTTCGACTATGTATTTACAGAAAGAAAAAGGCATGCCATTGAATTGGCGAAAGAATATATTAGAAAAGGATACAGAAATATTATATCCGCAGGAGGCGATGGAACAGCAAACGAAGTTGTAAACGGTATTTTTACTCAGGAGGTTGTTCCCAGTACAGATATACTTGTAGCTCAAATACCTGTGGGGACAGGAAATGACTGGGGAAGAACCGTAGGTATTCCAAGAAGTTATGAACAGGCTATCGAAGTAATTGCAGAAGGCAATGAGTTTGTACAAGATGTTGGTTTAGCAACATATTTTGAGAATGGAAATCAATGTTCTAGATACTTTATAAACTCTGCAGGCTTGGGATTTGATTCTGTAGTAAATGAAAGAACTAATAAATTAAAAGATTTGGGGAAAGGCGGAAAAGGAGTTTATTTTTCGAGTCTTCTTTTTAGTTTGATAAGTTATAAAAATAAAGATGGAAAGTTTGAAATAGATAATGAGCTTTCTTTTAACGGAAGATTTTTTAGTGCCTGCATAGGAATAGGTAGATACAATGGTGGAGGACTAAACCAGCTTCCCAAAGCAGAACCGGCCGATGGTCTTTTTGATGTTACACTTATAAAGAAAGTTACCAAGGCACAGGTAATTGCAAACGCTAAACGTCTTTTCAACGGTACTCTCTTGGAATATAAAAAAGTAGTAAACGGATATAAATGCACTAATGCTTCTATAATTGCCGATCCTTCGATATTTCTTGAAGCAGATGGAGAAACTTTGGGTGTATCTCCTTTTACTTTTGAAATAATACCAAAGAGTTTACGCATACTCATAAAAAAATAATATCCCTTCGGGATATTATTTTTTATTAAGAGTATATGCTTTAAAAACATTCTTTATCAGAATTTTTGATGTTACACTACCTACTCCATTAGGAACGGGCGTTAATTGTGCCTTTTCAGCTACAGATGGGTCAGCATCTCCGTATACTTTTCCTTCATATTCATTTATGCCAACATCAACTACCAATGCCCCCTGTTTTACAAAGTCAGCTTTTAGGAAATGTCTCTTTCCTATAGCCACAACAACAGCATCCTGTTCTGAGGTAATTTCTTTAAGATTCAAAGTATACGAGTTAAGAGATACTACAGTTGCATCTACTCCATACCTCTGAAGCATAAGCCCCACAGGTTTGCCCACCTGATTACTTCTGCCTATTACAGCTATTTTTTTTGACTTAGGAGAAATATTATCTATTATTATTCTCACGCACGCCTGCGCTGTACATGGAGCAAAATCTTCCTTGCCATAAAAAATATTACCTAAATTAATGGGATTAACGCCATCAACATCCTTCATTGGATTTACAGATCTGCAAAGCTCATACTCATCATATTCCTTAGGCATAGGAAAAGCCAAAAAAATACCGTGTACATCCGGATCGACAGAAAGCTCAGAAATAGCTCTTTGAGGAAACTTGGTATCAACAACATCATAAGCAATTCCGTACTTTTTGCATAATCTCTCCTGTGATTTGAAATAATAAAGTGTGGAATCATCAGGCGAAGAACAAACACTTACCAATTTTGGAGACGAAAAAATTTCCTTCTTTAGCTCTTCAATTTCATTATCTATTATTCCTATAAGAGGTTTAACATCAATAAACATTTTTGACTCCTTTACTGATAATAATCTTCCAAAATTTTTTGAAAATTGAATATTATCTTCATTTCAACTCTTCTGTTATACTTTTCATCCTGCATCTCTTCAGAAAGCGGTCTATACTTAGAAACACCCATGGGCATAATTTTTTCACCAAATTCAATAATTTCAGGATAGGTACAGAATATATACTCAAATGCACTGTAAGATCTTTTCAAAGATAAAAAATAATTATAAAGAGCATCACCTGAAGCATCTGTATGACCTGCTATTCCTATAAAATCAATATAATCCCTTTTATCGGATCTCATTATTGTCATAATTATACGATACATTGTATCCAAAACCGGTTTCATATCTTCACGTATTTGAAAGGAGTTATAATCAAAATAATTCGTACTGTCAACATAAATGGTAAAACCATCGCGAAGATAGGCATGAAGTAAAGTACTTTCTGACGAAGTATACTCATGCAAAATAGAAGAAAAATCGAATATCTCTTTTATCTTACTATTAACGTTAACTAGACTTGTAAGAGATGACTCAAGTGTTTCATTAAGTTCAAGAGTCTTTATATAATCTGCCATAGTGCTCTCATACTTTGACGTAAGCTCTTTGACCTGAACACTCACCTTGTTGTAGCTGTATATATAGACAGCTACAATTATTATAAGTACTGCAAGTATGAAAAGATTAAAAAAGTTTAGAATGCCTTTATCTTTCTCCGGTTTCAATAACGTCATAAATTCCCCCAAGATCAGCGTTTTACAGATATCAGAACAACTGTGCTTTTTTCTTTTACATAATAGCTTTTATTTACAGGAAGAGGTTCTTCAAGAAAATCATTGGGAGATTCAAAAGAAGTATCAATAACTCGCAGCCATCTTCTTTCTTTGAACTGAGGTATTTCAAACTCCAAAGGCTTATCGTACTGGTTAAGAGCAATGTATATATCGTTATCCCTGGCAGTTTCATTTGAAGTATAATAATCTCCGCTAATCATAAGTGCAAGTGTATGCGAGGAATAACTCCAGTCAGGCACGTATGCTTTTATCCCATGCCAGGTAACATCTGCTATACCGTTGCCAAGAAAATCTGTACCAGTAAAAAAGTGCCTACGCCTTAAACTTTTATGCTTCTTTCTAAATTCTACCACTTTTTTCAAAAATATAAAAATGTCAGAGTACTTTTCTTTTCTTGTCCAATCAACCCAACTCAACATATTATCTTGACAGTATGCATTATTGTTTCCTAGCTGCGTACGGCAGAATTCATCGCCCATAAGTATCATGGGTACTCCCTGTGAAATCATGAGAATAGTAAACGCATTCTTAATCTGACGTTTTCTGATTTTATTTATCTGAATGTCGTCAGTTTCGCCTTCTACACCATTATTAAAGCTATAATTCTCATCCATTCCATCAATATTTCCTTCACCATTTAAATTATTATGCTTTCTATTATAAGATACAAGATCCCAAAGAGTAAAACCATCATGAGCCGTTATGAAGTTTACACTGCTGTATGGCATACGATTGTTATCGGCAAATAGATCTGGACTTCCGCAGATCCTTGTAGCCAAATCAGATACTACGCCTTTGTCACCACGTATAAACCTTCGTAAAGTATCACGATACTTGCCATTCCATTCTGACCAACCGTAAGGAAATTGTCCTACATAGTAGCCTCCCGCAGCATCCCATCCTTCTGCTATAAGTTTTGTTCCATAAAGTATAGGATCTTCCGCAATATCCTTTAGAAGCGAAAGATCCCCAATCCAATTTCCTTTTGAATCACGTCCTAGTATTGACGCAAGGTCAAATCTAAAACCATCGACGTGACATTCTGTAACCCAGTACCTGAGACTATCAATGATTAATTCTTTTACAACAGGATTAGCACAGTTCAAAGTATTTCCGGTACCGGAATAATTAAGATAATACCTTTTGTTGGAACTGTTGAGCATATAATAGATACTATTGTCAAGACCACGGAAAGAAATAGTAGGACCTAGTTCGTTTCCTTCTCCCGTATGGTTGTAAACCACATCAAGTATTACTTCAATTCCATATCTGTGTATGGTTTTTATAAAATTTTTGAACTGATCAACCTGTTCTCCAAGCCTTAATCCATGGGAGTAATTACCAGTAACTGCAAAAAAGCCTATAGGATTATATCCCCATATGTCCTTAAGTCTTTCTCCGTTGAGAGGATTGATATTGACGTTTGCACCGGGATTAAACTCAAAGATAGGCATAAGTTCCAATGTAGTAACTCCAAGCTCAAGCAGGTGAGGAATTTTCTCTATTATTCCGTCAAATGTTCCCCTATTCGCAACTCCAGAATTAGTATTCATAGTAAAAAGCCTTACATGCAGTTCGTAGATAATGCTGTCTTCAACAGGAATTTGAGGTCTTATATCCTGCCCCCAATCAAATTTAGTATCGTCAATTACAATATTTTTACATGCTGAACGCACTGAGTTAGTCCTTGAAAAACTTAAATCCATGTTTGAATCATCTGAAGTATCGTAACTATACATGGACGGATCATCAAAATCATACACACCCGATATAGCTTTAGCATATGGATCAAGTAAAACCTTATTTTTATTGAATCTATGACCACTCAAAGGTTCATAATCCCCATCTACTCTCCAAAGATAATATAAGTTATTACCTATCCCAAAAAGATAAATATGCCATATGTCTCCGGTTTTATTATAAATGCGGTCTAGTTCATACGAAAAAAAAGGAATATCATCGTAAAAATTCTCATAAAGTTCTATAAAAACTCTTTTCCCATTTCTGGAAAAAACAGCGAAGTTTGTACCGGATGGATCAACTGTAGCACCAAGTTTCGGATGACCCCTACTTATTTTTATACTGGAATTATCCACATATCCACCTCTCAGACTGCTATTAGAATACATGTCCAGTCAAATTTATGCAACATCAGCGTATTTTAAAAACTCTCCTGTGGAAAGCCTCTTATATATTCACGTTCATTAACAAAGTTATTTCGTTACTTAATATTAGTTTTTTTTTAAACTTTATAAGCTATAATTTAGTCAGTAATCCCCCGAACCCCCCATGAAGATGTTTGATTATACCCGGAGAGCAACAGCTCACCGGGCTTTTTTTATTCTTCCGAATTTTCAAAAAGCCCTATCTTAAGAGACTCTCTTATTGATTTATAACGTTTGATTTTAGACTCTACAATTGAATCTGAGGTAATAAGCTTCTCCTTCATAAGGAGATATCTCACTTTGGTTGGTTCTACAAAATACCAGCTTCCACTTTGTGCTGAATACTCCGGAACATTGACTTTGTACTTGCTCCCAATAACAGCTTTGGAAACAATCTTTACAAAAGCATTTATTTTTTTGAAATATGTCATTGCATTCTGGGTTCTCCCAATGCTTATGTTTAGATTCGAAGAAATCTCTCTTACGCTTGTAAAGGCCTGTGTATGGTCACATCCTAATCCATAGCTTAAATTATATATATATAGATATACTTTTGAAAATGAAGAAGGTGTGAGCCCAAGAATATAGACCATAACCTTTTCCGGTATTTGAATAAAAGGTCTTACCGGACGATACTCAAAAACATCAATATTCCTATCGGTATTGAAATTATCAGTCATCTTTCTCGTACTCCTGACGTGTAAGAATATCTGCTCCTGTAAGATTAAGCTTAAGTATTCTGTATTTTTCATCAAACTCTGCTAAAAGATTTATTTTCTCAAAGCATTTTGAACCTATAAACTCCTTGTTTATAAAATAACATGCTTGAGAATCATCATAGTTGGTAATTAGATCATATCCCTTTCTAAGATATGCAGCAAATTTCTCTCCGCATTTTTTACACCGAAAATATATGACAAGTGAGTTTCCTTCGCTGTAAAATGTAGGAGGCACTTTCTTACTCTCGTGATCAGTTATCCCAAAAATTTTTTTGAATATTCCCATATTTTCCTCCTTTAATTTCGGCATATTTAATTATATCATGTATGATATAATTAGTGTCGTTCAAGTATTAAATGTTTTGATATTTTAATCTCATGAAAAAAATATCTGGTCTACTATCTTTTATCAGACGATATGTGATATGTTAAATAAAACAAGGAGGGATTTATGAATATATTAAATACATTCCTGACTCCGTCTTCAAATGCTTCTCAGCTTACAGAAATGGCTGCGAAAAACGGTAAGATTACAGGAAAGGTAATATACTCCGATGGAGAGATAAATCTTGTAAGTATTAACGGAAAACTTTATATTCTTAATTCTGAAGATGGTAAAAAGCTTCCTGAAGGCTCTTTGGTTAATATTATTTTTTCGAAAAACACTTTGCCTTCAACTGATCAAAATACTATAAAAAGCTATATAACCAAAGCTTTAGGAGAAATTTCCGGAAATATCATTAAATTTTCCATAGGTCTTACCCAAGAAACTAACCAAAGTATTTTATCGAATATAAAAATTGATTTTTCTGAGATTCCTGATGCTCAGAAAGGAAAATTTCTTGTTTGGATATCAGATCTATTTGATTCACTAAATACTTCAATGCAAAATGACAAAGCTTTTTCTTCTGTTTTAGAGGATTTTTCCAGGAAAGAAGTTTTTTCCGGCTTCATAAAATCTATGATATCTGAGCTTTCTAAGGACTTTTTTTCTAACAAGATCTTTACAGCCGATCCAAGATTCATATCTGAAAAAGCTATTACGCTATTTAAGGATTCATACTTAAGTTCAAAACAGTCTGAAGATATAAAACCAACCAACCTTTTTAACAGCTCCGATATTGACAAGAATGAATCACCGCTTATTCAGTCGAATTTTGAACAAGAAGATAAAATGGTTGATAAAAACTTTTTAATTAAAAAAGAACCTCTTCAGGAGAGTTCTCATGAAAAAAAACTTGATTCTTTAAAAGATCATGCACCTGATAAGAAACAGACATATAAAATAGAAAATCAGGTAAAAACTTTATTATCTCAAAAAGATGATTTACCTTTTACGAAAAATGAAAAAATCAAATCTCAAGATTCTCCACAGATTGCTCGTAATACCTATAAATCAGATATACCTAAAGAAGCGGAGAATCATTTTCAGAAAAGAAGTTTAGATTTTCAGTCTGCAAAAAATACTTTTAAAAAAGAACCATTTGATGAATCGCTTATTCAAAGGAATTCTAATCAGTTAAAAAAGGAACTCATCCTTGATTATTTTAAAAATCATTATTCAGCCGCAAAAAAGAAAAATTCTGAGCCGGCTGCTTTTCACAAAGCAAAGGTAATTTCTGAAGTACTTACTGAAAAGAGTGCCACCGATCTATCGTTAAAGAAAACAGAACCTGCAGAAAACCTTTCTCAAAAAATAGATCTTGCTACTTTTAAGCTTTATAAGTCTGTTTTACGTGATATCTTTGATTCAGGGAATAATATCCGAACAGTTTATATCAGCAAACAAAAAAACGATGCAATCACTAATTTTTTCCGAAAAGAAAGCACTTTTGAAGTAAATAATTCTGAGCAGAGCTCTCAGCAAAAACCTATATCTGAAAAACTATCACATAATGTTTCAAAAACTATTTTTGAAAAAGCATCTTCTTTAACAACAGAAAGTAGAAAACAGCCAGATATGATAGAAGAAATTTCTGTAAAAAATTCTTTTAATGTACCACAGAAAAAAATCATAGAAACTTCCCATCAAACAGACCAAAATACAGAACTAAAAAATGATTCGCGCCATGCTACTGTTTTGGGTAAAGTAAAAATATCGGACTCTTTCAGAAACGAACTACTAGCAGAAATATCTGCTGAAAAAAAAGTTTCCGAAAAGTTGTCTTTTGAAGACAATGGTCTTTTTTCTAAAAATTCCATTTCTACTGCAGTTGAAAAAGCTGTTTCTGTTTACAAAATGTTTGAAAACACAAAAACAACTGAAGCAAGCACTTATTTTCTTGTTAGTTTTTTGGGAATACCTGTTTTTTTTAATTTTAGAAGGCTTTCAGATGACTTTGGAAATGAAAAGAATTCTGTAGAAAAGAATTATGGAAAACTAAGAATGGTGCTGCC
Source organism: Thermotogae bacterium (assembly GCA_022704305.1). Taxonomy (GTDB): domain Bacteria; phylum Thermotogota; class Thermotogae; order Petrotogales; family Petrotogaceae; genus UBA5851. The sequence goes on along the minus strand of JAKJGQ010000041.1, from coordinate 5,988 downwards.
TACTGAAACCTTTGGCATGGCTGATATAAATCTATTCATGAGTAAAAATGATGTTATAATAAAGTTAGGAATAGACAGAAATACTAAGTATATGCAGTCAAACAGCGTATCTTTGAATCAAGCTCTTGAGAATATCGGATATAATCTTGTCCTGTTCGATATTTTTATAAATCCTCAAAATCCAGATATCTCCAGAGATACTCTTATTTAAACTTTTTAAGGTATAATATAATTAAACGTATAAAGGAGGATGTATCCATGACAAAAGAATATCTGTATGAATATGCTGGAAAAAGAGAGTTTTACAGCAGAACTCCTTCAGGGCATGATCTTTTTACTGATGCTACTATAGAGTCTGGAGGAAATGGCCGGGCAGCTACTCCTGTTGAAATGGTTCTTTCGGGTCTCGCTGGATGTACCGGAATCGATGTCACTATGATACTTGAGAAAAAACGGGTTTCTTTTGATTCTCTTAAAATACGTATGATTACTGAAAGAACTGATGACGAAATGAGACATTTTGAAAAAATACACCTAATATATGAGTTCAGCGGTCATGATCTTCCGTTGGAAAAAATACAGCAATCAGTACAGCTTTCACAAGATAAGTACTGTACGGTTGCTGCAATGCTTAAAGGATCAATAAAGCTAAGCTATGAAATAAAACTTGTGGAAACACAGAAATAATCTGAGGAGGAAATAAAGATGGAAAATCCGGTAAATGCTATGATTGAAAAAGCTCAGAATACCATGAAAAACATCTCTCATAAGATTGTGGTAATGAGCGGAAAGGGTGGTGTCGGCAAATCTACTGTTGCTGTAAACCTTGCGGTTGCATTGGCTCTTGAAGGAAGAAAAGTGGGACTTCTTGATATAGATCTCCACGGACCAGATGTTGTAAGAATGCTTGGAGGCAACAGTGCAAAACCTTATCAGGTTGGAAACGATGTCCTACCGCCCGAAATAAATGGAATTAAGGTAATATCAACTTCCCAGTTCCTTAAGGACGAGACTTCGCCTATTGTTTGGAGAGGACCTCTAAAAACATCTGCAATACTTGAATTTCTTGGTGATATAGCTTGGGGAGAGCTTGATTATCTTATAATGGACTGCCCTCCGGGTACAGGCGATGAGCTTCTGACTGTTTTCCAGAACTTCAAAGATATTGACGGCACTCTTATAGTAACAACACCCTCCGTAGTTTCACAGGATGATGTGGAAAAAGCCATTAATTTCTCTAAAATGATGAATGTAAATATCCTTGGTCTTGTAGAAAATATGTCATACTTTGTATGTGAAAAATGTGGAGAAAAACATTATATATTCGGACAAGACGGCGGAAAAACTCTGGCTGAAAAGTATAATCTTGAGCTTCTTCAGGAAATACCCATAAATAAAATTATACGAAGCAATATGGATAAAGGCCAGCCTGCAGCTTATTTTGGTATTCCTGACACAGTGGCACCTTTTATCAACCTCGCCAAAAAGATTATCGGAAAAACAGAAAAATAAAGCCGGAGGTTATTATGTCTAGAATAAAAGGAATGTCCATGGAATGGTCTGACTTTAACTTAATATTTATTGATCAGAGAAAGCTTCCTTTGGAGGAAGTTTATGTGCAGTGTACTACTTATACTCAGGTAGCCACAGCGATAAAAGACATGATAGTAAGAGGCGCTCCTGCGATAGGTGCAAGTGCAGCTTTTGGATATGTTCTGGGAGCAAAAGAGTTTGAAAAGAAAACCAAAGACAGTTTTATATTAAAAATGGCAGAAGTAAAAAATGCGTTAGCTGCAACAAGACCTACCGCTGTAAACCTTTTCTGGGCGCTTGAACGTATGGAAGGGAAAATGAAGACCGTTATTCTTGAAAACGATACATATGAAACTGTAAAAATCTTGGAAGATGAAGCTATTGCTATAGCTCAGGAAGATATAAAAGTCAATCAAGCTCTAGGTGAGTATGGTGCGCAGCTTCTTAAGGATGGCGATACCGTATTAACTCACTGTAACGCCGGGGCACTTGCAACCTTTGATTTTGGAACCGCACTCGGTGTAATAAGAGCCGCAGTTAAATCAGGCAAAAAGATTAAAGTCTATGCAGATGAGACACGGCCATATCTTCAGGGCGCAAGACTTACAGTATGGGAATTGATGAAAGACCATATAGATGTTACCTTAATTTCTGATAATATGGCAGGCTGGGTAATGCAAAAAGGATTGATAAACGCTGTAATTGTCGGTGCCGACAGAATTGCTGCCAACGGCGATACAGCAAATAAGATCGGTACATACTCTGTTTCTATTCTTGCTAAACAGCACTCTATACCTTTTTATATTGCAGCTCCGGTTTCAACCATAGATATAAAATCAGAGTCCGGTAAAGATATTCCCATAGAAGAAAGAGATCATAATGAAGTACGCTATTGTCATAAACTTAAAATGGTTCCTGACAGTGTAAAGGTTTTCAACCCTTCTTTTGATGTTACACCTCATGCAAATATAAGTGGTATTATAACGGAAAAAGGAGTGTTGCGAACACCGTATGATCTAAGTATTAAAAAATTATTCTTTAATATATGACGGAGCGATTTTTTTGCTTCGTTTTTTTTTACTCATGCCGCTATAGATTTATTTCGGATTTTTTTATATTTTATCTTTTCACTGGAAAAATTTACTTTTCATACATTAGGAGGGAAAATGGAAAACATAATTGAAGTATCAAATCTCAGGAAGTACTACAAAACAGTGAAGGCTGTAGATGACATTTCTTTCTCCATAGCAGCTGGAAAAGTTTTTGCTCTGCTGGGTCCTAACGGTGCAGGAAAAACTACCACAGTTGAGATTCTAGAAGGTCTTAGAAGGGCAGATTCTGGAAGGATAACCTACTTTGGAAAAGAAATCACAAAAGTAAATTTCGAATTGAAGGAAAAAATAGGTGTTCAGCTTCAAAACACCGTTTTTTTTGAATCTTTGACAGTAAAGGAAACTCTAAAAGGGTTTTTAGGTTTATATGAAAAAAAATTTGATATTGATATTCTTGTAAAAAAACTAGAACTTGAAGAAAAACTCAATTCCAAAATAAAAACCTTATCTGGAGGACAAAAACAGAGACTTGCAATAGCTGTGGCTCTTGTAAATGATCCTGATATTGTTTTTCTTGATGAACCTACAACCGGTCTTGATCCCCAGGCAAGGAGAATGTTATGGGACTTTATAAATGAGCTGAAGTTAAGCGGAAAAACAATTATACTTACTACTCATTACATGGAAGAGGCCGAGTATCTTTCAGATTTTGTAAATATAGTTGACCACGGAAAAGTAATCGCTTGTGGGACAGTTGAGCAGTTGATTGATTCAATAGGAATGAAATCAATTATAAGATTTCATTCTAATAAAAAATTCGATAGCTATTTCAAGGACGAGAACCTTAAAATAATTGAAGACACAGCTCTTTCCTCAGAAAAAAAGATATATGAGATACAGACTGATAATGTTGAGACAACTCTTTCAAATATATTTGAAACCACAAGAAAAAACAGTCTTTCAATATCAGAAATAGCTATAAGGCAGCCTAATCTTGAAGATGTGTTTTTGAAACTTACCGGAAGAACCTTAAGAGATTAGGAGGAGATATGAAGATAAAGTCTTTACTTTCAATCTTTTTAAAAGAGGATTTCAGAAACTTTATAGTAATTTTTTGGACTTTTGTTTTTCCTTTGATTTTTTTTCTTTTCTTTACCTCGCTTTTCGGCAATATAGGTAACGGATCAGAAAACTCGTCCGATATGGAGTTTAGAGCAGGAATTTACTTTGAAAAACCGCCTACTGGTCTTGCAAAGGAAATTTCACAAGGTTTAGTAACCGGTCTGGGAGACAAGAACTCCGGCGGACCTTTCGAAAACATTTATGTAAGTTCCTTTGACGAGGGTATACAGCTTATAAAAGATAAAAAACTTGAAATTTTCATAGTTTTTCCGGAAAATCTTGATATGCTGAATCTCAAAGTGGTACTTTCTTCTGTTCCGGCTCCGGTAGTAAAGAGCTATTACAGATCGGATTCTGGCTCTGATTTTGCCAGAAAGATCTTTAAAAGTGTTTTGGACTCAGTTAATGTCGAGTTTTATAAGCGAATCTCATCAGCAGAATATACACTGGAGGTTCAGGAATTAAATAAAAAAGCCTCTGATACTTTTTCCTATAAAGATTATCTTTTCCCGAGCGTTCTTTTAATGTCGATTCTTACGGTATCTATATTCAATACACCGCTTTCACTTGCTTATTCGATAGAAAAGGGTATTACCAAAAAGATTTTTACAACCCCTATACGCAGCGGCCATTTCTTAACTGTTGTTATTTTGGAAAATCTTATTCTTTTGGGTATTTCTATCTTACTCATATATATTGAAGGCAAACTAATGGGAGTGAGTCCTAAAGCATTCAGTGCGAAGTATATTGCTTATCTTTTTATGAACGTTATTACTTTAATTTCCGTAGGATTGCTTATGCTTTCGGTTTTTAGAAAGCTTTCGGCCGTCAATGTAGCGGCAAATATTCTTTATCAGTTGATGATGTTCCTTGGAGGTCTTTTCTTTGATGTCAGCCATACTCCGATGATTATACGATGGTTCGTTTATATTAATCCGGTATCATATATGGCTCAAGGATTAAGAAATATAATAAACGGTATGCCACTGGGATTTTTAAATTATTTTGTTCCCTTAGTTTGGATTGGCGCCTGCATAATAATTTTTTCTTTGAACTTCAAGAAGGTGATGAACTATGAATAATAGATTTCTCAATCTTGTGAAATTCTTTTTTCTTGAAACTTTTAAAAATAAATCTGAAGTTTTTTACACCATGTTTTTTCCAGTTATTTTTCTTCTTTTGTTCGGTTTTATTTTTGGCTTGGGAGATACACAGCACCAAGAAGAGAATTTTGAATATGGATTAGTTTTTTCTTCTGGTTACTTGTCTGATACAAATCAAAGCTCCGAGAGTGCATATGATACTGTAAAAGCTTTTTTTGATCCAAATAAGCTTGATATCTATGCAGATAATGAAAGCTTAAAAAATGCCGTACTATCTTCAAAAGTTGATGCTGGAATTATAGTTGATGAAACCTCCAAAGTAAAAGTTTTATACAACTCCGATCCTGCCAATATGCAAAAGATAACATGGATAAAGTTTGCAGGTGAGAACGCTATAAAAAGATTTTTATATGGAGCAAAAAAAGATTATCTGTCTCTTTCTTCTGAAAATATTGGTACAGGAAGAGTTGAGAGCAATCAAATGGACTTTCTTCTTACAGGCATAATTGCCATATCCATACTGTCTGGAGGAATGTTCAGTGTGATTAATACCTTCGGCAGATATAAGAAATTAGGAGTAATCAAAAAATTCATGGTAACTCCAATAAAATCAAACGAATTTGTGATTGCATCATCATTTAACAAGATACTTCTGAACTTTTTTTCAATAGTAATCATTATTATATTGGGCAAAGTAATATATCACATGAACTATTCCTTTGACTGGCCTATGCTTATAATTGTATGCTTAAGCTCCACACTCGGAATGATGGCTTTTGGAATACTTTTGATGGTACTGTTTAAAGAATTGGAAGTAGCCCAGTCTGCCGCTTCTATTCTAATGACTGTAATGATGTTTTTTGCAGGAATATACTTTCCCATTAATATTATCCCCGGATATATTCGGTGGGTTAGTTATATCTTACCCATTAAGTATGTAGCAGATCTTTTACGGCATGTTGCAGGAGTTGAAAGCATGAATATCACTACCTTTTGGCTAATAAATATTATAATGGCGGCATCAGGTATAATTTTGCTTTCTCTTACCTCCAGACAACTGATGAAGGATCAGGCAAGAAATTAAAAAATAAAACCCGCTTAAAAGCGGGTTTTATTTTGTCCATCGTACACTCACTGTAAGATTCTCTCTGTCTATTTCAACTATTAGGTACTCAGAT
>JAKJGQ010000040.1 GCA_022704305.1 Thermotogae bacterium | reverse complement strand
TATCAGCTTTTGGAAATCTTGTAGAACGTCTGAAAAAGGTAATAACATATGAAGATATAAAAAGTACAGATACAGCCGAGGAAAAAGCAAAGTATTTTGCTAAGACATACAGCCAGATTCTTTCAGACTTTCCTTCAGACCAGTTCATGAGACTTTTTGAGATATTAATAAATTCTACTCATGATCAAAAGATGATGCAGGATCTGACAGAGATTTTTACCGATTATTACAAAAGCCTGCTTCAGGTATGGGAGTCTCTTTTTAAATCCAAATCCAAGGCGTTGCTTTTTCAGGCGATGTTTGACGGTCTTGCGATGTATAAGGCGGTAGGTGTAAGTTTGCCGCCAGAAGAATTTGAAAGTACTTTTAAAGAAATAATATTGAAAATAGCAAAGTAATTATGGAGGTGTAGAATGAATTTAATGGATTCTATGAAGGCAATGATGATGAAACAGGCAGCAAAGCTGGTTGCCAATGTTGTAAGAACCGGCGATGTTGATCAGATGGCAGGTCTCTTTTCAACGCTGTCCAAGCTTGCAAAAGAACCTGTGAAGAGCGGTCTCAAGAAAATGGCCGATGGAGCCAAGGAACATGATCCAATGTATGTAAGCTGGTCGAAGCTTTTTCAGAAAGCTAACCCTAAAGTAGTTGAAAAAGTTATTAACAATCTTATTATCAATGAATTTGCGGTGGGTGAAAAAGTCAGACAGGAAAAGATGCATGAATACAAAACCGTGCTGCCAAAGTTGGCGGTAATATCGCCGACCTACGCATGTAATCTCAGATGTGTTGGATGCTACGCTGCTCTTTATGGACATAAGTATCAGCTTTCAAAAGAAGAGATGTTCTCTATAATCAGGCAGTTTAATGATCTTGGAATATACTTCTTTATTATCACCGGTGGAGAGCCTTACTTCTATCCATATATATACGATGTTTTCAAAGAGTTTAATGACTCCTTCTTCATGACGTATACAAACGGAACGCTTATTGATGACGAACATGCTAAGCTGCTTTCAGAGCTTGGAAACGTTACGCTTGCTATCTCCATAGAGGGTTTTGAAGAGATGACAGACTGGAGAAGAGGAAAGGGTGTTTTCAATAAGGTTAAAGAAGCATGGAATAATCTTAATAAGTACGGTGTAATTTTCGGTGCTTCCGTAACGGCCACAAGGGTCAACCATGAGCTTCTTATGAGTGATGAGTTCTGGGACTACCTTGCACAAAACGGTGTTGCCTATGCATGGGTATTTCAGTTTATGCCTGTTGGAGCAGATGCATCTATGGATCTTGTGCCAACGCCCGAGCAAAGATATGAAAGGTTCAGAAAAACTGACGAACTAAGACTTTCAGGTAAGTTTGCCTTTGTTGCAGATTTCTGGAATCACGGATTCTTAACCCACGGATGTCTTGCAGCAGGTTCGAAGTATCTCCATATAAATGCTAAGGGATATGCAGAACCATGTGTTTTCCAGCAGTTTGCCGTAGATAACATAAGGGAAAAAAGTATAATTGAGATTTTGAAATCTCCTTTCTTTGAAGCTTACAAGAGAACTATACCGTATTCACAGAATCTCTTCAGACCATGTCCGATAATAGATAACCCAAAGGTTTTCAGGTCTATGGTGAATAAGTTCAATGCCATAGCGCAGCATCCGGGAAGCGAAAGAGTAATTACGGATCTTGCACCTGAACTGGATAAGCTTTCAGAAGACTGGAAGGTTTATGCCGATAAGCTTTGGTATGAAGAAGGATACTCAGAAAAGTACCCGTCCAAGAGGGGTGTTTACAATTATGAGACCAGAATGAGAAGATATGCTTCTAATGAAGAAAAACTGGCTCTGGATAAAAAAGGTTGATAAAGAAGACGGTTTTTACCGTCTTCTTTTATTATGTTAAAGTAAAATTTTTAGATTTTCATTGTACTTTATGGTATAATTTCCTTTAGGTGTGTTGAATTATACCTTAATTCTGAGGTGACAAAATGTCATATAAAATGTTGTGTGTTACGCTGGCTCCTACGCTGGACAGAAAAGTTGTAATTAAGAATTTTGAGCCCGGCCGTTTTTTTCGTATAGTAGATCATGCAGATTCTTTTGTGGAACCGGGAGGCAAGGGCATAAATGTTGCAGTCCTACTTTCGGATTTTAAGATAAGTTCTGTTAACATGGGGTTTTTAGGCGGATCAATAGGTTCTATAATTCAGTCTAAGCTCTCACTTTACGGTAATATAACCACACAGTTTGTATATATAGAAGAAGAAACCCGCGAAAACATAATCATAATAGATCCTGATAACAGGACTCTTTCAGAGATAAATCTTAACGGTCCGGAAATATCCCAGTCTGATATGGATTACTTTACTTCAAGGTACAGATCTACGCTTAATCTAGTAGACAATGTTGTGGTTTCAGGTCTTATACCCAGAGGAATTACTTTAAATTCATATGCCAACTTATTCCGAATGGCAAAAGCAATGAACAAAAAAACATATATTGAAGCCATAGGAGAACATTTTGATAATGTTGTAACCAACAGTTGTCCTATGATTGTAAGACCTGACCTGAGAAAATCAAACCTTCTTTTCGGACAGCCCTTGAAGGAAGATATTCAGGAGTATATGAAAGCAGGAAGTTTTATAATTTCACGGGGAGCGGAACTGGTAATTATGTCTTATAAAACAGTAAGTGATATTATTATTACCAAAAACGGAGGCTGGATTTTTACTGCTAAGGGAGAGATTGATCCGGCAAAAGTTAAGAACTCCGGAGATGCTTTTATGTCGGGGATGATCTATCACAATATTGTAAATGGATTTGAACCGTTTGAAGCAGCCAGGTATGGAATGGCATTTGCTCTTAACTCTACCAGGTATATAAGCAAAAAAGTAGGAAGCATTGAAGAGATAAATAAAAGTCTTGATGATTTTACAATAGAGAGGATAGGATAAGATAAGAGGTGTGCGATGAAAGCTTGCGAACTTATGGACAAGGATCTGACAGCTATATTCTGTCAGGACAACATAGAACGTTTTTTAATGGTTTGTCAGAGGAGCGGATATTCTGCTCTGCCTGTAGTCGATGAAAATTATAAGCTTATAGGGTATTTAAGTGAAAGTACCGTAATAAAAATTTCGCTTCCCGGATATCTTAGTATGATGGAGAACAGTGCTTTTATCCCTGACAGTACCCAGTTCATAAAAGGTCTTAAAAAAGTCCTTGATCATCCCGTGTCAGAGTTTATATCAGGTAAACCGTTCAAAGTATATGTTGATGACACTGCAATGCATGTTGCTGATCTGATGATACGCAATAAGCTGAAAATGATTCCTGTAGTAGACAAAACTAATACTCTGGTAGGCAAGATACGTAGAATAACTCTCTTGTGGCGAAGCGCCAAAGGTGATATTGATTGAGTTTCAAAAAGATAAGTATAGTAACTTTCGGCTGTAAAATGAACCAGGCGGAATCGCAAGCTATAGGTGAAAAATTTTTAGAGCTTGGTTTTGATGTATCTTATGATAAAGATCTTGTTGAATTAGAAGAAGGAACAGTTATAATAAACAGTTGTACTGTTACCTCTGAAGCCGAAAGGAAGATAAGACAGTATATAAGAAAAGTAAAAAGGAATCATCCTAATATTAAGGTTATTGTTGCAGGATGCGGCGCCTATACTATGCCGCAGGCCTTTACAGAGGCGGGCGCTGATCTTATTTTAGGAAACCATGAAAAAAAACATATACAGGATTACATTAATGAATATGGAATAAAAACAGACATTGATTATTGGAAGAAAGAAGATGATCCGATACTTGTTCCGAAGGAATCGTATGAAGGAAGGACAAGAGTTTTTTTTCCCGTACAGGAAGGTTGTCTTAACAGCTGTACATACTGCCGCATAGTTTTTGCCCGTGGAAGGAAGATAAATAGCATCAAAAAAAATGAAGTAATCAAGATAATTTCTGGATATATAGAAAAAGGGTTTAAAGAGATAGTACTTACAGGTATAAATCTTTCATATTATGGTTTTGATAACGATGAAAATCTTGAGGAGCTTATATTTCTTATAGAGAAAGAATTTTGCTCTAGTCGTGTCAGAATAAGGCTTACATCACTATATCCAGATTCCGTAACAAATGGAATCATAGATGTACTGACTACTTCTTCAATTTTTGAGCATCATATTCATTATTCGCTTCAGCATATTTCGGATGATGTTCTTAAAAAAATGGGGCGTAGGTATTCGGCATCAGAATTTTTTAGACAGGCAGAACTTTTGAGGAGCAGAGATTCTCATTTTAGTTTAACTTCTGATATAATAGTAGGTTTCCCGGGAGAAACAGAAACTGATATTTACAAGCTTTCTGAAGGGATAAAAAGTCTTGATATGCTTAAAGTTCATGTTTTCAGGTTTTCGCCACGACCACAGACATTAGCGGCATCTTTTTCGGCTCAGGTTTTGGGAGAGGATAAGGCTGAAAGGATGAGATTTATTGAAAAAGCAGCTTTCCAGAGCCGTGAAAAATATCTCCAAAAGCTCATGGGGGAGTTGTCTGATGTTCTTGTAGAGAAGGATGCTTTTTCAGGTACAACAGGTTTTGGATATGATCAATACTATGTTCCACATTATATAAGTGTTTCTGGTAAACACGAAAATGATTTTTTAAAGGTCAGGAGTATTTCTTTTGATGATAAGGGGGTGAAATCCATTGTTCTATAATGGGTTGGAATGGTTGGAATATCCTTTGATAGTTGGAGATGATCCTGGTTTTATGAGGGGATACTCTGTTTATGAGGTAGTAAGAACTTACGCAAAAGCACCTTTTGGTCTGAAAAAGCATTATGAGAGACTCAAAAAATCTGCAGATTTTTTGGGTATTGAAGTTCCTGAATACTCCGATATACTCAGAGTAATGAATGAAGCTATGACAATTCATGATTTTTCAGAGTACAGATTTAGACTCTACATTACTCCGGGAACCTCCAAAAAAAAGACATTTTACTGTTATGTGGAAGAGATAAAGGAAAATCACGATCTTACAGATTCAGGAGTAGTTATAAATATTGCCAGGGAAAGAAAGCCAGTATCTCCGGTTATTCCTTACTATGTTAAATCTCCTTTAAATGGTTATGGAGAGTATCTGAGAAGAAAATATGATTATTATTATGATACGCTTTTGATAAATGAATTTGGCTGTGTAACCGAATGTACCATGTCAAATATATTTCTGGTATCGCAGGGTGTTCTTATTACTCCAAGCTTGAAATCTGGAATACTTCCGGGAATTACGAGAGAAAATATTCTTATGCTTGCTTCAAAACTCTCGATAGAGGTTGAGGAAAGAAATGTTGAAATATGGGAGCTGCTTTCCGCGGAAGAAGTTTTTATTTCCCATACTTCAAGAGGTATTGTACCAGTAAGACGTATAATACCTGATTTTACATTTTCTGTTCCTGGTGTAATGACAGAGACGTTCATTTCTAACTGGGCAGACCTGGTCCTTAAAGATCCTTCAAATTGGGAAGGTTTTTAAGTGTTTGAGAGTTTTGAAGATATTCTTAAAAAACTTTCAAAAAAAAGTCCTGTCTTGAATAAGGTTTACATTCTTTCGCAGCTGCGGGGAAACTGGTCTGATGTTATAAAAGACACAATGCTTCATGATACTTGGGTTCAGGACTATGAACCTAAAAGCAGGACACTTATAATAGGATGTTCAAATAACTATGAAATGCAGGAGGTAACCCTCAATAAGCATAATATTTCGGAAGAATCGAATAAAATATTGAATGCAAGTCTCATCTGCGAAGTTAGAGCAGTAAAAAGGAGAGGGAAAGATTAATGCTTGACAAAGAGTATAATGGAAATGAAATAAAAGTTCTTAAGGGTCTTGAGCCTGTCAGGCTTAGACCTGGAATGTATGTTGGGTCAACTTCAAAAGCCGGACTTAACCATCTTGTATATGAAATAGTAGATAATTCCATTGATGAGTATATCAACGGCTACTGCGACAATATAAAGGTAAGTATACTCAAAGACGATGTCATCGAAGTTATTGACAACGGCAGAGGCATTCCTGTGGATATGCATCCGACAGAGGGCAAAAGCACTCTGGAGGTTGTTATGACTGTTCTGCATGCCGGCGGAAAGTTTGATAAAAGAGCATATAAAGTGTCCGGAGGGCTTCACGGAGTAGGTGCATCTGTTGTAAATGCGCTTTCGGAATTTATGGAAGTGACAGTCTATACCGGAAGCGATGTATATTACCAGAAGTATCAGCGTGGTATACCGGTCGAACCGGTTAAAATAATAGACCAGTCGATACTCACAGGCACAAAAGTAAGATTTAAACCTGATTATCAAATATTTGAAGACGGAGATATAGAAGTTGAAACTTATACAGTAGAGAACAGGCTTAAGGAGATTGCGTATCTCAATCCTCCGCTTACTATAGAATTTTCTGATGAAAAGATAGGGAAAAAGGAAGTATATCATTTTTCCGGTGGACTGGAAGAGTTTTTGGAGTATGAGCTTAAAAAGAAAAAGAGAAATAAAGTAAGCAGCATGATTTACATAAACGGTTTCTATACATATAAAAACGATGAGCCCGATATGTATGCTGATATAGAGTTTGTTTATACTGACTCGGACGAAAATGACCTGATGTCTTATGTAAACAATATAAGAACCATTGACGGAGGAGAGCATGAGGTAGGTTTCAAAACCGCTATTACCAGGGTGATGAATGATTATGCCAGGAAGCTTGGTATGCTTAAGGAAAAGGATGAGAACTTTACTGGTGAAGATGTCCGTGAGGGGCTTAATGCAATCATTCATGTAAAGCTTGCCAATCCGACATTCGAAGGGCAGACCAAAGGGAAACTCGGTTCTAAGTATGCCAGAGAAGGCATAAACCAGATAATTTCTGAAAAACTTCAGCTTTACTTTGACAGTCATCAGAAAGAGTGCAAGGTCATGATTGAAAGAGTTCAGGAAGCAACAAGAAAAAGACTCGCCGCCAAGCGTGCCAGAGAGAATGTCAAAAGGAAATCAGTTTTCGAAAGTGGTTCTCTTCCAGGCAAACTTGCCGACTGTATATCCAAGGATCGTGCAATATCTGAAATATTTATAGTCGAAGGGGATTCTGCAGGAGGAAACGCTAAGCAGGCAAGAGACAGAAACTATCAGGCTATACTTCCTCTCAGGGGAAAGATTCTGAATGTAGAAAAGACAGATGTGGAAAAACTTCTAAAAAGTGAAATGATTTTGAATATCATAGCAGCTATAGGTACAGGCATATCCGATCATTTTAGCGATGAAGATTTGCGTTATGGGAAAATAATCATAATGACTGATGCCGATGTTGACGGTGCACATATAAGAACCCTCTTGCTTACATTGTTTTACAGATATATGAAAAAACTTGTCGAGAATGGAAACATATATGTGGCGCAGCCGCCGCTTTACCGTTTTGAAACAGGCAAACAGTATTTTTATCTTTTCACCGAAAAGGAGCTGGAAAATCTTAAAGAGCAGTATAAAGATAAGAAGTATTCTATACAGAGATATAAAGGTCTTGGTGAAATGAGCGCCCAGCAGCTTTGGGAAACCACTATGGATAAAGAGAACAGGAAGCTCATCCAGATAAAGTCCGAAGATTTTGAAAGTGCCAATGCTGTGATAGATATACTTATGGGAGAAGATCCGCAGGCCAGGCGTATTTTTATAGAAACCAACGCTCATAAGATAAAGGAACTGGATATTTGATGAAGCCATTCATGGTGTTCAGGGCTGTTCTTTTTTTTCTCTACTGTATAACTATAGTTTTAATAATTTTCCCCGGAGGTTCTAAGGGGAAAATTTATTATAGACCCACAGATAATCCATTAATAACTTCAGAGGATCTCCATTACTGTATAAGTCGAAATAAAAGATATTTTTACTATGATTATGAGGGGACTGCGTCCTTTATTTCAGATATGCATATCCCGGGTGCTCCGGAAGTAATTTTTTCTAGTTACAGGAATGAGGAAGTAACGATTTTGAAAAGCCTTAAAGCCCTTAACAATTTTTTATGCATAGATTTTCAAAAAATGTTGGTAATCTGTTATAATAAAGTTAGTATAAAATTTTATGACTACGATAATTTTTTTTATCTAGCTAAGAATTACAATTACCTTAATATAGTAAATCCTGGTGAGTACACTATAATAAATAATCAGATATTTTCTGGGAAATAGGGCTGAGGAGGGTGTCTATGGCAAAGAATTATCTAATAGGTATTGACATAGGGAGCTACTATACCAAATCCATTCTTTTTGAAGTTAGTCCCGATGGCAGTTATATACCTATTGCTTCGGATAAAAAGATAACGGACGGTATAGTGAACGGTGAGATTCAGGATATTTCAGCGCTGAACAAGACTATAAAGTCTGTTATAGCGAATTTTAGTGATAAGCTTGGAAAACGTAAAGAGTCTGAGATTGTTGTAGGCTATTCAACTAATAACCTAAATATTTCTCAGGAGGTTCAGGCTGTTGAATTTACAAGCCGTACAGAAATAAAAGAAGAAGATCTCCATAAGATAAAAAAGAATATTGTCAACAAGTACAACGAAGAAGGTAAAATGGTTCTTGACATAAGCTTCATGAAGTTCATCGTGGATGGAAAAGTTGTTAAAAACCCTGTTTCCTTTTATGTTACAAACTCATTGAATGTGACCCTTAACATAGTCTGGGTTAACGAGAATGCCTTTGCCCTGCTCAAAAATGTTTTTAAGGATATAGTTGATGATTCTCAGTTTCCGATATACGACACTACATTGGGCTTATGCTATACCGCAACATCATCAAATGACAGAAATGTAGGGGTAGCAGTTCTTGATCTGGGATATTACCAGTCAAGGATAATAACCTTTAAAAACGGTATGCCAAAGCTTTTTTACTCATTTCCATATGGCATAAAGTATGTTCTTAAGGATATTTCGAATGTGCTTAAGGTTCCGGAAAATGAAGCAAACAGACTTTTATGTGAGCAAGCTCTCTGCATGAAAGATACTAAAACCGTTAAAAAAGTTGATATAAGATTGATATCCGGTGGGGCAGTATCGTACACATCGCAGAATTTGCTAAACAAAATTGTTTATGCCAGAACAAGAGAAATACTTAATCGTCTCAACGGAGAAATAGCAAAGTTTTCATACGAAAAAGCCCAGGAAGTCGGAGCTCTTTCCGGCGGAATAGTCTATACGGGCGGCGGAGCAAAGATAAAAAATATTGATGCCGTTCTGAGAGAGCTTGTAGGAGATAATTTCCGTTCAGGAAAACTTTCGTCAAATATGTTTGTTAACCTTGCAGAAAAATACATGGATGATCCGGACCTGCTAGGAGTTTTTGGAATTGTAGATAGATACAGATTCGATAAGGCGGAAATCGGAAATCGTGAACAAACGCCTGTTAAGTCAGGTAAGCCTCAGAAACAAGCTAAAGGCGGTTTCTTCAATAAACTTATCGATAAGATAGCAGGAGGGGATGACGATGCCATTTGAGCTTGAGATGAATGAAACAGAAAAGATATTTACCAAAAAGTCAATATACCGCATAAAGGTTATCGGAGTCGGAGGAGCCGGCAATAATGCAGTTCAGAGAATGACCAAAAAAGGTGTTCATGATGTTGAGCTTATAGCGGCTAATACAGACGTCCAAGTTCTTGAAAGAAATGATGCTCCGATAAAGATTCAATTGGGTAAAACCCTGACGAGAGGTCTGGGAGCTGGCGGAGATCCGAAAATTGGACGTGAATCAGCTATAGAAAGTGTAGAAGAAGTAAAGGATCTTATAAAAGGATCCGATCTTCTTTTCATAGTTGCCGGCTTTGGCGGAGGAACAGGAACCGGAGCTGCGCCGATAATAGCTAAAATATCAAAAGAACTGGGAATTCTTACCGTTGCGATTGTGACTACACCGTTTCACTTTGAAGGTGCTGGAAGGCAGAAGATAGCTTTGGAAGGTCTGGTAAACCTTAAGGAAAATGTAGACAGCCTTATAAAAATTGCAAACGATAAGTTGCTAGAAGACGAAAATGTGACTGTTGACGAAGGCTTTGAGAAAGCTGATGATGTATTGTATCAGGCGATTACCGGTATTTCAGATCTCATCACCAAGCCTGGTCTTGTGAATGTTGACTTTGCAGACGTGGCAGCCGTTCTTAGGGTAAAAGGTTCTGCTATGCTTGGTATAGGAATCGCCAAAGGTAAGAATAGGGCTGAAGAAGCCGTAAAAATGGCTCTTAACAGCAGGTTTCTTGAAGATCAGATAAAAAATGCCACAGCCACACTTGTTAATATAAGTGGTAAAAATCCGACATTGCTTGATATAAAGGTGGTTAATGAATTTTTGAGTCAAAAATCCATTGACAGTGAAAAATCAAAAATGGGGGTAAGCTGTATAGATGTTCCGGACGATATGTTAAAGGTAACGGTTGTTGCCTCCGGATACGATAATATCCCTGAAGAAGATTCGAACGATGTTTATGAAATCCCCGCAGTATACAGGATGTTCAGCAAGAGCATAGTTACCGAAGAGATAACCAGGCTTAACTCGTATCTTAATGAACACAGAGAGGAAAATGAAGAGAAAGAGTAAGTTTAACTTATATTCGTACCATCTTGGAAAAAATGAAGACCAAGATGCTTCAGAGGATGTTATAGGAGATATACTCAAAAAATTTGAAGATCCGAGAATAACCGACATACATTTCGAACCTGGCGAAAATGTCAAAATAAGGATAAGGTACTGCGGAAAACTCATCGATTCATATGAGCTTTCCCTTGAGGATTATAAGGTCATAGTCAACAGACTGCTTGTTTTATGCGGATTAGATGTGGTTATGAATCATTACAATGCTGATGGGTCATTCGAATATGAAAAGGTAACATACAGAGTATCTTTTATAGAGTCCTTAAGAGGAGTAAGCTGTGTAATAAGAAGGCTTCGGGATATATCACAGGTTTTTGTCGATCTACCGGAAGATCTGCTGGATAATATTTCCGGACTTATAGGAAGCAGAACAAAGGTTATTATTTTTTCAGGTCCTACAGGCTCCGGGAAAAGTACAACAATGTCCTATATAACAGGAAAGCTTAAAGACAAGTACAAGGTTCATACAATTGAGAATCCAGTTGAATTTAAAATCCCCGGTACTATACAAATACAAATAAACAAAGATGAGGATCCTATGGAAAAGTTCAAGTATATCCTAAGGCAGGATCCAGAAATAATAGTGGTAGGAGAACTCCGTTCATCCGCATTTGCCAAACTGCTTTTTGATTCTTCAGTAAGCGGAAATAGCGTGTTTACTTCCCTTCATTGTAGTAACGTTTTTGAAATAGTAAGCAGGCTGCGAAGTCTTGGAGTATCTGACAGTAATATTTCCTCGTGTGTAGATATAATGCTTAACCAGCGCCTAATACCTCAAGTATGTCCGCTCTGCAAGGGCATAGGATGTCCAAAGTGTTACGATACCGGGTACAGCGGATATCTTAACCTTTTCGAAGTGCTGTATGCCAACGAAGACTTTAAAAATGATATAACACTAGGTATGAACGATATGGAGTTGAAGAACAAATATAAGAATACATCGGATTACCTGAATCCTGATGTGAAGCTGCAGTATTACTTTGATCATAAATTGATTGACCAAAAAACATATGATGAGCTAAAGTGTTCTTTTTGAGGTGATATATGAAGTACTTTTCCAAAAGTCCAGAAGAATGGAATGATTACGATCAAAAGAAAAAAAATGAGAAAGAAAGAAATAACCTCTCCCACAGAAGAATTAAGAAGTATACAAATCTTTTGCTTATAGCGATTGCGGTAACGGCAATTCTTTTCATGATATTTGGCAATAATATCGGTCAAAGGCTACCAAACTTGGTTTCTTTTTCAGGAATAAACATGAATCTGTTGGCCGAGGAGGTTTATGATTTTCCTAAAGCACTGAGTGACGTCAAAATAACAGTGACTAATATATCCAAGGCTTCAAAAAAAATAAGCATTGATAATTTCTCATTTATTATAATTAATACTGCAACTGCTGAAACTGTTTATAATTTTGTTTTTCCACAGAAGATTGAAACCGAATTTTCAGGTATATCGTCTAAAGTGCTCTTTAATCTTGAGAAAGAAGCCGAAGTTTCAAGTATTCCAAACGGAGAGTATGAAATAAGAGCTAATATGACGATTAACGGAAAAAATATAGTTTTAAAAAAATTTTTCCGCTACAATCATGAGCTGATTATGAATGTATATACACAGGAAGAGTTTTATGTACAGGGAGAAAAACCCGTGGTAAAGTTTGTTCTTTCAAACATGACAGACAGCAAGGTGACTAAAGAGTTTTTTGGAGATATTTCGGTAAAGAGTTCAGATAAGATCATCTTAAAAAAACAGATTACTTTTGGAAGTCTGAATCTTAATCCGATGGAGATCCTCGAGCTGACATATCAGATACAGGAAGATATTCCTTTTGGACAGTATATGATAGAGTTTAACTCTCCTTCTTTTGAAAAAGTATATACAGCCGGATTAATGGTTGCAAAAGAAAAAGAAAAAGATGGTTCACAGCTTCAGCTTGGAGTAACTAATATGAGCTATTACAGTAAAGGAGAGCTGCTTTTTCTGCAGGTGAGTTTGGAAAATAAGATTAAGAATCAAAGATACTTACAGGTTGATCAGGTTTTTATACAGCTTAAGAATGATGAAAAAGTAATTTTTGAGTATAACAACGATACTCCTCAAAGAGTATTCATATCGCCTATGGTTGTAAAAAAGATATTTGATATTAATGATTTTAAAGAAATACGGCTTGAAAGAATTGGAAATTATGAAATAAAGATCTCAGTCAAAATTCAAAATACTTTTCTGAATAAGAGTATAAGATTGCAGGTGGTTGAATAATATAAATGTACGGATATATATCGCTTTATTTTGAACCTACACAACAGGAAAAACAATTGTACCAATATTATTACTGTGGTCTTTGTCACAGTTTGAAGAAGTATTTTTCAGAGCCCTACAGACTGACCATAATAAAGGAAGTTGTTCTTTTTGAAATAATGCAGCAGCAGGTTCAGACAAGAAAGTATTTTAAATGTCCTTATGTTCTATTCAAAGAAAAAAACAAACCCGAAAATATTCAGGATTTTAAGCATTATGCCTATATAAACTCCCTGATAGTTTACGGTAAGCTAAAGGATAACGTTAATGAAGGTAAAAGGATACCTCGAATTCTGATTTCAAAGTTAAGAAAGAAGCTTTCTCTATATTTTTCAGATTCTTTTATCAGCAGATATGAAGAGCTTATTTATTCACAAACTGAGGCGGAAAAAGGAAAAAGTGATTTTGATGACTTTGCAAGACCATCTTCCGAAATAATGTATTTTATTGCTCAAAAAGAGTTCAGTGGCATGGAGTTTGATGTGGAACTCTTTTCAAAGGCCTGTGGAACTCTTGTATATCTTATAGATGCAGTCTATGACTTTAAAACTGATATCAAGAAATCAGCATTTAACGGTATAGCAAAAAGCTTTGGAATTACAGATATTACAAGAATAGCTGCAAAAGACTTTGAAAGGCTTGTTTTCACCTACGATATCTGTGTAAAGAGCATATATGAGTCTTTAAATACTACAGAGTTTAAAAATAACCAGTTGGTGCATAAGCTTTTAAGCTATTCCTTTACATATCACAGAAATAGAATAATAGAAATTTTTAAGGGGGAAAAAAATGAAAACAACAGAAGAGCTTGTAAAAAAAGGTGATTTTAAGAGGCTTTTCAGTGAGTACAAGGAAAAAACAGAGTTAAAACAAAAGATGGATGAGTTCAGGCAAGGTTATTACAATTACAGAAGAAATGACTGTATGGATTGTCTTGCGTGTTTCGGAGGACTTGCCTGCGCCGATACGTTGTGCGAATGTTCGGGCGGAGATCTCTGCAGATGTATATAAAGAGCCTAAGGGCTCTTAATTTTTATTTGACGGAAGTGTGATGTTTTGAAAAATCCCGCCCATGAGCTTGCTTTGACAGGAATTATGCTTGCAGGTTCATATTTAGTATATTATTTTTCACAGATATTTAGAGTAGCCCCCAATATAATACCTCTTACCATACCTCTTGCCCTTTTCCTTCTGAAAAGAAGGCATGCTTTGCTTTTTTCTCTTGCTTTTTTTCTGCTCCTTACAGTAAGCGGATTTTTAAGCAAAGCAGCCGGTTTTTTCTTTCTTTTACTTATACCAGTTGCTTTCGGTAGATTTTCTGAAAACAAGAAAAAAATGGTTTTACTAATTATTTTTGCAGGCAGTCTGGGCTTCTGGACTGTATATAGTTTCTTTTCATTTCTTCTTCCAGCGTTTTTTACAGCCAAACTTTCCTTGGTTTTTCTGCTCTTTTTGTTATACACCTTCGCAATACAGATATATAATCTGATACTTTCACTAGTTTACGCACGGATTAAAAATTATATAGGGAGGGACAAAAAATGACCAAAAAAATTTTTTCAGCAGAATCTTTGTTTGACTTCAGCTTTATTTCCGAACTGGAGTTTTCCCCTGACGGAAAAGAGTATCTGTATGTACGGAACTCATTAAATAGAAAAG
>JAKJGQ010000003.1 GCA_022704305.1 Thermotogae bacterium | reverse complement strand
GATCGGGGCCTAAAGTCTTGAAAAACCTGCCTTGCGCATCAAAAAAATAAGTCATTACGGGAAATGAACTGTTGACATCGTATACGCAGTATCCGAAAAGATGCCCGAACTCATCGGCAAGCTTGTCTTTTTTTGAGTTTATATACTCCTGTGCATATTCAGCCGCTTTTTTTGTTTCCATTTGTATGTCCTCCGAAATTCTTTATAATCTCCTCACTTACTCTACGGTTGCATATAACTTCATTTATTTCTTCGAAAGAAGCCTTTTTTATGTTTTCAATGCTGCCAAACCTTGCCATCAATTCTTTTTTACGGACTGAACCGATGCCTTTTATATCATTAAGCTTGGTATCTTCAAAACGTTTGCTGCGAAGGCTTCTGTTAAATCCGATGGCAAACCTGTGGCATTCATCACGCAAAAATATGAGCATTCTAAGAACAGGATGGTCAAGCCTTAGATGAAGATCTTGAACTTCACCTGGAAATACAATTCTTTCATCCTCCTTGGCTATTCCTATTATATCCACGTCTTTTTGTGAAAACCCCAGTTCATTTAAAGCCTCAAGAGCAGAATTAACCTGTCCTTTACCCCCATCTATAAACAACAGATCAGGCAGCGGGTGTTTTGAATATCTTCTCCTGATAACAGTTCTTATGCTCTCAAAATCATTCGGTTCTTTGAATTCATCGAGCCTGTACTTTCTGTACTGTTCCTTGTCGGGTTTGCCGTTTTCAAAAACTATAAGAGAAGCCACCGTATACATTCCCTGAAGATGCGATATATCCATACCTTCAATACGCTGTGGTATCTTGCTCAGAGAAAGTATTTCTTTAGCTTGTTTAAGAGTATTTCCTATTGTTGTGAATCTTTGAACCTCCTCTTCAAGATTTTTAAATGCAAGCCTGAAAAGATTTTCGCCCTGCGAAAGCCTGCTCATTTTTTTCAATCCTTTAGAATAAAGGTACTTCTTTAAATCTTCCTCCGGCTGAACATCGTCCATAGTGTATATATACGGAGGAACCTCATTGTTCCTCACAACATAAAACTGCTGGAGAAAATCATTTACGTTACCGTCAAGTGTAAACGTAAGCTTGGAGAGCAGATATCCGCTCCTTATCCTGAGAAGTAGAAATATAGGCTCCTCATACATTATAACATCAAAATCCCTGCTGTTTGTAAATTCAACTCCCAATGGAACAAAAAGCCTGGTAAGCTTGGAGTACACATCCCGCATCTGAGCTGCCTTTTCAAAATTAAGAACCTTCGAATACTTCAGCATTGCATCCGAAAGATACTCTTTCATCGCATCAACGTTCCCACCGAGAAAGTCTATTATGGAGTCCACATGAAGGCGGTACTCATCCTGGTCAACATCTTTATAACAGGGAGCAAAACACATTCCCAGGTGATAAAGGAAACAAGGCTTGGATTTTCTATCCATACTCCTGTCACAGGAACGTATTTTATAAACCTTCTGCGCCGTTTCAATTAAATCCTTTACAAACCTTGTATCCGGATACGGTCCGAAAAATCTTCCCTGAATATCATTTTTGTTCCGTACATAGGTTATACGGGGATACTTCTCACCCGTAACCAAAATATACGGATAAACTCTCGCATCCTTAAGCAGAACGTTAAACTTCGGTTTATGGGTAAAAATAAGATTGGATTCAAGAATAAATGCTTCATCCTCGTTCAGAGTAAGTATATAATCAAGAAAATCCGCTTCGCTGACAATATCCAGTACTTTTTCATTCTTTTCCTGATTGGCTTTATTAAAGTATGATGAAAGCCGCTTTTTCAGATCTTTGGCTTTTCCCACATAAACAGGAATCTGTTTGGAATCCCTGAAAATATAGACTCCCGGACTGTGCGGAATATTTTTTAGAAGGTCTCTTTCCAGCATATAACGTCGCCTATCTAATATACTTTTCGCATGCAAAATTGCTGCAGCAGCAACTGTCTATCATCTTTGAAACTTCTGCGCCGACCGGATTATCCTGTCCGCCAAGAAAAGACGCTAGATGAAGATGGAGACACTTTACCTTTGAGAAATCCGTTATTCCGCCTATTCCTGTGTTCCTCATCTTACTCTGCATGGAAGGTGAAAGATCTGTGATTGCTTCCCCCAAAATCTCAAGACGCACCCTTATTTCCGTACAGTGAGCCATAAACATCTTTTTCTTGAACTCTGAATTTTTTTCAATAAGCTCTTCAAAATAAGTAATCATGCCTTTTGATTCGAGCTTGGCAACTTCTTCACAAAGATATGGACAGACCAGCCAGTAGAGTGTGGGAAAAGGCTTGTTGTCCTTGAGAGGATAACTTTTTATAACCTGCGGTATACCGTGCGGAATACCGTGCGGAATACCGTGCGGAATACCGTGCGGAATGCCGTAAGGACATGTCTTTACAACTTCAATACAGTTGGAGATCTCTCTTCCTATAAGAGTTTCAATTATTTTTATACTGTTTTCTGAAATACTATAGCTGCCCATGATCCGTCTTCAACCACCTCTATTATCTGTAATTCATGTTTCATAGCCTCGTCTATTACCATCTTTTCCTTTTCTTTTATTATACCGCTACATATAAAATATCCGTTATCCTGCATAACAGTTTCAAACTTTGGATCCTGCATAAGCATAACTATTATCTCCGCAACAATATTGGCAGTAACAATATCAAATTTCTCACCTTCTTCAACGTTCTTAAGAAGATCCGACTGCCTGACCTGCACATGAACATCGTTAAGCTCTATACTTTCCTTGGCTTTTTCCACAGCAAGCGGATCATAATCAAGAGCAAGAGTGTATCCCGCCCCCTTTTTTTTCGCAAGAATAGCCAGTATCCCCGTGCCTGTCCCCACATCAAGAACACTTGCCCCTCGGCAGTCCATATTTGACAGAACTGTGCCGATGAGCCTTGTCGTTTCATGGTGGCCTGTTCCAAAGGCTGTTCCTGGAATCAATTTAAGAACAATGCCTTCCTTGGGTTCAAACTGCTTTTCGGCAAAAGGATTTATCCACACCCCCGGCACATACTCAAAAGGCTTTAAGGTTTTCATCCATTCTGCAAGCCAGTCCTTTTCCTCAACAACTTCATGATGGAGTATCTCAAGACCATAAAATCCTGTGAGCATCTGAAGAATATCCTGCCTGGGATCATTAAGGGAAGTATAAAACTTAAGCGTAGTAAGATTGCTGCTTACTTCATACTCCACATAAAATTCAAGAAAATCTTTCATTACAAGCGCACTTGTTACCTCATCCTCAATAGAAGGACTTAGAGAAAGAATATATTCATTGTAAATCATTTTTTTATCCATTTCAGCCTCCTGGAACCCAAAATATATTGTTATGCTTGATACAGCATCCATAAGAAGATTATACCCTAAAGCAACCTTTTATTGATAAAATAAAAGAAAAAAGTTTCTAAAAATAAATAAACTATTAGGCAAAACACATCAGACAAATATGTGGTAATATTTTACCATACAGCTAATAAAATATTAAGGAGGCATGGTTACTTCATGCAAAAAAAATCTTTCAACGATAAGCTTGCTTCAAACGGTGATCTGCCAAAAATTATTAAAATTGAACAAAAAAAATCTGAAGGAAAAGACTCTTCTGTTAAAACGATGCTGGTTGCACCGGCATCAGAGTACGACCAGGTAATGCGGAGGATTCCAAAAGGAAAATTAATAACTTCGGACGAGATAAGAACCTTCCTAGCAAAAAAGTATTCAGCTGACTATACTTGTCAGCTTACTGCAGGCATCTTCATAAACATAGTCGCTAATGCCAGTGAAGAAAGAAAAGCCCAAGGCAGCTCCGACCTTACGCCTTACTGGCGAACATTAAAAAAGTACGGACAGCTTAATGAAAAGTACCCCGGCGGAGTCCTGACACAAAAAAATTTGCTTGAAAGTGAAGGACATGAAGTTATACAAAAAGGCAGAAAGTTCTTTGTAAAAGAGTACAAGAAAGCTCTTTACATATTATAGAATATACCAGATATGATATAATATAAGCATATCTATAGAGGTGCGGAGGAAAAATGAAATCAAGAAGAATAGTTATGAACGCTTTGTTTGTAGGATTGGCAATAGTACTTTCACGATTTCTGTCAGTAAGAATTCCGATAGGCGGAGCCGAAGGAGTACGTTTCGGAGTAGGCACACTTCCGGTTATACTTGCAGGCATTTCTTTAGGACCGCTTGACGGCGCAGTAGTAGGAGCGGTTTCTGATCTTCTAGGCTACTTTATATACCCTATGGGAGCATTCATGCCTCAGTTCACTCTTACCTCGCTGCTTTACGGACTTATCCCAGGTCTTTTATTCAGATATATTCTGCGTAAAAAACTTACATTTGCCAACATACTTGTAACTTCCATGATAGCTGAATTAATAGGTATTTCTATAACCCCACTGCTTATAAACCAACTTTTCCAAATACCCTGGGCAGTGCTTATGCCTCCGAGGATTATTACATTCGTCCTGCGTGTCATAATAAATCCGATGATCATTTATGAACTTTTAAAACGCGTTCCACAGCTAAGGACAGGCATGATACTCCCTACTGAGAACAAATCATGAAAGAGATGGTCTTGACAAAGATGAAGTATTAATATATAATATTTGTGTTTAAGTTCAGGGGGTCGTGGTGCAATTGGGAGCACGCTACAATGGCATTGTAGAAGTCGTGGGTTCGAATCCCATCGACTCCACCATAAAAAGCTCAGGGAGTCTGGGCTTTTTTTGTTTATATGGCCGGATCTGGTAATTTCTGAGAGAGAAAGCCTAAATCTAATCACGTAATTACTTTTAAAAAAAGAGGCGGGATACTTTGAAAAAAATTATTGTGATGCTCCTCATGATATCTCTGAGCATTAGTTTGTTTTCCCAATTTAAGCTTGATCTGAAGTACAGCGATACTAAGGATACTGCAGGTACAGTATTGGTTTGCGCCTCAGCTGTGGCGGCTGCATACTTTTTTGATGAACAGATACGTTTGACTGTACCAAAAATTGAGAACCTTTCGATTGATTCTTTAACCGATGCAAAGATAAGTCTTGGTATAAGTTCGGCATTATTGATATCGTCTTTTCTTTTTGACAGTCCTGAATTTAAGGATGTTGCTTTTCGTTCCTTTCAGGCCGGAGCTGCAAGTGCAGCAGTTGGTTATCTGCTCAAACATGCAACCGGCAGAGCCCGCCCCTTCATGGAAGAAGGGAAAAACAGTTTTATGGGCTTAGCAGCAGCTTCTGACAACTACCTTTCCTTTCCTTCCGGGCATTCAATCGTTGCATGGGCGGTTGTCACTCCTTATGCACAAAAATATGGACAGTGGCTTTACATACTGCCGGCAACCGTTTCAGCCATGAGAATCATTGAAGACAAGCACTGGACATCCGATGTAATAGCGGCATCGGCTTTGGGTTTTCTTTTAGGCGCTTTCATGCCATATCTGGAGATTTCCTTTTGATATCTTGGCCAAGTACGAATAAATTGATTTTTCCTGTTCGTTTTTATTTTAAAAAAGTATCGTAAAAATCTTAATTGTAGTATAATTAATATGAATTATGAACGGCAGGAGGGTTGACAGTGGCAAAAAAACAGATAATGAACCGGCTGAAAAGGATAGAGGGACAGATAAAGGGTTTACAGAACATGGTTGAACAGGAAAGGAACTGCGTGGAGATACTTACCCAGCTCAGTGCCATATCAGGTGCTCTAGACAACACTGCCAAAGAAATAGTAAAAGAATATGCCAGAAATTGTTTTATAAAATACGAGTCCACACAGGATGAGAAACTCATAAACGAACTTATCGAGAACCTTTCAAAATTTAGGAGGATGTGATTTGAGAACAATAAACCAGGACGATTTTGTCCTTATATACTTTGAGGACGATACTACCCTTCTCATAAAGGCTGACGGAAATAAATCTTCATGCCACAAGGGCAGTATTGATACCGCAAGCTTCATCGGACAGGAGTACGGTTATACAGGCGAATCAAATAAAGGAGCCCGATTTATCGTTGCAAGACCAACTTATGACGAGTACATCTTCAAACTTAAGCGTGCTTCCCAGATTGCATATCCCAAAGACCTGGGATATGTTATACTCAACCTTGGGATAAAACCCGGAGATACGATTCTTGAGGCAGGATGCGGAAGCGGTGGGGCTACAGGTATTTTTTCAAAGATTGTAGGATCAGAAGGAAAGGTTTTCTCCTACGAAAAAAGACAGGATTTTATAGATCTGGCACGAACCAATCTTATGAAATTTTCACAGTACGATAATGTTATTTTTAAAAACAGGGATATAAAGGACGGAATAGATGAAACAAATTTTGATTCAGTTTTTCTAGACCTTCCTAATCCCCAAGATTATATGGATATAGTTTACGGGGCTATGGGAAATTCCAGTATGCTGGGAGTGCTTGTTCCTACAACAAACCAGGTTTCAGAAATTCTGTTGGCCATGAGGAACTTTGAGTTTAAGAAGATTGATGTCTGGGAAACATTTATCAGAAGATATAAAACCAATCCATACAGACTCAGGCCGTCGGACATAATGGTAGGGCATACGGCATTTCTTATTTTTGCAAGGAAGACACTAGGTTTAGGGAAAACTAAATTGGAGGGAGAGGAGTACTATGAGCAGGAAAATTAAATCAGCTATCTCAATAGTAATAATAGTATCTGTCTTTTTTTCTTCTTGGATCTTTGCGGCCGCTTCCCAGAAAAAAATCCAGGATATCTATGAACAGCAGTACCATGATCCTATCTTCATGCTTTTATACTATATCGATAATATTTACTACGATAAGTCAAATGTTGACTATGAAAAAATACTCGACTCCACCCTTGATGGTCTGATTTCAGGACTTGATGACCCCTTTGCCTGGTACTTTGACAAACGCCAGACCAACGAAAACAGAATAGAAGAAAGCAAGGAATACGGCGGAGTAGGACTTACAGTAAGGTACGACACCGCCAAGAAAGCCATAGTTGTGGTTAGTCCCATGTCAGGTACACCGGGAGAGAAAGCCGGGATACTCCCCAATGACTACATAATAACAGTTGACGGATCACCTGTTTCCCAGATTGGCTATACTCCTTCGGTAGACAGAATGAGGGGAGAACCAGGTACAGCCGTAAAACTTGAAGTATTCAGGGACGGTTGGGAAGAAACAAAGATAATAGAGGTACCCAGAGCCAAAATAGAGACCAAATCAGTTCAGTATGATCTTATTGAGTATAACAATAAAAAAATCGCCTATATAAGGCTCACCAACTTTGCCGAAAAAAGCTACGAAGAAATGCAAACTGCTCTTTCGTATTTTATCTCAAAGTCTAAGGATGGACTGGTTCTGGATCTGCGAAGCAATCCGGGAGGATTTCTTAATGTCGCAATAGATATAGGCTCAATGTTCGTGAGAAACGGAAAGATAGTATCCGTAAGATATTACAACGGCGAGGAAGAAACCGTGATACCTGAACCAGAAAAATATGTCAATTTTCTGAAGGATATCCCCATAGTTGTACTTGTAAATAAGGGATCCGCTTCAGCTTCGGAAATTCTTACTGGAGCTCTTAAAGATAACAGCATCGCTACAATAATAGGAAAGCAGACTTATGGAAAAGCTACTGTTCAGAGACCTATACAGCTCCCAAACGGCGGAGAGGTATGGCTGCCCATAGGTCATTACTTTACACCCAACGGCACAGATATACATCTTAAGGGTATCGATCCGGACATAGACATTGATAATCCTGCGGTTGAACTTAAATCAGTTAACCCTTCCGAAAGTGAAACGACCGAAGCTATGCTCAGTACCACAAACAAACCGTATATAAACCTTTCTGCCGATTCACAGCTCTTGAAAGCGTTTGAAGTAATAACGGAAAAGTCCGGAGGGAAATAAATTTGAGAATCTATGGCTGGCTGGCAGTAATGCTCATACTGACAACCGTTCTCTCTTTCTTCTTATATGTTTTTTACGGTAAGACAGACAGAGAGTATATTGTCATAGAAAAAACACCTGTTCTTACCATAAAACAGAGTTTCAATACCAAAAGTATAATAGACTCTTTTTCTTCTGTCAAGAATATATCCGCCTTTTCTTTTGGAATGATTGATTATAAAATCTTCATAGGAAAGTACCGATATGACTTGAAAGAACAGATACTTTATCTTGAACCTTTAAACAAAGATCTTTACGATGAGCTCAAAAATCTCGCCGTTTCGATTGAAAAGGAGTCTTTTGAGGAAGTAAAAAAAATAAAGTACTTTGACACAATAATCAACGGATACACTCTCAGTTCAAAAAATTTTTATATACGATACATTCCAAGGGTTTTTCTTATAGATTTTTCAAAAATTACTCCGTCAAACATGACTTATATAAAGACTCGTTACTTCATCTTTGATAAGAGCATGTACAAAAAAGGTGGATTTCAAAAAAGCTTCGTTGAAGGTCTTAAGAATTCCGGAGGAGTAGTTCTTGATTCAAGACTATTAGGGACAGATGAAATTGACGTAACTCTCTCCCTGTTAAAAAATAACGGTATAACTGTCAGCAGTGACCTAAAGTTGATAAGTTTTAAAGGGGAATAAACCAAAATGCTTGTTGATTTTTTCAATGCCATCTTCAGACCTTCAAAGATTTTCCAGCATAAGAAAGAATCGCTTCTGATTCCTTTGATAATAATTATTATATTTTTATTTACTCCGGTATGGCTTTTCAATTGGAAAGCCTGTGCTTTTTTGCTTATGACCGCCTACTTCGGAGCAAGTGCCAGAAATATTTTTTCTGACAAAAATCTTTTTATCCCTTATATTATCACCTTTTCCCCACTTGTTTTTGGTGCGTTGGGAAAAAATTTTCTCATTGCTTCATTCATTTGGATGCAGGGATTAAGAAGCTATATAGACATAAAAAACAAAAACTGTTTTTCTCTGATAATCGGGATAAGTTTTGAGCTGTTCCTTCTTTGGTGGTTTATATGAAGGATTTTTATTCCAGGCTGACCCTTTTTGTAATAAACAAGGCAAAGTATATATTAGTGGCATTCCTTATTGCAACGGTTTTTTTTGGATACATGACCACCAAGCTTGGTGTAGATTCGGATATCATGAAGGTTATGCCCCAAGATGACCCCATAATCCTGGACTACTACAGAGAACAAAACGCCATGGGAAACACGGACGTAATGATAGTAGCCTTTTTTTTGGAACCGCAGACTGATCCACAGGTTGTAGCCAAAAATTTCTACGATAGAATGAGTACCTATAAAAATCTTAAAGAGTTTACCAAAACCGATATGACCTTTTTCCTTTCATCCGGTTTTTTAAACGTAACTAACACCGAAGTGATAGAGCAGATTACCCAGAATGTCAATAACGTCTTTGATGCCGTAAAAAGTGCCAATCCATACGATTTCAAATCTTTCGAGTATCTTTATGATACACTGGACGGAATTTACAATCTACAACAGGGTCTATCCCAGAGTGATGACAACTTTATAAAAAGCTATTATATGCTCTCTGTGGAAAAAGATATTATGATAATGGGTGTCAGCTTCATAAAACCAAGCACAGATTTAGGATTTGTCAATGAAGTTATTCCGGTTGTCAAACAAAACCTTTCTGAGATAGAAAAGATTCATGGCATAAAGACAGGTCTTACAGGCAACTATATATACAGTTATGAAGCAAACAAAGCTCTTTCAAAGGACTTTGCCATAACCACTACCTTGACTATGGTCTTTACTATATCTCTTTTCTATATAGCGTTCGGCAATATCATAACCACTGCGATTGTATTTATCTGCCTTATTCTGGCAACGGTTATAAGTATGGGCATAACCCAGATGATGTTCGGTCAGCTCAACATAATAACCACCTTCGTGGCTTCAATAACAGTAGGACTTGGAATTGACTACGGCCAGCACCTTCTTACCCGTTTTATAAATGACTACAAGAAGAACAACAATATGGTAGATGCTCTTTACTACACGTATAAAAACTCTCTTACTCCAATCTTTTATGGAGTTATAACAGCTATTGTTGTTTTTACGACTCTTCTGCTTATGAGGCTACCGGCATTCACACAGATGTCGGTAATGACCATTGCGGGTCTTTTCGTATTCTTTATTGTCATGGTTTTTGTGGTTCCGGCTATAATGACTATATTCAAATCCAGTCTTAAGGTAAGTAGAATAGAAGAGTATACCAATAAATTCTTCAAAAAGATGAGCTACTTTATACCTAAAAATGGAAAGATAATTGTAAGGATAGTAGTACCAATAATGATTATTTTCTCTATAATAGGAGCTTTTTCAACCCTTAATTTTTCATATACCACACCCGGTCTTGTATCAGCCAGTTCGGAATCTTCCAAAATCGGAGTTCTTGTTCTGTCAAAGATGGGACAGACCTCATTCGATTCGCTTAAATGTGCAGTACGGTTTGATGAAAACATAGACGATTTTAAAAGCCGTCTGCTTGCAACCGGAGCTGTAAAAAGCATAGAAAGCCTGCCTGATACCATAGAAAAACAGGTGGGGAAGTATGCCGACCTAAAAAATAAAGTTCAAGGATTGTCCGAAGTAATTGCCAATCCAATGGTTGCATCCATACTGAAAAAATATAATATCTACAGTGACAGTCTGAAGATAATTGATATAATAAGCCGCTCGTCTGATCTTAACCAGTTCTCCTTAAATATACTGGAGATACTACCTCAGGAACTTAAAAGCTCCTTTTTCATGGAAAAAGATGGTGTAAAATACATAATCCTTAGTATTCAGCCTGCTTTTGACATATGGAGCAATAACGGTCTTAAAAAATTCTTCGACAAAATAGGAAAAGATAATACAGACAGAATATTGGGAAATCCCAAAGCCATGTATAAGATAATGAGCATTGTCAGCAAGAGATTCATACTTCCAACGGCAGTGTCTTTTATCTTCATAGCCATATTTACATACTTTTCGAGAAAAAAGAATATAAAAGAAACCCTTCTTACCTTCTTTGGACTTGTAAGTGCTTCCCTAGGAACCTTCGGTGTAGGCTATTTTATGGGGATAAGGCCGACTTTTACCACTCTTCTGACCTATCCGCTTGTATCTGGTGTCGGAGTGGAAGGCTTTATACATATATTCCATGCAATCGATGAAGATCCTAAACATTACTGGCAGTCCCTCAACTCTGTAACATTTTCTATTGCTACAACCATAGCCGCTTTTATAAGTTTCAATGTCTCTGAAGGCGCTCTTCTGAAGCAGTTTGCTACAACTATGGCTCTTTCACTTGTGTTCTCATGGGTAGCAAGTGCCGTGCTAATACCGGCAATTAACCGTAAAAAGATAAAAGAGTACTGGAAAAAGGAAAAAGATATGCGTGAAGAGATAGCAGAAGTTGAAAAGAATTTTGAGAAAGATATGGAAAAACAGGAATAAAAAAGTCGGATCCTCAAGGATCCGATAATGGTTTTAAACTATCTCAGGGGGATAGAAGTATTTCCTATCTGTTTATAATGATAACATCATCATTATTACTATTCAACTTAAGTTAGTAAAAAAATTATTTCGTTAAGTTAACTATCCGATAAGGAAATTTTTATCGAGAAATTTTTTTAAAGCATGTTCATTACAGCTCCTGTTGAATACGGAATAAGCCATAGACACCATACTAGAATGCTGAATCTGCTGAAATTCTTCTTTTTTTCCTCCTTGCCGCTCAAGAGCACTATGCTTGCCCATACGGCGTGTAAAAGCATTAAAAGTATCGCGGCAATTCCGGAAATACTATGCAGGCTTACAGATGATGAACGGCTGATTATTCCCATAATCAAAGTGGACGAACTGTCAAATATAAATCCTAACCAAAAAAACACAAGATGTTTTGCCCTGAGAGAACCCTGAATTTTTTCGCTCCATACACCAATGCTATAACATATCAGAGCGAGCGTAATTAACACTACCGAAAATACCAGCATTCTTTTTCCTCCTCAATTTTTAACTGCTTATCTTTCGTTTTTACTTCAAAATAATTATTCTTACTATTTTTTCAAAGTTTTCATAAGTATAAAGACGATATAAGGCTATGCTTATCATATTAGCAGCTATAAAGGCTGAGAGCTCCTCTGTTTTGATGCTAGGAACGATACTTATCGTCTTATCCATATCAAGAGCATTTTTTATACCTTTTCGGAACTCGTTAAGAAACTTTTGTACTCTGCCTTCCGGTTTTTCATTACCTTTTTTTGCATACTCCGGTATAAATCCTTCGAAAGTTCTTATAAAAGTATCAATTATCTCAAATATCCTGTGCATTTTCACCAAAAAATCTTCTTCAGAAGAAAAAGCAGCATCCATCTTGTCTCCGTAATCTTTCCAGTAAAATCTTATAAGACTTATCATAAGCTCATCTTTAGTTGGAAAGTAATTATAGATTGTTCCGGTTGCAATATTGGATTTTTTTGCTATCTCACGCATATTAAGCTTGTGATACCCATATGTTTTTAAAAGTTCAAAGGCATTTTTCAGTATTAAATTTTCAACGTCTTCTATCGTCTTTGGCATTTTCTGTCACCTCACTGAATATTTTGATAGACATCGTGTATATTTTTATGAACCATGTTCATAAAAATATACAGTTTTTTCTTTGCATGCATATATCTTTACGATTAAGTATTGACATAAAAAAGCCTGATCTCTTAAGAGACCAGGCTTTTTGCTAATTAAGCTTGAAAGTTATCTGAGTAAGTGACTGATTTATCATAGTTGGAGAGTTTTTGAAGGAGGTCCTTATTATCTTTGCATAGAACTCTTCGGGGAGAAGGAAGGTATAAACCACTATATCAGCTGTATTCTGTTCAAAAACTGTTGAACCAAGATCTATAACGCCGGAAGCCTTCCTGAGCATAGATACAAAATCTACATAGCTGTCATAATCAATGTTCATTATATTCATTTCAAGAGGAAGACCATTTGCAACCTGACTCATCCAGTCCTTGACAATAAGTCTTGAAAGACTTTCTCCTATAGTATAGGCTGCTTTTCCCACTGCATTTTTTACTGCAATTGCGGCTGAAACATCAGCCTTACCTTCTGTGACTGAATCAGAGGCAATAATCTGTCCTGTCTGTGTCCAGAATACTTTGAGGTTTACCGTCGCTCGTGCTCCCATAAGACCGCTTATACTGCCTGTGCTTTCTCCAAAAAGCTCTCCGGTTATAAGAACATCCACACCGTACTTTCTGAATGACTTCACATCCGGGGTAAAATCAGCTTTTATCTGCATAAGTTCCTGAAGCCTTTCGGTATCATAAACATCAAAACCGTATTCTTTAAGCCTGTTAAGAAGGTTCACTTCTGCAGATCTATCCTCAAAACTCAAAAGACCTTTGTAAAGGTTAGCCGGTATCCAGACTCCAACTTTAGGCTTTCTCATTTTTTTAATTACAAAGAAAAAATCATCGTCCGGAATATCTTTGCTTACTTCAAATGAACATTTTACTTTATAATAACTTATCTGGAAAGCACTTTCACTGAGTATCTTTTCGCTCTTAATATATCCCTGTGTCTTAGTATAAGTCTGTTTATCCACAAGGGTGAAGTTAGATACCTGTGATTGAGAGTAAAGTTTAAGCCCAACTACCTGCTGAAGTGCTTTTAATCTTGCATCTAAGAGTGCGTCATCCTTATCAATTCCTATTCCTTCAACCACAACTGTCTCTACAGAAGGTGCAATGGCTACGTCAGATGTTCTGTTCTGCTTATACAGCTCCTGCTGAAGCTCAAAATACGTTTTTTGCTTTGCCGGAGCACTGCAGGAAGTAATCATAACCAATAGAGCTATGACCGAAAGAAAAACTAAAGCTTTTTTCATCTTATCACCCCTTATAATAATATTTTCCTGATTCCTGATAGATCAGACCGTTTATCTCATGTTCAGATATTTCTGCCATGAGCTCCGAAAGATCCCGGCCGGTTTTTTCTGCAAGTTCATCAAGGGTTGAAATGCCTTTACGGATATACCCTATAAGAACAGACTCTCCGTTTTCGTACGCAGAACAGCCTAAAACTAACTTTTCCTGTAAACCTAAAATTTTCCGTGCTCTTTCCACGGAGGTAATAGGTGTTGCACCAGAGTATATGAGATGGTTTGTTCCCTCCGAATTTAATCTGGTTATATCCCCGGGAACAGCATAAACGTCCCTGGAAAAGTTAGCAGCATATGCTGCGGTTATGAGCGAGCCGCTTTTCTTAGATGCTTCCACAACTATTGTTTTACTTGAAAGACCTGCAATTATCCTATTTCTGTAAGGAAAGGTATACTTAGCAGGAGGTGTTCCCGGAAAAAACTCGGAAATAACCAGTTCTTCCTCTACCAACCTTCGGTAAAGCTCTTTATTGCTCTGCGGATAAATAACATCCACGCCGCAGCCCAAAACTGCAATAGTCCGTTTGGCATTTTGATGTACTATTGTATCTATACCAAAAGCCATACCGCTTACAAGTGTATGGTCATCCAACTGTGAGCATAGGTTTTTGCATATCTGCCGTCCATACTCAGTTGTTTTCCTGCTTCCGACTATCGACAGACAGTCTGAATTTAGAAGCGAAATATCTCCCAGACAGTAAAGAACAGCAGGAGGATCAGGTATATTTCGTATTATTTGAGGATAATCACTATCCCAGTATGTCAGTATCTTTAATCCTTGCACATCGGAAAGCCTGTGTACTATCTCATCTTTCCTTTGACTGAAGTCAGTTCTGATAACCAGAAAATCACGGTTGTTGTCCACCATGTCTATAACTTCTCTGTTCTTAAGTTTGTTTACTTCCTTAAGCGCAATGATATCCAACGTATTCATAAAATCATCCCCCGTGCAATTATATCATGTACAGCCTATTAAGAAAAATGCGCAGTATAAACTGCGCATTTTTTTATTCTTCATCAGCTGTGCTTGGAATAAGACAAAGAAAGTGCATTTCTCCGGTTCCGATATTTTTTATCTGATGCTCCACACCACCGGGCACAAAAACATAACTTCCCTCAGGGGCCGCAACTTCCTTTTCTCCATCAAATATTCCTGCTGTTCCCTTAATAATATAGATCTCATGTTCCCATACATGGGAGTGTCTGGGAGAGTGTCCGTCGGGACCAACCTTGAAAAGCCTCATAACAAAATTTCCTGCACCAATTTTCTTACCTATAAGTACTCTTTTTTCAACATTTTTCACTTTATCGTTATTCATTATAACAGGCTGAATATCTTCGGCTTTTCCGATAACTGCCTTTTTTACCATAGAAATCACCTCTTTTTTGAACCTGTGGTCTGAAGCTCCTTTGCATACACTACAACCTTCCTGTATGGCTCAAGACCGACAGATTTGGTTTCAAGCTGAGGAAAATTCTTTCTTATGTACTCATGTATTATCTTTCGCTCAAATGAAAACATTGGTGCAAGCTCGGTACTCCCTTCCCTTATAGCTTTACGTGCCGTTGAATCGGCTATCTCTTCTATATGCTTTTTCCTGTTTTTCCTGTACTCGCCTATATCAAGCTTTACATCTATCTTGGTATCTGTCATCCTGTTCACATATATCATGAGAAGATGCTGAAGAGCTCCCAAAGTTCTTCCGTACTTGCCTATAAGTTTTTCTAGTCCTTCTCCTTCAAGCGATACTACTATGGTTTTACCGAATATCTTAAGATTAGAATAAAAAGTTCCCTCGAATTTATCTAAAATAATATTTAAGAAATCCTGAAGGTTGGCCAAAAGATGATTTTCATTCAGATATACCTCTATTATGGCAGGAATAGTCCGCAAACCTAAGAATCCAGTTTTAGCCGCCTCCTGTACAACAGTGAATGAAAGCTCCTCCTTTGGAACTTTATACTCGTTCAAAGCATTTTCATATGCCAGTTCGGCAGTCTTTGCCGTATACTGTTTGATATCTAACTTTATCAAGCATTTCACCTCCTCACGGGTTTAGGACCAAGACCGAACAGATCCCTGAAACCTATGCCTTTTGACTTATATAAGAAATTAACAAGCAATGTGATACCCACCTGCAAAATTGCATTTAGAGTATAGTATATAAAAACACCGGAAGGCAAGCCTATGAGCATGAACGGAAACAAAAGGCTCATAAGTATGGTCTGCCAAGCCGCTTTTACATCCTGGGAAGAAAGCATTGCATTTACTATATAAGCTATCAAGCTTATTATTATAAATAGCCAGTTTTCTGCCCATCCTCCGGCAGAAAGATCCTGCCAGATAAGGAATCTGGGGTTGTAAGCAAAACTTTCTCCAAAATACTGTATGACCTGCCAAAGCACAATAAATATTGGAAGCTGTATTAAAGCAAAAAGACAGCCGCTTGCAGGATTGAAGCCTTTTTCTTTGTAAAGTGCCATCTGGGCTTCCTGCATTTTCTGCGGATTGTTAGGATACTTTTTCTTTATTTTGTCAAGCTCGGGCTGAAGCTCCTTCATTCTTATCATCGATTTTTTCTGCTTCATGTAAAGCGGAAGGAAGATAATATTTATGATAAGTGTAAATATTATTATAGCCCAACCAAAGTTACCAGTTACATTATTAAGCCACCACAAAAACTCAACAAACCAGTAGAATATGACTGTAGTCCAGCTTATGGCTTTTACATCCTTCAATAGGCCGTTAACAGTTTTGTACTCCTCGCCTTGATAGAGTTCCCTTATCAAAGTAAGCTTCATCGGACCCATAAAATTTTTAAGATCCAACTTCCCAGTGAAACTTACGGTAAGGCTCTTCCTATCGATAGGAACATCAGAAGATATTATGAGTGAAATTTTAAACGGTTTTGCTTTATATGAAACGTAAGAATTGGTTGCTGAACTAATGCCGTATGAGCTTAGATTCTCAACTGAAAACGAAGAAACTTTACCGGGGAGGGAGATATTGGGGAGAACTACAGTTCCTGAAAGCCCCTTTACCGAAAGGTCAAACTCAAAGTTGGGGTTATTATGGAAGATATAACCTTTTGTTCCCCCATTTTCAAACCCATAGACAAATTCAACTTTGCTTTTATCTTCCGATTCTTTGACTTCAAAAGAAACAGGAAGCATCTCTTTCCCGTCGGAATCTAAAAGATCATAACTGTCGTTTGTGTACTTATAAACTGATACCATACTTTTGGTTTGGGTGTTTATTATCGAATAATCCTGAATCCTTCCGTAATTATCAACGGTGACCTTATAAAGTCTCATCTCCAAAGTCACACTCTGGCTTGTCGGGTCTTGGGTTATCCTGTATTCAGGCAATGCGAATACGGACAAACACAGCATAATAAAAAGTATTAAAGTTACTGTTTTTTTCAAATCAAGCACCCCTTTTTATGAAGTTTACCTCTTTTTTTTAAGAAAACTAAAATTTTCAGGTACCGGGTCTATGCCGCCAGGGTTAAAAGGATGGCAACGTGAAATCCGCCTGAGACCTAAATACAAGCCTTTGATACTTCCAAACCTCTTCACAGCCTCATAGGTATAAGCCGAGCATGTGGGATAAAACCTGCAGGTAGCAGGTTTTAAAGGAGATATAAAGCGCTGGTAAAACCTGATTATTCCAAGAAACAGGTACTTCATCTTAAAGCCTCAATCATGTCTAGAATTAAATTTTCAAGCTCATGATACGTAACTTGTGAAAACCTTTTCGAAAGGCCTTTCCTTGGTATAAAGATAATATCTGTGCTTTGAGGAAACAAGGGTTTGTTGGTTCTGTAAATTTCCTTTAGGCATCTTCTTAATCGATTCCGCAGATGGGCTTTCCCAAACTTCTTTCTTATGGAAAAGCCTATTCTGCAACAACCTTTACAATTGGCCTTATAGACAATCACAAAACTCTCTGATTCTACCCTTCCTCCGGTATCGAAGAGAGAATCAAAGTCATTTTTTAGTCTCAGACGTTCCCGTTGTCTGAATGACATCTTTTTCATTTTTTACTGGACTGACACTCTTTTTCTTCCTCTGGCTCTTCTTCTTCTTAAAACTGCTCTTCCTCCGCTGGTTTTTGATCTCTCAAGAAAACCGTGGGTTCTGGCTCTTTTTACTTTTGAAGGCTGATATGTTCTTTTCATTGCCGTACCTCCTTTGGGTATATTGATTAAAAAGACTATTCTTAATTATAACCGTAAAAGGTTTTTCTGTCAATAAATAGAAGTAACAAATTTTTAAAGGAACCAAACGCCCGAAAGTTCTTAATTTAACTAATGGTAATATAATCGATTTGTTAATTAAATCAATAGATTATAGAATAGTATAAAAGCAAAAAATAAAAGCACAAATATACCAAGAATAGTATACCATGCTAGAGCAAAATAAGAAAGGGTTTTAAAGGTATAATATAATAAAAATGCAGTTTGAAAAAAAAACGGAGGTGTCGCTATATGTCTAAAGTAAAAGTTATGGATACAACCTTACGTGACGGTCAGCAGTCACTCATAGCCACAAGGATGAAAACTTCTGAATTTTCTGATGTACTAGGCACATTTGACAATATAGGTTTCTATTCTATGGAAGTCTGGGGAGGAGCAACTTATGACAGTTGTATACGTTTCCTTGATGAAGACCCGTGGGAGAGGCTGAGTGTCCTGCGAAAAGGTCTTAAAAACACCAAAATACAGATGCTTCTGCGTGGACAGAACCTTGTGGGCTACAGACATTACTCAGATGATGTTGTAGAGCTTTTCATAAAGAAAATGGCTGATTATAAAATGGACATCGTAAGGGTATTTGATGCTCTGAACGATATAAGAAACCTAGAAAAATCAATAGAAACAGCCAAAAAATACAAAATGGAAGTTCAGGCAGCCATTTCATATACAGTGAGTCCTGTCCACAATCTTGAATTTTACAGATCATACGCTAAAGAACTTGTAGAAAGAGGCATAGATTCAATATGTATAAAAGATATGGCCGGGCTTATAACTCCTAAACAGGCATACGAGCTTATTAAAGATCTTAAATCCAATTTCAATATTCCCATACAGCTGCATTCACATAATACTGCCGGACTGGCTGATCTTTCATACTATGCGGCAGTTGAAGCGGGAGTGGATGTACTTGACCTTGCACTTAGTCCTTTTGCAATGGGATCTTCCCAGCCGGCACTTGAGCCTTTTAACCATTCAATGGAAATGGGACTGGACGGAGCAGGTATAATTAAGCTTGTTGATCATTTCTGGAAGGTTAGAAAAAATCATGCTGCAGATGATGTAAATATGCAGTCCATAAACAGCAAAATGCTTCTTTCTCAGATACCAGGAGGAATGATCTCCAATCTAGTGTCCCAGCTGAAACAGCAAAAAGCTGAAGATAAGCTTGACCTGGTTATGGAAGAAGTTCCGAGAGTGCGAAAAGATCTTGGCTATCCTCCTCTTGTTACTCCTACAAGCCAAATTGTCGGCGTTCAGGCAACCTTAAATGTCCTGACGGGCGAGAGATATAAGATGATAACCAATGAGGTTAAAAACTATATGAAAGGCGAGTATGGAAGGTCGCCGGCTCCTGTTGATCCACAGCTTCTAAAAAAGGCTCTTGGCGATGAAAAACCCATCACCCACAGATTCGCAGATGATATAGCCCCTGAACTCGAAAAAGCCAGAAAGGAAAGTGGAGTACTTGCATTGACGGATGAGGATCTTCTCACATACGTTCTTTTCGGTGAAGTCGGAAAGAAATTTCTTACCAAAAAATATGAAAAAGAAATTAAAGTAGATCAGGATATACTCAAGAAGTATAAAAATGAAGAAGTAAGCATATACCCCGTGTAAAAAATAAAATCGTTTGGAGAGTTAAACTTAAATTAATTTTATGGTATAATTTGTTATGTAGTAATTCTATCTAAAAGAGTGAAAAGGGGGTAAAAGTATGAAGAAGTTAGTTCTCATAGCATTGTTGGTTTCTTTAAGCGCTATTGCAATATTTGGCGCTAAGTTGGTAGTATGGACATCCGAAAAGCAGGTTCCGTTCATGAAGAAAATGGGCGAGCAGTTCACCAAAAAGTACGGTGTTACACTCGATGTCCAGATGGTCAATTTCGGAGATATAAAGTCAAAGTTCCTTACCGCCGCGCAGGCTGGAGAAGGACCGGATATATTTGTTCTTGCTCATGATAATATGGGTGAACTGGTAGCTAACGGTCTGGTCGAACCTTTTGAATTTTCCGCTGTTGACAGAAAGAACTATTACGATGTAGCAATAGATGCTTTCACAATGAACGGCAAACTCTACGGTATCCCTTATGCAATCGAGTCTATACTGATGTTCTATAACAAGGATTATATAAAAGATCCGCCAAAAACAGCCGAACAGCTCCTCAAATACCAGAAAGATTTCACAACCAAGGATACCTTCGGTCTTCTCTGGGATGTAAACAACCTTTATTTTTCATACCCTTTCCTCTCAGGATTCGGAGGATATGTTTTCAAGTGGGACGGAAAACAGTATAACGTTAAGGATGTAGGTCTTGCAAACGCCGGTGCTATAAAAGGCGGAAACCTTATTAAAACGATAATTGAAAACGGAATGCCATCATCTTCAAACTACGGTACTATGGATTCAGCTTTCAAAGACGGACTTTGCGCTATGATAATCAACGGCCCATGGGCAATCCCGGACTACAACAATGCCGGTATAAACTACGGAGTATGGCCACTTGCAAGCATCGAACTGGAAAAGGGTAAATCCTTAAAGCCTTTTGCAGGAGTACAGGGTTTCATGGTTAATGCAAAATCTAAAAACAAAGCTCTTGCCAAAGAATTTATAATTAATTATATTTCAACAACAGAAGGTGCTTACACTATTTATAAGGAAGATCCCAGGACTCCCGCAAGAAAAGATGTTGCAGAAAAGGTTATTGCAACTGATGAAAATGCTAAAGTCTTCAGGGATGCTGCAATAGGAGCCGAACCTATGCCTAACGTTCTGGAAATGGGCAATATATGGTCGGTTATGAACGGCGAAGGCCTTGTGAACTTTACAAACGGCACATCAACACCCGAACAGGCACTTAAAGACGCTGTTTCAAAGATACTCGCCAACTTAAAATAAGTTTTTCCGTGAAGAAGGGAGGTTAATATCTCCCTTCTTTGTCTCTATATAAGAAAAGCATTTTATTTTGCCCAAGACCGAAAGGCGGGAGGTTATTATGAATACGCTAAAGAAAGTTCTTATTTGGCTTTTTATAACAGTTATAAACGTACTGCTCTTCTGGGTGTTCTTTACACTTTTGGCTTTTGGCAATTACGGATTGGGAATAGTAGTCGGCATTTTCCTGGCGATAGCGGACTGGGCTGTATTCTCAAAGAAAGGCTATCCTTACCGTTATACCCTTCCTGCAATGTTTTTCCTTTTCATACTGACTATCTATCCCATGTACTATACCATAAAAACAGCATTCACAGATTACGGCACCGGCCATCTTTTTACACGCGACCAAGCTATCCAGACACTGCTTACTGATCCAAGGTTTAATTATGAACCTCAGGAAGGAAAAACGCTTGATTTCAGAGTATACGTGCGCTATGACGAAAAATTCCAGCCGACGGAAGATTTCAGAATCCTTCTGTACGACAATGAAAGCATATTCGTAACAGAAAAACTTTCTGATATCAGGTATGACTCTAAGGGAAATACTATAAATGCGAATACAAGAATGTATAAGGCACAAGACGACTATATCAACCTTGATTCTTCATCCTATAGGCTCATCCGAAGTGTCTCAGAAACAACTCTTGAACCATTTTCAGCAAGAGTTGACAACATATCGGCAATAGAAGATTCCCAGAAAATCCGATACTCTTACTTCTATTCTATAAACGATCCATCTGTTGCGGGCAACTCGGCTTTTTACGCTTCCGTTCTCCGCCAGAAGTACATCGGGAATCTGGAAATAAGTTACGATACACTCAGGTTCCGGTTGTCAGACCGAAACATATACAGAAAGTTTTCTGAAACATATAAAAAGTACGATATCCTCGTCACCACAGAAAACATAGGCCAACGCAATGTATATAAAACCATTGTTGTAAACAAGCTGGCCTCAAGAAATCTTACCGAAAAAGACGGTGCATTCTGGGATTACGACGAAAACGGCAATCTGGTAAGACTTGAGGGATACGTACAGGATATCGGAACCGGACAGTTTGAAAAAATATTCAAAGATCCAAAGATAACGGGACCATTTATAAAAATATTTATATGGACATTTACATACGCAGGATTGAGTGTTCTATTTACCTTTGCGATAGGACTCATGCTTGCATTGGCTCTTAACGACAAGGGTCTCAGAGGACGAATGATATACAGGACACTTCTTATCCTTCCATGGGCCATTCCTGCATTTATTTCGGTTTTGGTCTGGAGAAACGGATTTTTTAACGAAACCTACGGATTCATAAACAAATTTGTTGTTACACCTTTGGGATTTGAACCATTAAAATGGCTTAATGACCCCTTTCTGGCAAAAGTGGCAGTACTTATTGTAAATACATGGCTTGGCTTTCCATATATGATGACAGTTACCCTTGGCTCACTTCAGAGCATACCTGAAGAGCTTTATGAAGCATCCTCTATCGACGGGGCAAGTAGGTTCAAACAGTTCTGGAAGATTACATTTCCTCTGCTTATGGTCTCTGTCGCTCCCCTATTGGTAATGAGCTTTGCTTTCAATTTTAATAATTTCGTCAATATATACCTTCTCACTGCCGGAAATCCGGCAATGGCAAACACAAACACTTATGCCGGAGAAACTGACATCCTGATTTCATACACCTATAAATTAGCTTTTGAAGGCGGACGCGGACAGGATTTTGGCTTTGCCAGCGCTATTTCGCTTATAATTTTTGTAATTGTTGCCGGAATAAGTTATGCCAACTTTAAATTTACGAAGTCGTTTGAAGAGGTGAGCAGATAATGGCCAGCATAGAAAAGAAAAACTACTTTCTCAGACACCTTTTTTTGATTTTATTTACGGTTATTGTTCTGTTTCCTCTGCTGTGGGTTGTTTTAACCTCCATAAGAAGAGATAATGCCGCATTTTCACCCAAAATGTTTTCTTCCAGGCTTACTATGCGCAATTACACCACTTTGCTCTTTCCTTCTCCAAATGCACCTGAAATAATAAAGGAGATGAATTCCTCGACTGCCTACATAGGCAAGTATAAACAGTACAGTACTGAAAAAGCTCAAAAAGCCACCACCGTTCTTATAACCGATCTTAAAAACTTCATAGCCAAGTCAAACACCGAACTCGAAGAAATATCTCTTCAATACACACAGGCATTTGAACTTTTTGATCGGCAGGTTCTTAGCCACATACTTAAAGATATAAATGATTTATATCATAAAGACCGAAAAATCATTGAAGATGACATGACCTCCCTGGATAAACAGTTTCAGACCCTAGGG
Source organism: Thermotogae bacterium (assembly GCA_022704305.1). Classification (GTDB taxonomy): domain Bacteria; phylum Thermotogota; class Thermotogae; order Petrotogales; family Petrotogaceae; genus UBA5851. Next base: position 29,437 of record JAKJGQ010000003.1, on the reverse strand, counting down.
ATCAAAAAACCGGACACTTCTCATCTTCAAAACTCTGTAAACGCATATACCGTTCTTAGAGAACAGGCTGTACAAACATTATTTTCCTCCGGTCTTGATACTAAAAGTCCTTACTTTACCGAAACAGAAAAACTTATATACTCTATTCCCGTAAAAATGACTCTATGGAAAATACGGATATACAATAAATGGCTTACCCAGGAACCGAAAGTTCAAAGCATATATGAGCCCATAAATGCTCTTTCTGAAAGCTGGCAGTCTGTTGAATCTGAAATGAAAAAGCTTTCTGAAGAAATAGAAGCTTTAAAATCTGAAAATTTTGGCTCATACCTGCAGGAACTCACAGAAAAAGAAGATGAACTTACTGATATACGATCAGAAATTGCTATTCTCGAAAATCAGAAAAACTCTCTGAACGCCGAAATATTTGCCACACAGAATCAGATAAAAACAGTTTCAGACATAATGTCTCCGGAAGAACAGAGGCTTAAAGCCGCATACGAACTTTTAAAGAAAGCAGATATAGCCTTACCATCCCAAGATACTATGATGTGGCTTGAAAGCACGGATGAACAAACCCAAAACCTTTACTCTGTAATTGGAAATATAGAGCGGGCCATTGGACTTGTACTTGATGACATATCAGCAGTTGATTCCTTTGGAGATAATACTTTCAAATCTCTTCTCTTAACCTATAAAGAAGTATACGGGTATATTTTCTCTGCTTTTGCTTCAATCGCACAGCGCAGGGATGAAGAACTTGTTCATCCGGCATTTGCAGCAATTGAAAGCTCAAGTATGAAGATGTATGTTTCTGTAAGCCAGCTACACAGCATAACAAGCTCTTACGTCACTTTGCTGGAAAAAGCATCTAAAACTGACACTACACTTGACAGTATCAAAACAAAGGAGACTTTTCTTCAGCAAAACCTAGAACTGCTGGGTACAGAAAATTCAGACAAAAAGCAGTTCAATGAAAAAATAACATTCATTCCAAATATGACAGTACTTTACAGCCTTGCGCAACAGGACATAAAGACCATGAACCAGGCATCCTCATATGCAAAGATCATCGAAGATGAAAAGTTCTACCCTGGTATACCTACAAACCTTAAAAAGTACTTCTTATTCAAATTCTACGATAGGATGACAGAGTCGGTCGACAAGTTCAACACAGCAAAACAAAAACTTTCAACAATGTTTGCCAGCATAGCTCAGCAATCGGATATTCTGATGAATGACCTGACCAGTTACATGAAGCTAAATTATGGTGCAAATGTTGCCGAGATTACTCCAGTGGAAAACATGCTCGAAACATACCAAAGCTCTTATGAAAGTGCAAATGCGGATATGGCAAGAGCCTCAAGAATAGTTAGCGATCTGGCAGATGACTCTCCTTACGGTGAGATAAAAAGCAAGATGCGGACTATAGATAAAAACATTTACACCATACAGAAGGACTGGGAAAAAGCCATAAGAAAACCATTCCTGAGATGGGTTCTTAACTCCGTTCTGGTAGCACTTATAACTTCCTTGCTTACAGTTACCATGACTTCGGTTGCAGCATATCCATTCTCAAGAATGCGCTTCAAAGGGAGAAACCAAGGGCTGTTATTCCTTATGATAATACAGATGTTCCCAGCAGTAATGTATATGGTTTCAATGTATGGAATACTAAAGTTCATAGGCGACTATCTTCCTTTTATTGGACTTGACACGATGGGAGGACTGATTTTCATTTACCTGGGAGGAATAGCCTATAACATGTGGCTTTTCAAGGGTTATTACGATACGATTCCTGATTCTCTTGAGGAGTCTGCAATGATAGACGGAGCCACAAGATTTCAGACTTTCATAAAAATTGTTCTTCCCCTCTGCCTGCCTATTATTGCAGTAGTAACAATACTGACCTTTATGGGCAATTTCAACGAGTTTGTACTGGCAAAGATAATACTTCAGAGTGAAGATAAGTTTACCTATGCAGTAGGATTGCAGTCCTTCACCGCAGCCAACGGACCGTTTGAAACAGAGTGGGGCATATTTACAGCAGCTGCACTTATGGGAGCAGTACCGATGATGACCATCTTCCTGTTAATGCAAAAGTGGATAGTAGGTGGTCTTACACAAGGCTCCGTAAAAGGATGATACCCATAAAAGTTACTTACTAAAAACCATAACAAAATCACCCCGGTTGTTATTAGCTCAATCAAAGGACTAATACGCGGGGTGATTTTTACAAATAATCAGTGTGTTGTTTTTTTTGGCTGATACGTTCTGACTATTCTTATTCCAACATTGCCGTGTCTGTTTTCGGATGAGATAAAGTAACGGTAAGAGGGACTCATCTGTTCCAGAAAACTGTAGTAGCTACCTCCCAGGGCAATGTTGTAGGCCATAGAAAATGTTTCGGATACCTTTTTTTGCGGATCCGATGAATTTCCTTTAAAACTGTATCTGTCATGACACCACTCCCACACACTTCCGGTCATGTCGTATATTCCAAGCTCATTTGGCTGTTTGGTTCCCACTCCGTGAGTAGTGCCACCGGAATTTTTTTTATACCATCCCACATCATCTATATTATCGCTTCCGCTGTACTTGTATCCTTTACTTTTGTTTCCTCCCCTTGCTGCATACTCCCACTCTGCCTCTGTTGCAAGACGGTATCCTTCAACCTGGCTTAAATCTGTAGTCGGTCTTCCGTCTCTGCTTTGGAATATTCGATCACTGTCACTTTTATTTATTGAGCTTTTGAATAAAAATGAAAAGTTTTAGGCTTAAGCCAAAGCAAATAGGGACATCGAATGATGTCCCTATTTTTTTGTGGTATATATTTAATTATTCAAAACATTTAGTATTCAAAGGTGCTTCTGCCTATAAACTCTCTTATTACTGAGTGTCTTGGAATTTCTTCCAGTTCGGTGACAGGAAGGTAGTAATCAAGAAAACGGAGCAGCCTCTTGGCTTCTGAAAACTCCGGACAGGAAGGCTCTATCTGTAAAAGAAGAGGTTCGGCAAAAAGTTTAAGAACCGCAAGTTCGTACGCCAAATGTGAATTGAACATAACGTCAGCATCTTCCTGAAAGGGAAATATATTCTTTTCTTCTCCACGTCTCACGCTTGGCCACATTTTCAATGTAGATAAAGCTGAATGTCCCCTTGTATTAAAATCTCTTACAATACGTCTTATTATACGTGTGTCGGTCGTTGGAATCCTATTTACATCATCAAGACTCATCTGGGTAAGCGCACTCACATATATTTTAAACTTGTTCTCTCTGGGAATTCTATTTGTAAGCTGTTCGTTCAGTCCGTGAATTCCTTCTATTATAACCGGCTGGTCTTTTGCTATTTTAAGAACCTTTCCGGATGGTTTGCGCGTGCCACTTATAAAATCAAACTTGGGAAGCTCTATGGCGTTGCCGTTAAGAAGATCAACAAGATTTTTGTTGAAAAGCTCCAGATCTAATGCGTTTATAGACTCAAAATCATAGTTGCCGTTTTCATCCCTGGGAGTCAGTGATCTTTCTACAAAGTAGTCATCAAGGGAAATAGAAACTGGTTTAAGTCCGTTGACCTTAAGCTGGAGTGAAAGTCTCTTTGCTGAAGTCGTTTTTCCCGAAGACGACGGACCAGCTATCAGTATAAGTCTTGCTTTCTTGTTTTTTATTATTTCATCTGCTATCATGGCATATTTTTTTTCGTGAAGTGCTTCTGCAACTCTTATTAATTCAATGCTGTGTTCTTTTCCTTTAAGTATTATTTCGTTGAGCTCACCTACGGTTTCAATCTCCATTATCTTAAGCCAGTTTTTATACTCGGAAAAAGTATTTGAAAGCTTTTCGAAATGTTTGTACTGCGGAACAGCATCTGGACAGGTTTCATTGGGGTGTAAAAGCATAAAACCACCATTAAATTTTTGGAGGTCAAACTTATCTATCATAGATGATGAAACAGGCATGTAGCCATAAAAGTAGTTGTAATAACCTTTTGCTCTGTAAACGTTGACGGTGCTCTTTTTTCGGAATTTAACCAGTAATGCTTTGGAGTGAAGTCCCTGTTCTGAAAAAAGAGACATGGCCTTATACTTGTCTATGGAAAGTTTTTCAAATTTTATATCCTGGGATATGATATTTAGCATTGTGTTTTTAAGCGCTTGGAGTTTTTCTTCAGAAGCTTCTGAATTCTTGAACTCGCAGTAAAGTCCGTTCCCAACTGAGTAGTGAACACTGTAATGTTCTGTAGGGTCGATATCCTTTAATGCAAGGAAAAGTATAAAAAGCAGGCCTCTTTGATATATCCTTACGCCATCGGGCGTAGACAGATCTAAAAACTCTATCTCACCGTTTTCTTCAACAGGTTTGAAAAGTTCTTTTATATTGTTGTTGAACTTAATTCCATATACTTTCCTGTTGGTTTGTTTTTCAAAATTTTTAGCAAGCTCCGAAAAAGGTCTTCCTTTTTCTATATAGTATGTCTGCTGTGTTTTGGAACATCTTAAAGTTAAAGTCATACTTCTTTTTCCTCCTTTTCATTTGACAAGAAATTATATGTGTGCTATAATTATTCAGAATTATCGTTGGGACGTAGCCAAGCGGCAAGGCATCGGACTTTGGCTCCGGCATCGTAGGTTCGAATCCTACCGTCCCAGCCATCGGGGATTTAAAACCGGGCATATAGCCCGGTTTTTTATCAGTTCACTGCATCGTGTGTACTTAATTATATCATAGATTTTGTTTTTTTATAATTCTGTATTAAATTACAAAACCGGGCCATATAAGGCCCGGTTATATGTTGTTTTTCAGCTAATGACTTCTGTTGCGTTTTTAGTGTCTTGTATAACCTTATCTATATCAGTTATATAGTTGGGGTCTATGGCCTTTATCTGTTCAAGATAACCTATCTTAAGATTCTTGTCACCAAGTGTATCGGCAATTTCTAGTCCAAGGTCAAGAGCAGAGAGTTTCGTGCCAACTGAAGAGTCGGTAGATCCTACTACTGTTGCAACATTTCTCAGCATATCGTTTATCTGTTTGCTGAAGTATGACATAAGGTTCTCCTGGCCTATATACGAAATATAACCCTTAAGCTGATTAAGCTGTATTCTGGTATACTGTATTTTAACCTGGTTATCGTTCGGATTTACCTGATAGTACTCAGACACAACTCTGGAAGATGAAGGATACTGAAGGAAAAGCTCTTTAAGCACTTCAGCTCTCTGAGCTGTTATAGATGCTGATTTGGTTTCATTTTCCTTTTTGTACTGTGCAAGTACATTTGGATCCGTAAGATTCATTGTTTCATATTTTTCTTTAAGTTCGATATATTTTTTGGCATCATCGTACTTAAGCTTTTCGGTAGTAAGGGTAAAGTTGGAGGTATCTTTGGATATTTTTTCTGTAAGCTCGGTTATCTTTTCATTGATTTTTTCAATTCCCAATGCAACTATTTTTTTATCTACGCTGCTCACTAGAGTAATATAGGCTGTTGCATCATTGGCATTTGTATCATAGATGAGCGAAAGTGCGTTTGAAGTATTTGCGAAAATGGCCATAAGCTCGGATTTAGCATCCGGCAAAGCCTTTCCGGTTGAATCTATAACATCTATGGACAGGTCATTCAAAAGTTCTTCAAGAGCAGCTTTATCTTCCACTGATGAGTTAAGTCTTGCTGCAAGACCGATGGCTTTGTCAACATAAACCTTTCCAAACTTTTGGTCTGCTTTATATGCTTCAAACCATGTCTTGAACTTATCCTGCTTTAATGTGGTTTCTATCTGACTGTATATATCAGGATACTTCAATACATCTTCGGGTGTGCTGAAAACTTTTTTGTCTTCAACCTTTATAAGATGGGAACCAAACTGTGACTTTACAGGGCCTATCAGTTCATTTACAGTTGCGGCAAAGGAAGCATCTTCAAACTCCTGAACCATTGTTCCGTGTTTAAACCAACCAAGTTCACCGGATGATGTTGCATTGGATGTATCTATGGAGAATTTTGCAGCTGCATCATCAAAGCTCATAGCGCCGGAGAGTATGTCTGCCTTTATTTTATTTGCAGTAGCCTCATCTGTCACAAGGATATGCTGGGCTTTTACTTCCTCATACTGAGTCTTGAGCTGGTCAAAATTCTTTGTTATATAGTCAATTGCCTCGTCTTTGGTAACTGATACGACTTTTTCGGTTATCCTGTCAACAACGAGTTTAATTTCTATCGAATCTTTTATGGAATTTACAAGTATATCTCTTACCTGCTTTTCAGAACCATAGTACTGTATAATCTGATCCCAGTTGGTTTTGTTTTCTTTCAGCTGGTTTAAGTAATCGTCAACCTGTTTGTTAAGTTCTTTTTCAGTGTCTTTTTTTGAAGGAAGAAGCTTGTTCTGTTCGGCATAATATCTGGCTATTTTCTGATCCATAAGGTCATCGATTATGCTTATTTTAAAAGAGAGAGAATCAAAAACAGGATCTATTTCCTGACCGTAGTACTGATAGTACTGCTGAGACTGTGATTGATACGCCTTATCAAGCTCATCGCTCATTACCCAGTAGGGATAGCTTAGTTCTGTAGAATCTTTTGTAAGAACAGCAACTGCATTTTCTCTGCTCACAGATGTACCCGAGCCTGTCGGCTGAGAAGAAATATACGCAGCAATAGACCACCATACTATTCCCACGACAAAGAGTGCTACTATGACTATGGATATGATTTTTTCGTGTTTCACAAACCAGTTTCTCATCTTTCTGCTCCTCCTATTCGTTTGGTTAAAACACATTCGCTTTAAGTATTTTATCATAAAAGTTGCTAAATTGTGTTACAATAATTCACTACTGTCCAGTACATTTTTTTTGTTTAATCCTTTGAATATACTGTAAAATCAATATCCTCAAAGATTTTATCTATCCATTCCATGTACTTTAAAAGGTTTTCATCCACAGTATCTGCTTCAAGCATACTCTTGAGATCAAAAAACCTTTTTATATGGTTTTTGGTTCTGGAAACAGCATACTCCACGGTGGTGCCTGTCGTCATTATAAATGCCCAGTCGCTTGACTGTGCAAGAAGAAGTTCTCTTGCCATCTGATTCAGTACTCTTCGTTTCAAACTGTCGGGCTGCTCATATTTTTTGGCACAGCATACCATAATTTCGGTTGCCTGGTGAAGATGTCTGTATATCCAGTCATTAGAGCCATTTAACCATACTTCGTTATAACCGTTGGCTCCCCACGTTGACTGACATGGGGTTGTAACCTGTACTGAATCTATTTTTTCCAAAAATGATGTGGGAGTTGCAGGCTTAACTGTTTGCTGAGCGCTCATGGCTCTGAATAGCTCTTCGAGGAATAACGGCCCTTCATACCACCAGTGACCGAAAAGCTCTGCATCAAAAGGAGCAGTTATAAGCGGCACTTCTCCGTCAAAGATACCGTAAAGCCTTTTGGCCTGTTCTATTTTTTTATCGAGAAAATCAGCTGCATGCTCCTTTACTGCCTGTTTGGCTTCGTCTATATCGTAATAGTCCTTTCGGTCAATCTCCACACCTTTTCCAGAAATTTTATGATACTTTATTCCGACATTACATCTTACTCCGCTTCTGTCTATATATGGCTTTATGTAATCAACTTCCCTGTCAAAGCCTATATCCCTGTAGAACTCTCTGTATCTGAAATCTCCAGGATATCCAACAGTTGCGCTCCATACCTGTTCACTTGACTCAGGATCACGTGCGAAAGCAAAAACCCCTTCATTAGTTATTACAGGTCTATATACTCCATAGTGTGCGGGCTCATCTGCAAACCACAGGGCGTGTGAGTCAGTAAAAAAATACTCTATGCCATATTCAGAAAGATACTTTTCGGCTCCCGGGAAGTAAGCACATTCAGCCAGCCATATTCCCTTAGGACTACATTTCATAAAGCGCTCATAAGTTTTTACCCCTGCATCCAGCTGCGCCCTTACCGCGGAAGGATACTGCTGCATAAAGGGGAGAAATCCGTGTGTGCCATTACAGGTAACTATTTCTATAAAACCTTTATCCTGGTACTCTCTGAACGCATCAAGTAATCTCTGATTATAATCATGATAAAATAATACATAAGTTTCCTTAAAATCAGCTAAATAAAATTTAGCCATCTTGTGCTTACGCAGATCCTCATCTTTTGTCCTTACAACTTCTTTTTCACACAGCTCTATAAGTTTTTCCATGTGCCTGGAATACTTCTGGTTGAGATCTTCTGATCCCAACATCTCCATAAGAGGCGGGGTTATACTCATAGTAAGATGAAACTGCACTTTATCTCTTTCTAGATTCCTAAACATTTTTATCAGTGGAATATACGTTTCTGTTATAGCCTCAAAAAGCCATCTTTCCTCCAGAAACTCTTCAAAATCCGGATGCCGGACGTATGGAAGATGGGCATGAAGCATCAGAGAGAAGTAACCCTTAGGATTCTTCATTTTATACCTCCTGATTTGAAGATTTCTGTGGTTCTGAAGGCAGAACCACTGGAAAAAGCATTCTCCGGACCGGAAAGTTTCTCAATTACGGTTATCAGAGGACGGTAATTTTCGTCCAAAATTATCTGTTTGAAAGTTTTGTCTTTGAGACTTACCCATTTTTGAAACTTAACGTTTCTTGGAGAAGACGGCGGAGTATGTACTATATTGGATTTTAGAACTGCTACAAAACTGTTGTTTTCATAGTATCCTATTTCCGAAATATAATCTGCGTCGGGCATAGGAACATTAAAGTATGCACTGGACTTTTCAAGTATCCTTATGCTCTGCTGAAGTATTCTGTTTGCGTTACTGCCGTTGAAAATGATATTTGTAATATCGTATACCCTCATAAAAAAGGAATCGGCATGAGGAGAATTTTTAAGATTAAAGGAAAGCTCTTTTGAAAAATCCCAGTAAGTGTAAACCCAGAAAGGGTTAACCACCATAAGAACCAGTCTGTCATTGTTGTAGGTTTCGCATAGTTCTGTGCTGTCGTTGGATTTTTTTGTTAAAGTTCTGGAAAGCCTGCCTGACGATACGTCTGCTCTTTTATTGTTTTGAAGACGGTCTGAAGTTACTGCGGAATAGTTCTCCTGAGAAAGGGCCCTTCGGATCTCCTTTACTATGTCTCTTTTTTTCATTGACCTCCTAAGCTTAAGGCCTAGAGATTTTGCGATATTCCTAAGGTCCTGGATGGTAGGTTCCTCGTTTTTCAACATCTGAATTAGATTTTTATCCAGCTCCATTTCCCTATCCCCCCTTTTAAAACTTTTTTCCTGACACTGCTATTTTATCATAAAAAGGAGTTTTCTTAATATAAAATAAAGTTTTTTAAAAATAACTGCATATATACTTTGCTAATAACCTCAAAAAAGCTGTTATAATTTGTTACTGAATAAAATTAATGTTTTGAGATTGTGCATATATATAAAAAAAACGGAACCATATCATCGGCTCCGCCAAAAGGGTGGGGGATTTATACTCAAGGGGGATAGGGGTATTACATGTTTCTGGTATAATTGTAACAGCCAAATGTAAAGATATATTTGCTGATAATTTGCTATTGAAAAACGCAATGTAAATTTTCGTATCACCTGATATATTAATTTTTTTAGAGTCTGTAATTGAAAAAAGTGCAGTTTTAGAGTATAATGTTATAAGCTCAAACATAAATACCGGAGGTGTTTTTTGTGAAAAAGACTCTTTTTTTCTCTTTGGCAGCGATACTTGTAGTATTTGCGGTTATATCTTTTGCGGCCGCCAATAATACCCAGACCGTCAAGATAGCTTTCGTCGATATAGAGAAGGTAACCGAAAACTCTATTAAATGGAAAGATATGGAAGACAAGTATAAAAATGATCTCCAGTACTATCAGTCGAAGATAGACAAGGATCAGGCGGATCTTAAGAAGCTCCAAGATTCCAAAGCAGCGACAGATGTCCTCCAGAAAAAATATCAGGATATACAGACCAAAGCTCAGGAGTATATGACAGCTCTTCAGAATGAGTACACAGCTAAAACGAATGCTCTCCTTACTGAAATAAAAACCAAGATCACCGAGTATGCCCAGACCAATGGCTACGATCTTGTCCTGTTTGAGCAGAGTGTGGTTTATGCGAGCAAAAACGTTGATATAACCGAATCTGTGATTACTCTTGTAAACAAATAACATGGAGCCTGTAATAAAATGCAGCAGTATTCTCAAAAAATACGGCAGAAAAACTGTTCTCAACCATGTTGACTTTACTGCTGAAGAAGGCAGGATTACCGGCATACTAGGACCAAATGGTGCCGGTAAGACTACTTTATTTAAGACTGTTCTGGGACTGGTGGTACCAAATAAAGGCAAGGTATTCCTTAAAGATAAGGATATCACCCATCTGCCCATATATCAAAGGGCCCTTTTGGGGATGGGTTATCTTCCGCAGGAACCTTCGGTATTCAGAAATGTAACGGTTAAAGATAATCTTTACATGATAGCAGATATCCTGAAAATCAAAAGCAAGGATGAAAAAATCCGTAAGATTTCAAAAGATTTCGGAATAGACTCTCTTTTGCTCCAAAATGCTGACTCTTTATCCGGCGGAGAAAAAAGACGGCTCGAGTTTGCCCGGACTCTTCTTATCGAACCAAAGGTTATACTTCTTGATGAACCGTTTGTAGGAATAGATCCAATAACTGTCAAGGATATCCAGGGAATGATAAAAAAGCTTTCCAGTGAGGGTATAGCGGTTATAGTAACCGATCACAATGTCGATGAGATAGCTCAGGTAGTTGATGAACTTTATGTTGTACACAAGGGTAACATAATTGCTCATGGTTCTCCGCATCAGGTACTTGAAATGAAAGAAGTAAAAGACAACTATCTGGGATGGTAGTTGGTTAATCCAAATAACAGGAGTGATTTTTATGGTAAGGGTACGTTTTGCGCCTAGTCCTACCGGCTTTCTTCATGTCGGAGGAGTAAGAACTGCATTATTTAACTGGTATTACGCACGTAGAAATAATGGAGCTTTTATACTGCGTATAGAGGATACCGATATTGAAAGATCAAAAAAAGAGTACGAGGATATAATAATAAAGGATATGAACTGGTGCGGTCTGAACTATGACGAAGGCCCCGATAAGCCTGGACAGTTTGGTCCTTATAGACAGAGCGAAAGAAATGAGATTTATAAAGAGTATATAAATCTTCTTATAAAAGAAAAAAAAGCTTACTATGCTGTTTACTCAAAAGAAAACGAAGAAGAGGTTATCTCAAAATCTTATGATTTTCCATCAGAGTACTCTTCACTGGGTTACTCTGTTACCGTTAAGTTTGAAGTGCCTAAAAACCGTAAAATCACTTTCGATGATATGGTTAAGGGCAATATAGAGTTTGATACACAGGTTTTTGACGATTTTGTGATAATGCGGTCAAACGGCGCGCCGATGTACAACTTCACTGTTGTAATAGACGATATGCTGATGAAGGTTACTCATGTATTCAGAGGTGAAGACCATATCTCCAACACACCTAAGCAGATAATGCTCTATGAAGCTTTTAACGCACAGCCTCCAAGGTTTGCCCATATTCCACTTATACTTGGGGAAGATAAAACCCCGCTTTCCAAGAGGCACGGAGGAACATCAGTAGAATTCTTTAAGGAAGAGGGTTATCTGCCTCAGGCCCTTATGAATTATCTGGGAGTACTAGGATGGACTGCCGAAGAACAGATCTTCAATATTCAGGACAAGGTCGAACAGTTCAGCATGGAAATGGTTTCAAGCAAATCCGTGGTATTCGATTATAAAAAGCTGATGTGGATAAACGGCGAGCATATGAGAAGCATGGATATTGATTCGTTATACAGTCATTTTGAGGACTGGCTTAAAACCTGCAAAATCAATCTGCCTTTTGATAAAGAGTATATAAAATCGGTTCTTGATATTTCAAGAGTAAAGGTAAGTACATTAAAGCAGCTTTATGATTTTTCGTACGGTTTTTTCACTGATAGTCTTGAATACTGTCAGGAGTTTAGTGAACTAAAGACAAAGGAATGGTTTGCTCCTGTTATCAGACAAGCTATCGAGGAACTTGAAAACGCTGTTTATACGGTTGATGGAATATCTCAGGCTCTCAATCTTGTAGCTGAAAAAAAGTTTACGAACAAAAAAAATACTTTCCAGGCAGTAAGAGGCGCTTTAATGGGGAGACTCATTACTCCTGGCTTATATGAAAGCATAACGGTTCTTGGAAAGGAAAAGGTTCTGCAACGATTGTCCAATGTTATTTAGATATTACCTGCGGGTGATTTTTTGAAAATTAAACTTTTGCTTGTTTATCTGTGTACTGTTTCTATAATCTCTTTAAGCGGAGATTTTACATTATATATAAAAAATTATGATCCTCAGACTTCCAGAGTGGATGTTGCCGTTGTATGCAACTTTATCTCTGTGGAAGATCCGAGGGTAACTCTTTTTTCGGGAGTTTTCAGAAGAGAGATCCTCCCTAAAAAACTGGGATTGGGATCATATTACTTTTCTTTTTATGCAGGGTCACTTCCAAAACTTGCAAAATTAACTGCAATAATACGTGGAAAAGATTTTATGCAGAATACACGCAGTTCATCCTTTCCGGATTTTATTAATCTTTCTGATTTCAGGCCTTCTCCTGAGATAAATTTATGGGCCGCCAGAAACAACGCCGGCGAGTACGAGTATGACTATTCGGTAACTACAGATGCAGGTTTGGTTCTTTCATCCATAAGCACTCCGGAGTCAACTTTTACACAGGCCATAGAGCTTGTCCAAAGCATGGAGAATCTGCCCGATGGTACTTATAATACCGTTTTTCGGTTTCTCAATTACTATGGAATGGAGTTTTCATTTGATGTTAAACTCATGAAAATATCAGATCTTATACTATCTGAAAATTCTATAAAAACAGAATTTGATGAAGAGTTCATAGGTTATTACGTTGTCAGCTCAAACGATACGGTTTCAAAGATTGCCACACTGTATAGCCTTCATCCCGGGGAAATAGTAATAGCAAATAATATAAAGGATCCTTCAAAAATCTTCCCGGGACAAGTTTTAAAGATTTCAAAGATCCTTTTTAAGGACAGCCCACTCAGTATAAAAATAGATATTTCAAAAAATAAGATGTATCTGTACTACCATGACAGGCTCATCAAAAATTTCACCGTTGCAGTTGGAACCAGTGATTCTACCCCGCCTGGAGAGTACAGGATAATGTATAGGGAAAAAGAACCTGCTCTTTACTGGTACGGTGAGTATATTCGGCCAGGTTCCATAATCAACGGAATCGGAAGCAGATGGCTTCAGCTTTCTTTTCCACAGTACGGCATACACGGAACCAATAAACCCTGGGAGATAGGAAAGAGAATATCTCATGGCTGCATAAGAATGTTCAATTTTGATGTTGAACAGATAGATTTTATAGTTTCTCTGGGCACTCAGGTAACGGTATATAAAAGTGAAGGAGAATAGACCAGATGCTTTTTATCACTACAATATACAGGATAGTTCCCATATTCCTGATAATTTTTCTTGGCTTTGCCCTGGGAAAAATCTTTAAAACCCTTGATCATAAACTTCTCGGAAAACTCACGCTTTATCTTTTCGGAACGATAATAGCTTTTGTCAACGTAAATCTTAATCCTCCTTCAGGACAAGATTTCTTCAACTATTTATTCGCTTTTCTTATAATATTTGGAATATTCACTATCATGATCATCATCCTTAAAAAGTTAGGAATCTATAAGTATGACACCGGAGTAGCCGTAAATCTAGTAACCCACCTTAATGCTGGGTATCTCGGATACCCTATTATAACGGTTCTTTACGGTGAGGAGTTTATACGTATAGGAGTTATATACTCTATAACTATGACACTTATAATGTCCAGCATTGGGATAGTAATGCTGAGCGGGGACATTAAGAACGGTCTGAAAAACATGGTAAAACTTCCTCTTATACACGGTTTTCTTGCAGGATGGCTACTTGCCGCCGTTGGAGTGAACTACCAGAAGCTTCCTTTCCTTGTAAGCTATCCCATAGATATGCTGAACGACGCCGCTATAACTTTTATATTGATATATATCGGGGTAACTCTTTCAAGAGTAAAGCTCAGTCCGTCAAATGTAAAACAGACGGTTCTGCTGACCGCACTGAAGCTTCTTTTCCTTCCCGTCCTAGGTTTTCTTGCAGTAAGCATAGTTCCTATGGAGCCTATGTATAGAAAGATTTTCCTTCTTGAAACCGCAATGCCTACAGCTATGAATATGGTAGTTGTAACAGCAGAGCTGAATAAGGAACCAGAGGTAGGAAGTCTGGTAGTATTCTTTACTACTGCTTTTTCAGTTTTAACTATACCTTTTTGGTCAATTTTTATATAGCAAATACTTGTTTCATATAGCAAAAAACCTGCACTTTTTTTGTGCAGGTTTTTTATTCAAAGTTGCCTTTTACCAGCATGTTTTTTTCCAGCATCATTACTTTCCCACCGCTTATGAGGGTTTCTATACAAAATTGCCTGTCTGCTATAACTATATCGGCACGCTTTGCGCATTCTATATGTCCACGGTCTTTAAGCTTAAGTACCGTTGCCGGATTTTCCGTCACAGGTTTCAGAGCTGTTTCAAACGGAATATTATAGAGATTCACTGCTTTTGCCACTTCTTCAAAAAGTGATTCAACTTTTCCCACAGAAAGGCCTTTAAAGTTTTTTTGTTCATCAAAAACTGGAAGGCTGCCCTGACCATCCGAACTGAAAGTTATACTGCCTATGGGAACGTTTCTTTCCAAAAGTTCTTTAAGTGCTTTGGCACATGAAAGTTTCATATCTTCATCTTTTTCGCCTGAGCTGGATGTAAGATCTATACTTCCTCCTTTTTCCGTCCATATTATCCCCTGTTCAAAAACCTTCCTGCTTCTGTTCATATGGGTTGGAAGAAACTGCGACGGAGGAATCTGTGTCTTTTCACATACTGCAAAAAGATAGTCAATGCATTCTTTTTGATCTCCCACATGGACATTTATTATTCCCGCCTTACCTGACAGTATGCCGGCTACACGGCAGCCTGCCGCTAGATTTATGAAGCTTTGAAGGTCTGGCTGTGATGAACGGTGGTCTGCCAGTGCTACTTCACCCACTCCCAGTATCTTTTGAATAAACATTATATCTTTTTCATAATTGCCGGTAAGTGACAGAACGGGAATCTGGTATGAACCGCTGTAGATAAAAGTACTTATTCCCTGATCTTCAAGGGCATATGCCTTTGAAAGAAGATTTTCCATGCTTCTTGAAAACCCATCTGTTCCAAGACAGCCTACTAATGTTGTTATCCCCGCCTGTACTATGTTTTTCAGGAGTATTTCCGGAGTCTTGGTGCTGAACCCTCCTTCGCCTCCACCTCCGGTTATATGGACATGCGAGTCTATCAGACCAGGAAAAAGATACTTTCCACGGGCATCTATAACCTGAATATCCACAGGAAATCTTTTTTCATCGATAGAATCTTCGATAAACCCTATCAAACCAGCTTCAGTCAGAACATCTTTTTTGCCAAGATGCATTGGAGCGTATACGTCCGCATTTTTTATAAGAATCATACTTCCTCCTTTTTTCCATTTTGAGTCTTTTTTCGATTATAACATTAAAAATTATTTTTTCCCTTTTTGAAAAGGTACTTTGCTGATATAATTGGATTACTGAAGAAAATTACGGGGGATTCTATGAAAAAAGAGTATATTGTTCCTATATTCATTCCACATGCGGGATGTTCAAGAATATGCAGTTTCTGTAACGAATTTTCTGCCACAGGTCTCAGCAGTCCTCCAGATAAGGACGGGCTTGAACGAGAATTTCAGAAGTTCGTAAACTGGTTTCAAAAAAAAGACAGTGTATATATATCTTTTTATGGCTCTACCTTCACAGCGCTTACAGAAGGAAAAATGCGTTTTTATCTTGATTGGGCACAGTCTAAAGTCAACTCCGGCCAAGCACTGGGTATAAGGTTTTCAACCTCTCCCCACGAAATAACTCCGGAAAAACTGGATATTCTTTCCAGATATAAAATAGATCTTATTGAACTTGGTGTTCAATCGTTTTTTGATGATGTTCTCTTGGCCGCCAACCGTCCTCATGACGCAGAAGATGTTTATACTGCAATGGCTCTTTTGGATCAGGTTAAGATTCCCTATGGTCTTCATATTATGACCGGCCTTAAAGAAAGCTCGTTTCACAAAGATATCCTAAGCGGCTTTATAGCCTGTTGCACCAATGCTGTTACATTAAGAGTCCATCCAAGTGTAGTGCTAAAAGGCAGTATGCTTGAACAGCAGTACAGACAAGGACTTTACACACCGGAAACGCTTGAGATTGCTGTAGAAAAATGTGCCATTATAAGTATATATGCTCAAAAAATGGAAAAAAAGATTATCCGGCTTGGGCTTTGTGTTTATGGCAAGGAAAAGGAAAATATTGTGGCGGGGCCTTATCATGATTCTTTTGGAAGCATCGTCAAAAGCAGAATAGCTCGTTTTATACTCACAACGGTTGATTTCAGCCAGCTTGAAGTACCTATGAAGTATAAGCCTGACTTTATAGGTCTGAGCCGTTCTAATCTAAAGTATCTGGATAGCAGAATAAGCTTCAAAGAACGTCCGGACTTTCTGCTTGATGGAAAAGAACTTTCGTATAACGAACTTTTGTTCAGAATAAAAAATATTTACTGATAACTATCAAATTTACCGGAGGTGTTAAAATGAAAAAACTATCAGTACTGGTTATAGTTATGCTTCTATCTGTTTTTACCATGGCTTTTACAAGTTCTGCAACCTGCACTATAGCCAAAAATGATGAGATCATTGAAGTAAATATGCAGTTTCCAATCTTTTACGGAATGAAAAATATTCCGACGCAGAAGTATATCAACACTATGTTTTTCAATCACGCTTCTGAATTTATGCAGTCTATATACGATATGGCAGAACAGGGATTTGAGGACTCAAAAAAATATGATTTTCCTTTCATGCAGTATGCCGCATGGTCACAGTATGACCTTCATTTTCTGAACGAAAGGTTCATGAGCCTTACAATGAACTACTACCAGTTCACAGGAGGAGCACATGGTCTCACCGTAAAAACAGCCTATAATATAGATCTTTCAACAGGAAAAAATCTTGAGCTGCGCAGTATCTTCAGTGATGATTATGACTACTCTTCCGTAATTCTGAAAGAAATCAATCTGCAGATGAAAAAAGCTGAAGAGGGAACTTTTTTCTCAGACAGCATTGAGCGTATAGAAAACGAGCAGAACTTTTATCTTACCGAAGAAGGCATAGTAATGTTCTTCCAGCAGTATGAAATAGGCCCTTACTGTATAGGAATACCTGAGTTTTTTATAAGCTTTGATTTACTCAGGCAAGGCCTTAAAATTTAAAAAACGGAGGATTTTATGAACGATGTTTCACCTATAAAGTACGAACTTTTACACATTGACAGGTATACCAATGCCCGCAGAGGGAGAATATACACCAAGCACGGGATAATTGAAACCCCTGTCTTCATGCCCGTAGGAACCAACGCAACAGTAAAGGCTATTACAGGGCAAAGTCTTGAGGATGTCGGTTCTGAAATAATTCTTGGAAATGCTTTCCATCTTTTCCTCAGACCAGGTCTTGATGTTCTTGATTCTTTCGGCGGTCTTCACAGTTTTATGAACTGGAAAAAACCTATTCTAACAGACAGCGGAGGATTCCAGGTATTTTCCCTCAAAGACCGTATTATAGATGAACAAGGCGTTAGCTTCCGTTCACCTCTGGACGGTTCCAAGTTAAAAATCACTCCTGAAATATCCATGAAGATACAGCAGAGCATCGGTTCTGACATAGCCATGGCATTTGACGAGTGTATTACGGCATATGCCGATCATGATTATGTATCTTCTTCCATTGACAGAACCTTCCGCTGGGCTAAAAGATCTTTTGAAAGTCATAGCAGAAAAGATCAAGCTCTTTTTGGAATTGTACAGGGGGCATTGTTTGAGGATCTTCGGCAGAGGAGCCTTGAGCAGATAACTTCGGTTCCTTTTGACGGATATGCTCTCGGGGGACTTGCGGTAGGAGAAAAGTACCAGGAGTCCGAAAAAATTCTTCAGTCGTTCGGTACGCAGCTGCCCGCCGATAAACCCAGATATATAATGGGAATAGGTTCTCCCACCATGATGGTTCTTTCAGTGGAAAACGGCATGGATATGTTCGACTGTGTTCTTCCTACCAGAATGGGACGGCATGGCACAGCTTTGACATACAATGGAAGAATAAACCTTAAAGCTTCAAAATGTGCTTATATAGAAAAGCCTATAGATGAAAACTGTTCCTGCTATACCTGCCGTAATCATTCACAGGGCTATATCCACCATCTTTTCAAGAGGGATGAAATTCTGGGAAAGATGCTTTTAAGCATTCATAACCTCCACTTTAATATAAGCCTTGTCAAGGATATGAGAAAAGCTATAGAAGAAGATAGATTTCTGCAGTTCAAAAAGCAGTTCTTTGAAGTATCCGGATACCCGCTTAAAAACTAAAAAACCATGCCTAAGCATGGTTTTTTACTGTATTATGTATTTAGTTCCTTCAGGAGTATCCTTGAGCTGTATCCCGATTGATGCAAGACCGTCGCGTATACTGTCACTCAAAGTATAATTTTTGTCGGTTCTGGCTTGATTTCTCAGTTGTATCAAGACCTGCATTACTTTATCCGTATCGTCTGTCGAACTTTTCTGCTGGGTTTCCTGTATTTCAAAGATCCCCAGAACCGGCCCGAACTCATTACGTATAAGGTGATAGTTCTCAATTACATGGGTTTCATTCTTTTCGGACAACGCTTTATTAAGCTCTGCCGAAAGATCAAATATAAGGGCGACAGCCTTTGAGGTGTTGAAGTCGTCTGATAATGCCTGTTTGAAAGTCTCTATCTTCGATTTCATATACTCAGTGTTTTTTACATACGGCACCGTACCGGCAAAAAAATCTTCCGCATCTTTTAAAGCCTGCTGAACTCTGCTTACGGATTTTTTTTGTGCCTGCAGTCCTTCCTCGCTGAAATCAAGCGGAACTCTGTAGTGCTTGGAAAGGACAAACACTTTGACCGTATCAGCTCCGTACTTGCTCACAACATCACGTACAAGCCAGATGTTTCCTATAGACTTTGACATTTTATCTCCGGCAACCTTTATCATACCGTTATGCATCCAGTAATTGGCAAAATCATTTCCGCTGTGTGCCATAGACTGGGCGCGTTCATTCTCATGATGTGGGAATATAAGATCATTTCCTCCTGCATGTATGTCAAATGACTCTCCCAAAAGCTCGGTAGCCATAACCGAACATTCAATATGCCAGCCAGGTCTACCTTTTCCCCATGGACTTTCCCATGAAGGTTCATTCTCTTTTGCTTTTTTCCAGAGGGCAAAGTCAAGCGGGTCAGTCTTTATATCAGAAACCTCTATCCTTGAGCCTGATCTCATATCGTCCGGATTCCTATGTGAAAGCATACCATACTGCTCGAACTTTCTTACATCAAAATAGACATCACCTGCGGATTCATATGCAAACCCTTTATCAATGAGTTCATTGATAAACTTGATTATCTCATGCACATAGTTTGTGGTTTTAGGATGAAAGTTGGCCGTCCTTATTCTCAGAGCCAGGGCATCTTTCATATATTCAACAATGTATCTTTCTGATATCTCGTTAAAGGGAACACCCTCTTTAACAGCTTTTATTATTATCTTATCGTCAATATCGGTAAAGTTCTGAACCATTGTAACTTTATACCCGACATACTCAAGAAACCTTCTGAAAGCATCAAAAACAATCATCGGTCTTGAATTTCCAATATGGATAAGATTATAAACGGTAGGTCCGCAGACATACATTGAAACGCTGTCATTTTTTATGGGGACAAAGTTTACAAGCTCTCCTTTAAGAGTATCAAATATTTTTATATCCATTTAGAACACCACTCTTTCTATCCGCTGCTGAACCCTGACCCTTCCTATTAAATGAATGGTCTTTACAAGGTCCGGCCCGTGGAACTGGTTGGTAAGTATCTTTCTTAGCGCCATATAAAAAGATTTTTTATCTGGTTTCTTTATCTTTATGCAGGATTTTATGTTGTCCGTTATCGACTCAACAGTCCAGAGCATATCGTTGTTTATAAGCTCATAGAGATGTTTTAATCCGTCTTTTACTCCCTCGGCTTCAAAGTATCCCTTAAACTCCTCGTTCTGAAGGTCAAATTCAAACTCGTTAATAAATATGCTCAGTTCGGAAGGAATCTGCGAAATTTCTTCTACCGAAGTTTTTATAAGTTCAATAGCCTGCATTATCCATTTTTTACTACCCTGTATCTGATCCATGGTAAGCACCTTGGACTCCATTATAAAGGGAACAGAAAGTTTAAATATTCTTTCGGTCTGTGCCTGACGTATATACATTCCGTTCATCCATCTGAGCTTAACCTCATCAAATATGGCCGATGACGGATTCACCCTTTCCATACCGAAATGTTCTATCATTTCTGTCAGCGGGATTATCTCCTTTGCCTGGGGATGTGACCATCCAAGCAGAACAAGATAGTTTATAAGAGCCTCAGGAAGATATCCTCTGTCTTTAAACTCCTCGACAGAAGTTGCACCGTGTCTTTTGGAAAGTCTTTTTCCGTCAGGACCAAGGATCATGGACACATGCCCAAAATAAGGCGTCTGGGCATCAAAAGCCTCATAAATGGCAAGCTGCCTCAGAGTATTCGAAATATGGTCGTCTCCTCTTATTACATGAGTTATTTCCATAAGAATATCGTCAACTACAACTGCATAGTTGTAAGTTGGAAGGCCGTTGCTTCTTATAAGTACAAAATCTCCTACTGAACCTTCTTTAAAGACCACCTCTCCACGTATCATATCTTTAAGTATATAATCCTTGCGGGGCATC
The DNA here is from genome assembly GCA_022704305.1 of Thermotogae bacterium. Lineage (GTDB taxonomy): Bacteria > Thermotogota > Thermotogae > Petrotogales > Petrotogaceae > UBA5851. The sequence continues at coordinate 8,430 of JAKJGQ010000003.1, read as the reverse complement.
TTAAAGTAGATTACAGGGCTCATTCCCTTTTCTGCAAACTCTTTCCTTCTCTGGGGAGTATCAAACTTGCTGATCATCTCTTGAGTATAGTGAGGAGGTTCTCCATTTTCAAGCAAAGCATCATGTATATTCTCAAGCTCTTGCGGATAGGCATATCCTTCATAGGCCACACCGGCTTGCATCAATTCTGCTGCCTTATGCCTGTAAATATCAGTTCTTTCACTCTGTCTGTAAGGTCCATAAGGTCCTCCCACAGTCGGTCCTTCGTCCCAGTCAATTCCAAGCCATGTCAGAGCGCTTATAAGCTGTTCCTCAGACTCTTTTGTGGATCTTTCAGCATCGGTATCCTCTATTCTGAGTATCATCTTGCCGTTATGATGCTTGGCAAAAAGATAATTAAACAATGCTGTCCTTGCACCGCCCACATGAAGAAACCCTGTTGGGCTTGGGGCAAATCGTACTCTAACCTCTTTCATAATCATATACCTCCGCTCAGTTTAGCTCTTGTATATACGGCAATTGTTTTCGCATCATTGATGTTCCCTTCACGAATCATTTTTTCAAACTCCGCCAAAGGTGTTCTTACAAGCTGAATGAACTCATCAGAATCCGGATCTGTCTTACCGTCAAATAGTCCCTTGGCGAGAAAAAGATGTATCTTCTCATCTGTAAAGCCTGGCGTTGTAAGAATGTACCCAAGATAACTCCAGAACTCTGCCTTTTTACCGGTTTCTTCTTCAAGCTCCCGTCTGGCGCATTCCAGAGGATCTTCACCATGTCTGTCAAACTTTCCGGCAGGAACCTCCAGAAGATGTTCACCTGCTGCAAACCTGTATTGACGAACCATAAAAATATTATTTTCATCGTCAACAGCCAGCACCGCACTTGCCCCTATATGCTTTATGACTTCCCTGCCTGACTTTAAGCCGTTTGGAAGAACAACCTCATACTTACGCACATCAAGGAGCTTGCCCTTGTAAATCTGTTTTTCAGAAAGAATTTTTTCTGTGAAATCCATTTAATTTACTCCCTCTTAAGCACTAAAAGAGTTATATCGTCTTCAGGCTGTTTGTCCCCAAGAAATGATTTAAGTTCATGGGAGATTGCGTTTACTATGTTTATAGGTGTTTTGTTTTCTACAGAACCGATTATCTCAAGTATTTTTTCAAAAGGTATTGAAAGATCATTATTATTTGTTGTTTCAACAAGACCATCAGTATAAAGCACAAGAACATCATCACGCAAAAAATCAAACTTCGTTTTGGCCACAGGGATATTCTTTATTATTCCAAAACCGATAGGAAAGTCGGAACCGTTTATTATACGCATTCCATCTTTGTTAATCAAAACCGGCTCACGGTGTCCGAAGTTGCAAAGCTCAACCTGTGTTTGGGTTACCCTTGCAATTACCATGGTAAAGTATGCCCCGTCAAAAAATATTCCGGAAAGCTCGTTTTCTATGTTCTTGGCAATAATTTCAGGATCCGTTATTCCCTTGGAAAGTACTATACTTTCCAGTTTCTGCTTTATCATGGTCGACCTCATCGCAGAGGCTACTCCGTGTCCTGAGACATCGACTATATAAACAATACTGTCTTGTTGGTCATACGGTATTACTCCGAATATATCGCCTGAAACATTGTTGGATATCTGATAAAGCCATTCCATTTTGAGATCATTAATCCTTAGATTTTTGGGAAGAAGCTCAAACTGAACTATCTGGGCTATGCTAAGCTCCTGGTCTATCCTGTTTATATAATCTAAAAGTGATCTTTGCGTCCTGTAAAGTCTGGCATGGGCAAAGACCCGTGCAAGAATTTCCCTCGGATCGGCCGGCTTGGTTATGTAGTCTACACCACCTGCTTCAAATCCCTTGGTTTTATCTTCTATTTCAGACAGCGCACTTAAAAATATTACCGGTATTTCTTTGGTAGACGGGTCATTCTTAAGCAGTCCGCATACTGTATAGCCATCCATCTCAGGCATCATTATATCTAAAAGAATAAGATCAGGATTTTTTTCTCTGGCCATGCTTAAGCCATGGCGGCCATTTTCGCATTCTATCACCTTAAAACCAACAAGTCCGTCTTCAACGACGGTTTTTATGAACATTCTATTTATAGGAGAATCATCAATTATAAGCACCGTATAGGACATATCATTATTTGTCAGCATTAAGATTATCCTTATCAAAGGAGTACGGCAAAAGCTCGTGGACAAACATTCTTTTTAGCTGATATGAAAGATTGGAAAGAATTACCTCAAAATCTCCAAACTCTGCCATGACCTGTCTGCATGCTCCGCAAGGGCTTACAGGCTCAGGGGTATCGGCAACCACCAGCAGAGCGGCAAAGGCAGTCTCGCCCTCAGAAACAGCTTTAAAAAAAGCATTACGTTCAGCACAGACCGTAAGACCGTAAGAAACATTTTCAACATTGCAGCCGGTAAAAATTTTCCCGCTTTTTCCAAGCAAAGCTGCCCCTACTTTAAACCCGGAGTATGGAACATACGCTTTTTCACGCACATTTACAGCTTGTTCATACAGCTGCCTTATTACCTCATCCTGCGTCTTATAGGTCATCATCATCACTTCCTGCTGTTTTTTCGTCATGGACCGTACAGTGAACCTTTACTTTTTCTATTCTGTTCATGGAAACAGCCACTACTTCAAACTCAAAATCATCGACGCTCAGCTTTTCACCGGGTGTTGGAAAACGTTCAAACTTTTCAAGCACAAATCCGCTCAATGTTTCATATTCAGTTTCCGGAAACTCCTTGTCAAACTCTCTTTCAAGATCGTTAATAGGAGTAGTTCCTTTACAAAGAAGTGTAGAATCATCTATTCTGAAAAACTGAGTCTCCTCTTTAACATCGTCGTACTCATCCATTATCTCTCCGGTAAGTTCCTCAAGAACATCTTCAAGAGTTACCAGTCCGGCTGTTCCGCCGTATTCATCAACAACAATGGACATATGCACCCTGTTTGCAAGAATCATCTTCAATACATCCTTAACCTTCATCGTCATCGGTACAAAGTAAGGCTTATGCATTATCTGCGTCACAGGAAGGTTTTTAACCTTTTCATAACTGTCATTCTGATTAAGTATCTTAAAAACATCCTTGGCGTAACATATACCTACTATCGAATCAAGCGAATCCCTGTAAACCGGTATCCTGGAGTATCCTTCATCATTAATAAGCTCTATTAAGTTTTTTATGGTCTGCGTATCTTCAAGAGCAACTATGTCTATTCTTGGAGACATAACCTCCTTAACTGATATCTCGCGCATTTCAAGGCTTCTCTGCATGAGAAGCTTTTCATGCTTTTCTATTACCCCTTCTTCATGTCCCAAGTCAAGATAACCCAGTATTTCATCTTCTGTGATAAAAGGGGCTGATACGATGGTTTTTCCTCCGAAAATTTTTATGAATACGTTTGATATATTTATAAATACCCAAACCACAGGGGTAAGGATGATATTAAGAACATTTATTATGTGGTATGAAAACTTAAAAAGCTTTTCTGCGTTTTCCCTGGCATATACTTTCGGCGTTATCTCACCAAAAGTAAGTATCAGCAAAGTCATCAGTCCTGACGATATAGCCACGACCCTTCCGCTGTCTCCCGGAAAAATGCTTACTAGAGTTATGGTGGTAAGAGACGAAGCAACAATGTTCACTATATTGTTCATTATAAGAATGGTGGTAAGATACTGTTTTTGTTTTGCAAAGTAATCCTCTATTCCGGCAAACCTATCCTCCCTTTTCTCCATCATCTCTTTTATCTTCAGTTTGCCTATGGTAGTAAGAGTTGTTTCTGCAGATGAGAAAAAAGCCGACAAAAGCAAAAGGAAAAAAATGGATATAATCTGCCATACTAAGTATGGGCTGCTACTGCCCGAAGGATCCATATAACACCTCACCTAATATAAAGTTATTTGGTTATTTTTTTAAAGCCGTATCCTATGGTTTCATTTGTAGAAAGAACTGTTGTGAATGAAACAGGATCAACCTCTTTTATTATTTTTTTTAACATCCCTATCTCCGTACGCGGAACGGTTACCATTACTATGTTCTTGTCCTTGTTAGTATATGTGCCTGTGCCTTTTATATAAGTGACACCCCTGTCAAGATCTGTATATATTCTTTCTTTTATTTTATCATAATAATCGCTAATAATCAAAACAGTTCGTGTAGACTCAAATCCGTCCACAACTGCATCTATTACTTTGCTTGAGATAAAAATGGTTATTAACCCATACATAGGTATCAAAGGATTTATGATAAGCGAAAGCGCCGTTATCACAGAATCTACAATTATCAGGCTGGTTCCTACGGATATACTGAGATACTTATTCATTATCATAGCCAAGATATCAGTACCTCCAGTGGTCGCCCCCCTCCATATCACTATCCCTACGCCAAAACCCGTTATTACAGCTCCGTAAACTGCACTTAAAAGGGTCATATCAACTGAGTGCGATGAGGTTATTCCGAGCATAAGCTTATCAAGCTTAAATCCCTGCTGAAGCAGATCGATAAATACAGAAAGAGTCACAGCTGAGTATATGCTCTTAACTCCAAAGCCTACTCCAAGCAGCCAAAATGCAAGTACAAAAAGAAAAAGATTGTAAATAAGCATCTGGGTACCTATCCACCAGTTGAAAAGATAGTTGGTTACCATAGAAAGTCCGGATACACCGCCGGCAATTATATTGAACGGGACCAAAAAAACAACTATTCCCAGAGCGGTAAAAAAAGTCCCTGCCGTTATTATAATATAATCTGCGGCAGTTCGTCTGACATCAACAGGCCTGCTTAATTTCAACCCCATATCCCCCTCCCGTCTGTGCCAAAAATAATTCGTGCAAGGATCTACTCGGCGCTGATTCCCCTCATCTGTGCAAGCTCCTTAAGAAGCTTTTTTTCGCGGATTGAAGGCTTATCTATCTTTACATTTATCCTCACATAAATATCCCCGCGTTTTTTAGTCCTGAAGTCAGGTATTCCTAAGCCTTTAAGTCTGATAACAGTATTAGGACTGGTTCCTTCAGAAATTTTTTCGTATACATCGCCTTCAAGAGTAGGTATCTTTATCCTGTCACCCAAAAGAGCCTGCAGATAGTCTATATCAACCTGGGTTTCAAGATCCGTCCCCTTACGGATGAACCTCTTGTCAGAATTTATTCTTATTCCAACAAGCAGATCACCGTTGGGTCCGCCGTTCTTTCCAGAGTTTCCTTTTCCTGTCACTCTTAATATGAAACCATCTTCAACACCGCTTGGAATGGTTATGATAAACTTTTCATTTTTAAAGGTCTTACCTGCACCGCTACACACAGAACATTTTTTCTCTATTATCTTTCCCAAGCCATTGCATGTAGGGCAAGGATATGTTTTTACAAACACTCCGAAGAAAGTCCTCTGTTCTTCATGTATAGTACCTTCTCCATTACATCTTGGACATTTTCTGAAGGATGTGCCATGCTCCGAACCGTTTCCGTGGCATGCAGGACAAGCCTCATATTTATTATACTCTATTGTTTTCTGAGTATCCTCAAGTACTTCTCTCATATCCATAGTGACGTTAACTCTTATATCCTCACCCTTCTGAGGCGGCTGAGAGGTTCTTCTCTGGCTTTTGGATGAAGAGTCGTTGAAAAACATATCAAAAAAATCAGAAAAAGGGCCAGTTCCCGCCCTGCCTTCACCAAATATATCCTTAAAGACATCTTCAAATCCTCCGGAACCTGAATAACCATCAGAATTTGGCATTCCACCGTTTTCCGGAACAAAACCGAATCTGTCGTAAAGCTTTTTCTTTTCAGGATCGCTTAAAACCTCATATGCCTCCTGAATCTCCTTAAATTTTTCTTCAGCAACCTTCTTATCCTCAAAGTGCCTATCCGGATGCCATTCCTTGACAAGGAGCCGGTACGCTTTTTTTATATCGTCAAGCGAAGCATCTCTTGACACCCCAAGTGTACCATAATAATCCTTTTTCTGAGGCATTATTTTTCACCTTCTTCAGCTTTCTCCGCACACTGTGTCTTAACTTCCTCTTTCTTCTCTTTAGGCTTAACTGCCACAACAACCTGTGCAGCACGTAAAACCGTGCCGTTAAGCTTGTAGCCATAGGTTTTGGTCTCAAAAACGTGATACTCGCTTACCTCAGAGGTTTCACACTTATCAATTACTTCATGCTCAAAAGGATCAAACTGGTCTGATTTTTCAGGATGAATAAACGTTAAGCCACATTTTTCAAAGGCGTTCATAAAATCTCTGAATATCATCTCCATAGCTTTGGCAAAATCCGAACCATCTGAATACTTCATTGATATTCCAAATTTTTCAAAGACAGGTATAAACTTTTTCAAAGTATCTTCTTTGGTTTTTATCTCGATATTCTTCTTTTCTCTGTCCACTATATCCTTGAAACTTTCAAAATCCATTTTCAGTTGTATAGCTGCATTTCTGAACTTCATTACTTCCTGCTCAAGTTCGGATATCCTTTCTTTGCTTTTTTCAAGCTCCGCATTTTCGGGCATAATGTTCTGACAATCCTCTTTTCCAGTAGTTTCACCTATGTTTGACTGTTCGTTTATAACTTGTTCCTGCTCTTTTTTTATGTCCTGAGACATACTGCACCTCCAGATCTATTTTTTAAAGATTTTTAGATATTATCTCGGAAAATCTTGATGTATACTCATTAATAACTTTATAATTTTTTTCGTAATCAGAAAATTTATTGGTAATGACAAAGATCCTGCCTACCGGATTAACACCATTACAGTATGAAGTATAGAAAAAAGCAAAATTCTTTAATTGCCTGTAAGTTTCTCCTGTAACCAGCTCATTTCCAAGACAAAGATTAATATCCCTGTTGGCGGTCAGATTTCTGAACAGTTCCTCCTTTATCTTATCATTACCCACAATACATGCCAGCATCTCGATACTTTCTATGGGCGGCCGGTTTTTTGATATCAGAATATCAAAGCCGTTTGTAGTATACTTGATTCTGGAGAATTCATTTACAAGGCCCTCGACCAGCTTGAACATATTTACCACTCTCTCATCCTGGGCCTGGACAGACTGCAATTTTACAGCCGAGAATACCTCTGAGAGAGATTTACCTGTGAGTCCTTTATTTAAAAGACTTTCCAGTTCTTTGGGATGAGGAAGATCGTATATCTCCATTGTACGGGAGATCGTAAGCCCAAGGCTGGTAAGAAGCGTTATGACGCAGTGACTTTCAGTCACCGGAGTTACAACCGCTCTGGTTATATAAAGATACCTTGGATTTGGATACTCAAATATCACAAGTGACTCAAGTGTATTTGATATCATTTTGGAAACGTTTTCAAACATCAGGTTGAGATCATAAAACTTGTACTCTTTAGGTATATCAAGAACAGATGAATTGTTCGAATAAAGTTCCTTGACCACATCGAAGTAGAGTTTGACGGCACGATCTGTAGGAATTCTTCCGCCGCTTGTATGCTGCTGGAATATGTACTTCAGGTGCTGGAGCTTTTGCATGTCATTTCTAACCGTAGCACTGCTGGTATTCATTTTGGTATTGCTCAGCACATCATCAGAGCTCACCGGTTTCTGATTTTTGATATAAAGCGTGACTATGGCCATCAGAACATCTTTTTGCCTCTCTGTTAAGTCAGGACCCATTTTTTATCACTCCTCTTTTTTGAGTGCTAATAGTATTATAGCAAAAACTTTTATTTTTGGCAAATAAAAAAGTTAATTATTGATTAAATTATCTTAATACTCTCCGAATCATGATTGAAGACAAAAAACTTGTCAAAGTCAAAAAATAGATGTAAAATTGAAAAGGTGCGGAAAATTAAAGATTTTTGGGAGGGAATGACTTATGATTACTCTTAATCAGGTAATAGAGTGTCTTAAAGGCCAGACTGTAAAGAAAAGAGTACCCGAACAGTTAGAACGAGAGTTATACGGTCTGACATCCAACAGCAAGGAAACAAGGAAAGGCGATATTTTTGTAGCAGTTAAAGGACCAAAAGTCGACGGCCATGATTATATAGACATAGCAGTTAAACACGAAGCCGGCCTTGTCATTCTTCAGAACAAATCAAAAATTCCGCCTGAACTTCAGTTTGACTATATCTTGGTAAAGGATACCAGAAAAGCTCTCGCGGATATTGCATATCTCATGGCTGATGTGGATCCAAAAGATTTCAGATTTTTTACCGTGACAGGTACCAACGGAAAGTCTACCTGTGTATGTTTGCTTCATCATCTTATGAGGGAATCTCACAGGGATTCGGTTCTTATGAGTACCGTCGAAATAAAAGTGAATGACGAGCTTATAGACGAACCATACAACACTACTCCGGGAGTGCTGGAAATAGCAGATGTACTTAAGAAGGCAAAGGAAAACAAAATTGATTTTAT